>NZ_JBEOWI010000038.1:0-95245 GCF_040296005.1 Kitasatospora sp. NPDC002551 | reverse complement strand
ACGCCCGGTTACATTCCGAACCCGGAAGCTAAGCCTCATAGCGCCGATGGTACTGCAGGGGGGACCCTGTGGGAGAGTAGGACGCCGCCGAACAATCATTCCAAAGAGACCCCCTCCGGTTCAGGAGGGGGTCTTTTTGCGTTAACGTCTCCCCACCACATCGGAGCTTGGTGGAGAGGCGCGGACCGTTGCAGAACATGACCCTGACCTGGCAGTCCGCCGGGGGCACCGCGGTCGCTCTCTACGGCGGCGCGTACGCGGCCGCCCGGGTGCGGCGGGCCGGCCTTTCGGCGATCCTGCGGGAGGCCGGCACCCTGCTGGCGCTGTTCGCGCTCTGGCAGCTGGTCGGACGCCTCTCCCTGATGAGCACCGAGCACGCGCTGGACAGGGCGCGCTGGATCCACCGGACGGAGTTGGCCTTCGGCCTGCCCGACGAGGCCTCCTGGCAGGCCGCGGTGACGCCGTACCCGGCGCTGGTGAAGCTGGCGAACTACTACTACGCGTCGATGCACTTCACGGTGATGATCGGGGTGCTGCTCTGGGTCTTCCTCAGACACCGCGAGCGGTACGCGTGGGTGCGGACCACGGTGGTGGTCACCACCGCGGTCTGCCTGGTCGTCCAGTTCCTCCCGGTGGCGCCGCCCCGGATGCTGCCGGAGAACGGCTTCGTCGACGTCGCCGCCGAATACGGGCAGTCGGTGTACGGCGGCGCCGTCGGCGGGGTGGTCAAGGCGGCGCAGCTGTCGGCCATGCCCTCGGTGCACGTGGCGTGGTGCGTGCTGACGGCCGTCGCGGTGGTGCGGGTGTCGAGGAGCCCGCTGCGCTGGCTGATGGTGCTGCACCCGGTGCTGACCATCACGGTCGTGGTGGTGACGGCCAACCACTTCTGGGCGGACGGTCTGGTCGCGGTGGTGATCCTGCTGCTGGCGTACGCCGCGCAGCACGCTGTCGCCCGGTGGCGGGCCGGGCGGTCCGGGGAGGGCCGCCCGGCGCAGGAGCGGGAGTGGCAGGCGGTCGGCGGCTGACGGGGCCGCTGACGGCGACGGGCAGGGGCACGGCATGCCGGTGGGCCGGGCCCCGTGGGGGGAGGGTCCGGCCCACCGGTTCACCCGCCGTTACTTGACCGGCAGGGCGTCACGGCCCCACGCGCTGTTGGTCAGCGACGCGGTGGCCCAGTACCAGGCCGCCAGGCCGGAGGCGGCGGCGACCCAGCCGGCCGCCTTGGCGAGGCCGCCGGAGGTGTTGAACGTGGCGAGCGCGGACAGGACCAGGGAGACCGTCAGCAGGCCGTAGACGGCGCGGCTGAACAGGCCCGCGTTCCAGCCGGCGGCGGTCAGGGTGAGGGCGAGCAGGGCCCACAGCAGCAGGAACAGGCCGGCCGCGTTCTTGCCGGCGCCGGAGGCCGTGGACCAGGTGACCCAGAAGGCACCGAGGCTGGTGAAGGCGGTGCCGGTGAAGCCCTCGCCGCCGCGGAACTGCCAGAGCCCCGCGATGAACAGGGTCAGGCCGCCGAGGATGTGGGCGAGGTGGGCCGAGTTCCCGACGGCGGTGCCGCTGAGGAGGCCGGTCGAGAGCAGACCGTAGGCGAGGAGGGTCAGGCCGAGGGCGAGGTAACCGAGGTTACCCGCGTCGGCGCCGGTGGAGCGGGCGTTCAGTGCCCCGGTAGCTTCGTTGCTCACCGGAGGCTCCTTTCACTCATGGGCGCGCGCAGGGCGCAGTGAACGCGGGTGAGTGTCGATGAGGTGAAGGCGCGTGACCGCTCCGGGCGCGCACGGCTGGAGCGTGCGACGGCTGCGGTCGGAATGCTGGGCCAGCGGGAGAGCCGCTGGTCACGTCCCCGCCGGGGGATTCCCCGGTGAGATCGGTGTACCCAGGGTGAGCGGGCTTGTACCCTTGTGAATCGCACATTTTGTGTCGGTGCCCGGCACGGTTCGTTCAGGCTCCGACACGGGGTGCGACAGGCATCGCTCCGGTGTGGTCGGGCCGTTGTCGTTCAGTTGTCGTTCAGGCCGCTGCGCTCAGGCGGTGCGCTGGACGGGCACCCGCAGGGTCAGGATCGCCATGTCGTCGGACGGCGGCTCCGGGGCGAACCGCTCGACCGCCCGCTGGACGCGCAGCGCGACCGCTCCGGCGGTGAGCCCGGTGCAGCCGGTGAGCACCTCGGCGAGGCCGTCGTCGCCCAGCATCCGCCGGCCCTCGCGGCGTTCGGTGACGCCGTCGGTGACGCAGAGCAGGACCTCGCCGGGGCTGAGCACCAGGTGCTCGGCGGTGAGGTCGAGGTCGTCCATGACGCCGAGCAGCGGCTGCGGGGTGGCGGCCCGGTCGACCCGGCCGTCGGTGCGCAGCCGCAGCGGCAGCGGGTGGCCGGCGCAGACCAGGGAGAGCTCGGTGCTGCCGTCCGGACGGGGGGTCAGTTCGCCGTACAGGAGGGTGAGGAAGCGGCTGCGCGCGCCCTCGTCCAGGATGGCGGTGTTGAGCCGGCTGAGGACCTGCGGGGCGTCCAGGCCCTCGCGGGCGAGCAGCCGCAGCGAGTGCCGGGCCAGTCCGGTGACCGAGGCGGCCTCCGGGCCGGTGCCGCAGACGTCGCCGATGGCGAAGCCGTAGGTGCCCTCGCGGATCGGGAAGAGGTCGTAGAAGTCGCCGCCGACCTCGTTGCCCTCGCCGGCGGCCTGGTAGTAGACGTCCACCTCGACGCCCGGGATGTCGGGCAGCTCCGGCGGCAGCAGACTGCGCTGCAGGGCCTGGCTGGTGGCGGTGCGCTCGGAGTAGAGGCGCGAGTTGTCGAGGGCGAGGGCGGCCCGGCGGGAGAGGTCCTCGGCGAGTTCCAGGATCTCCTGGCGGAACCGCACGCCGGCCGAGGTGCCGAGGGCGAGCAGGCCGATCACCCGGTTGCGGGCGGTCAGCGGCAGGACGACGGTCTCGCCGAGCAGGCCGGCGAGCCCGGGTTCGTCCGCGAAGCCGTCGCCGTCGGCGGTTTCGGCGGGCGCGGTCCAGAAGCGGGTGCCGTGGGTGGGGCCGGAGTCCGGGGCGGGCGTCTTGTCGAGCAGGGCGCGCAGCGGGTCGATGCGGTCCTCGTCCTCGTGCAGGACGAAGGCGAGCGAGGCCGGGGCGCCGTGGTCGCCGTTGGTGTAGACAGCGCACCAGGAGGCGAGGGTGGGCACGGCCATCTGGGCCATCAGGGCGAGCGTCTGCTCGTGCTCCAGGGTGCCGGCGAGCAGGTCGGAGGCCTCGACGAGGAAGGAGAGCGAGCCGCGGCGCAGCCGTTCGAGTTCGGAGAGCCGGGTGGATTCGACGGCCAGCGCGAGCCGGTCGGCGGCGAACTGCAGGCGCAGCGCGTCCTCGTTGTCGTAGCGGCCGGCGGCGCCGTTGGCGATGCCGAGCGAGCCGATCAGCCGGCCCTCGACCTTGAGCGGGACGGTGAGCAGGGAGCGCAGCCCGCTGTCGTCGAGGACGGGCAGGCCGGTGGGCCGGGTGGCGAGGTCCTCGTGCACGGAGGGCAGGCGCGGCGAGTCGTAGCGGTTGCCGGTGTCGACCGGGAAGCGGCTGTGCGGGCGCGGCGCGCGGGGCAGGCCGGTGCTGGCGCGCAGCTCGAACTCGGCCTCGTCTTCGGTGGTGAGCAGCAGGTAGGCGGCGTCGGCGTCGAGCAGGTCGCGGGCGCGTTCGACGGTGTGCTGGAGCAGGGTGTCGAGGTCCTCGCCGGTGCCGAGGCCGGCCAGCAGGTCGAGCCGGGTGGCGGGCTCGCCGCGGTCGCCGGGCAGGGCGCGGGCGGGGGAGCGCAGTACGGCGCGGTCGTCGTCGAGGACGAGCAGGCAGAGGGTGGTCGGGGTGCCGTCGGTGTCGCGCAGGCGGACCTGGACGCCGTAGACGTCGACGGCGGTGCCGTCGGCGCGGCGCAGCGCGTAGCCGCCCTCCCAGCGGGCGAGCCGCAGGACGGCGGCGAGGCCGAGGCCGCTGTCGGCGGGCTGGGGCCAGACGGCGAGGTCGGCCCAGGGGCGGCCGAGCACGGTGTCGGCGGGGTGCTGGAAGAGGGCTTCGGCGTCGGGGTTCCAGGCGAGCACGCGGCCGTCGTCGTCGAGTTGGACGACGGCGACGTGCACCGGGCCGTGGCTGGCGGGCAGTTCGCCGCCGGGCGCGGCGGGCAGGGCGTAGCGGGTGCCGGCGGTGTGCGCGGGCAGCGCGAGCCGGAACCAGACGGTCTTGCGGCCGGAGCCGTACTCGACGCCCCAGCGTTCGGCGAGCGCGGCGCACATCAGCAGGCCGCGGCCGCCCTCGCCGTCGGCGTCGGCGTAGTGGTCGGACGCGGTGGCGGGGACGTCGGCGAAGCTGGGCAGGCCGCGTTCGGGGTGGTGGTCGGTGACCTCGATCCGGACGGTGCCGTCCTCGCGCAGGCAGCAGACCTCGGCGGCGGTGCCGGCGTGCACGACCGCGTTGGTGACGAGTTCGCTGACCAGGACCACGGCGTCGTCGACGACCTCCGGCAGGCCCCAGCCCAGCAGCGCGTCCCGGACGAAGGAGCGGGCGGCGCCGGCCGACCGGCCCACGGGTTCGAAGGTGGCGGCTGCGCGCGCGGTGACCACGTTGCCACGTCTCCTCTGCTCTGGCCCTGGCTGTCCGGGGTACGGCGCCGCATCCCGGTGCGCGCCGGCGGGGTGGGCGGCGCCGCCGGGGGCGGTTGCGGCCCGGTGCAGCGCTCCACCCTACTTTCCGGTTGGTTCCCCGTGGGGGCGGGGAGTCGAAACAGGCACCGGAGGGTGATTCTGCCCACCCGTTTCGGACGGGCCGGTGCCAACCGAGCGCAACCGCGCTTGTACCGGGCGCGAGTGCTGCCAGACTGGGGGGTCCGCGATGTCCGGTCCGAGCAGTACGGTCGTCGAGGGTCCCGGTGGGCCTGACCGGCCGCCGGGACGGTAGCAGTTCACGATCTGGGAGGGGCCCGTTGAGTTCGGCCACCAAGGACGCAACCGGTACGACGCCGCCCGCTCCGCGCGGCGGCCGCCCCGGGGCCGCGCCGCGGAGCGCGGCCGGCCGGCGTGTCAACCACAGCCGCGGCGCCGAGCCGGCCGAGCTGCGCAAGCTGCTGGCCGCGTTGACGGCGATGCGGGACGGAAACTTCCGGCGCCGGCTGACGGTGCCCGGGGACGGTCCGCTGGCGGAGATCGCCGCGGTGTTCAACGAGGTGGCGGAGCGCAACCAGCACTTGACGGGCGAGCTGGCCCGGGTGCGGCGGGCGGTGGGCCGTGAGGGCCGGCTGAACGAGCGGCTGGAGACGGGCGCCGGCGAGGGCGCCTGGATGGCGGCGGTCGACAACTGCAACGCGCTGATCGACGACCTGGCGCGGCCGATGGCCGAGGTGGGCCGGGTGCTCACGTCGATCGCCGAGGGCGACCTCGACCAGAAGATGGAGCTGCGCTCGCTGCACAGCAACGGGGTGAGCCACCCGCTGCGCGGCGAGTACCTGAAGATCGGCCGGACCGTCAACGGGCTGGTGGACCAGCTGTCGGAGTTCACCGACGAGGTGACCCGGGTGGCCCGTGAGGTCGGCACCGAGGGCAAGCTGGGCGGCCAGGCGAAGGTCCGCAGCGTCTCCGGCAGCTGGAAGGACCTCGCGGACTCGGTCAACACCATGGCCGGGCGGCTGACCGCTCAGGTGCGCAACATCGCGCAGGTGACCACCGCGGTGGCCAAGGGCGACCTGTCCCGCAAGGTGACGGTCGAGGTGGCCGGCGAGATGCTGGAGCTGAAGAACACCGTCAACACGATGGTGGACCAGCTGAACGGCTTCGCGGCGCAGGTGACCCGGGTGGCCCGGGACGTGGGCACGGAGGGCCGGCTGGGCGGCCAGGCGCAGGTGCCCGGTGTCGCCGGCGTCTGGCGGGACCTCACCGACTCGGTGAACTTCATGGCGGACAACCTGACGGGCCAGGTGCGCGGGATCGCCCAGGTGACCACCGCCGTCGCGCGCGGCGACCTCTCGCAGAAGATCGAGGTCGACGCCCGCGGCGAGATCCTGGAGCTGAAGAACACCATCAACACGATGGTCGACCAGCTCTCCGGCTTCGCCGAGCAGGTGACCCGGGTGGCCCGTCAGGTGGGTACCGAGGGACGGCTCGGCGGGCAGGCCCAGGTGCCGTGGGCGGCCGGCGTCTGGCGGGACCTCACCGACAACGTCAACTTCATGGCGAACAACCTCACCGACCAGGTGCGCGGGATCGCCCAGGTGACCACCGCCGTCGCGCGCGGCGACCTCTCGCAGAAGATCCAGGTGGACGCCCGCGGGGAGATCCTGGAGCTGAAGAACACCATCAACACGATGGTCGACCAGCTGGGCGCCTTCGCGGACGAGGTGACCAGGGTGGCCAGGGACGTCGGCACCGAGGGCATCCTCGGCGGCCAGGCGAGCGTGCCGGGGGTGTCCGGCACCTGGAAGGACCTGACCAACAGCGTCAACCTGATGGCCAACAACCTGACCAGCCAGGTGCGCAACATCGCCGAGGTGACCACCGCGGTGGCCCGGGGCGACGTCTCGAAGAAGATCACCGTCGACGCCCGGGGCGAGATCCTCGAACTGGTCACCACCGTGAACACCATGGTCGACCAGTTGTCGGCGTTCGCCGACGAGGTGACCCGGGTGGCGCGCGAGGTGGGTACCGAGGGGAACCTGGGCGGCCAGGCCCGGGTGCGCGGGGTGTCGGGCATCTGGAAGGACCTGACCGACAACGTCAACTTCATGGCGTCCAACCTGACCAGTCAGGTCCGGAACATCGCCGAGGTGGCGGCCGCGGTGGCCTCGGGCGACCTCTCCAAGAAGATCACCATCGAGGCGCGGGGCGAGGTCGCCGGGCTGGCCGGGACGCTCAACACCATGGTCGACCAGCTGTCGGCCTTCGCGGTCGAGGTGACCCGGGTGGCGCGCGAGGTGGGCACCGACGGCACCCTGGGCGGCCAGGCGAGCGTGCCGGGCGTGGCCGGGATCTGGAAGGACCTGACCGACAACGTCAACCTGATGGCCAACAACCTCACCGGTCAGGTGCGCAACATCGCGCTGGTGATCACAGCGGTGGCCCGGGGCGACCTCTCGCAGAAGATCGACGTCGACGCGCGCGGCGAGTTCCTGGAGCTCAAGACCAGCATCAACACCATGGTCGACCAGCTCTCGGCGTTCGCCGACGAGGTGACCCGGGTGGCCCGCGAGGTGGGCACCGACGGACGGCTCGGCGGCCAGGCGCGGGTGCCGGGCGTGGACGGCACCTGGCAGGACCTCACCGAGTCCGTCAACGAGCTGGCGAACAACCTCACCCGGCAGGTGCGCGCGATCGCGCAGGTCGCCACCGCCGTCACCAGGGGCGACCTGTCGCTGCGGATCGACGTGGACGCCGCCGGCGAGCTCGACGAGCTCAAGGACAACATCAACCAGATGATCGCCAACCTGCGCGAGACCACTCGCACCAACCAGGAGCAGGACTGGCTGAAGACCAATCTGGCCCGGATCTCCGGCCTGCTGCAGGGCCGGCGCGATCTGGAGGCGGTGGCCTCGCTGATCATGACCGAGCTCACCCCGGTGGTCTCGGCGCAGCACGGCGCGTTCTTCCTCGCCCAGCCGGCCGGCCGCACCGCCGAGCTGATCACCGAGGACGACGACGAGAACGACACCGTGCTGCGGCTGATCGGCAGCTACGGCTACCAGCGGCGCTCGATGCCGACCACCTTCCGCCCCGGCGAGTCGCTGATCGGCCAGGCGGCGGTGGAGAAGCGGGCGATCATCCTCAAGGAGGCGCCGCCCGGCTACCTGAAGATCGCCTCCGGCCTGGGCGAGGCCTCGCCGGCCCACATCGTGGTGCTGCCGGTGCTGTTCGAGGGCCGGCTGCTGGGCGTGATCGAGCTGGCCACCTTCAGCTCCTTCACCACCGTCGCGCTGGACTTCCTCAACCAGATCGCCGACCTGATCGGCGTCACCGTCAACACCATCAGCGTCAACACCAAGACCGAGGGCCTGCTGCTGGAGTCCCAGCGGCTGACCGCCGAACTGTCGATGCGGTCGGCCGAGTTGGAGGCGCGCCAGGAGGAGCTGGAGCGCACCAACGAGGAGTTGCAGGAGAAGGCCGAGCAACTCGCCCAGCAGAACCGGGACATCGAGATCAAGAACAGCGAGATCGAGGAGGCCCGGCAGGTCCTGGAGGAGCGCGCCGAGCAGCTCGCGCTGGCGTCCCGGTACAAGAGCGAGTTCCTCGCCAACATGTCGCACGAGCTGCGCACCCCGCTGAACTCGCTGCTGATCCTGGCCAAGCTGCTGTCCGACAACAACGAGGGCAACCTGTCGCCCAAGCAGGTCGAGTTCGCCGACACCATCCACGGCGCCGGGTCCGACCTGCTCCAGCTGATCAACGACATCCTGGACCTGTCCAAGGTCGAGGCGGGCAAGATGGACGTCCGCCCGGCCAGGATCGCCCTGGTGCAGCTGGTCGACTACGTCGAGGCGACCTTCCAGCCGGTCGCGCTGGACAAGAACCTGGAGTTCGGGGTGCGGGTCTCGCCGGCCCTGCCGGTCACCCTGCACACCGACGAGCAGCGGCTCCAGCAGGTGCTGCGCAACCTCATCTCCAACGCGGTGAAGTTCACCGACACCGGCGCCGTCGACTTCTCGATCAGCCCGGCCGGCCAGAGCGTGCCGCAGCACGTGCGCGAGCAGCTGCTGGAGGCGGGCGCCATCAAGGGCCCGGACGACCCGCTGATCTCCTTCGCGGTCTCCGACACCGGAATCGGCATCCCCGGCAACAAGCTGAGGGAGATCTTCGAGCCGTTCCGGCAGGCCGACGGCACCACCAGCCGCAAGTACGGCGGCACCGGCCTCGGGCTGTCGATCAGCCGGGAGATCGCCCGGCTGCTCGGCGGCGAGATCCACGCCGAGAGCGAGCTGGGCAAGGGGTCGACGTTCACCCTGTACCTGCCGCTGCGCACCGAGGCGCCGGACGCCGCCGGGCAGGGCGCGGCCGGACTGCGGGCCGCGGTGGGCGTCACCCCGGCCGGCACGCCGGTGCCGGTGGGCGAGAGCCCGGCCGACCACTGGGCCCAGGAGGTCCGCGAGCTGGTCGAGGTCCGCCGCCGGGGTGCCGTCGAGCGCCGCCGCGCGGAGGCCCTGGAGGCGCCGCGGCCGGAGCGCGGGCCCGCCGACGGCCGGGGGGCCGCGGCCGGGCCCGCCGAGGGGCGCGGGAGCGGCGGGCGGACGGCCGAGGGCCGGGCGCCCGAGCTCGCCCTGGCGGCCCGCCCGTCCGCGCGCACGGACACCCGCTTCGACGGCCAGCAGGTGCTGATCGTCGACGACGACGTCCGCAACGTGTTCGCCCTCACCAGCGTGCTGGAGCAGCACGGCCTGACCGTGCTGTACGCGGAGAACGGCCGGGAGGGCATCGAGATGCTGGAGCAGCACGAGAACGTCGCGCTGGTCCTGATGGACATCATGATGCCGGAGATGGACGGCTACGCGACCACCGAGGCGATCCGCCGGATGCCCCAGTTCGCCGGGCTGCCGATCATCGCGCTGACCGCCAAGGCGATGAAGGGCGACAAGGAGAAGTCGCTGGAGGCCGGGGCCACCGACCACATCACCAAGCCGGTCGAGACCGACCACCTGCTGTCGGTGATGCACGAGTGGCTCACCGTCCGGAAGTCCTGAAGGGCTCGGAACGTGCCCAGCGTGTCCCGGAAACGGCCGAGTCGGGACCGATCGGATGACGGGGGCGTGAATCCCGGAGTACGCTCCGGGATTCACGCCGGTGGGGTGGGCGGTTTGCTGGCGGGGAGGGCCGGGAACCCGGTAGGGTCACCGATCGTTGCGAACAGTGACCGGATGGCGACTCGCTGGTGAGCGTACGCCGGTGCACTGACTGCGCGCCGCTCCGGATCCGGACGCGACGGAGCGATGTGCCGGGCGAGGGGGTGCGGCTAGCATGACCGGGGTAGTGGTGGGCAGTACGCGGGTGCCTTCCCCAGGTAGGCAGGCGACAGGAGGGCGCGTCGTGATGCAGAAGGCGAAGATCCTCCTGGTCGACGACCGGCCGGAGAACCTGCTGGCGCTGGAGGCGATCCTCTCGGCGCTGGACCAGACCCTGGTCCGGGCGGCGTCCGGCGAGGAGGCGCTCAAGGCGCTGCTCACGGACGACTTCGCGGTGATCCTGCTGGACGTCCAGATGCCCGGGATGGACGGCTTCGAGACCGCCGCCCACATCAAGCGCCGCGAGCGCACCCGGGACATCCCGATCATCTTCCTCACCGCGATCAACCACGGCCCGCACCACACCTTCCGCGGCTACGCGGCCGGCGCGGTGGACTACATCTCCAAGCCGTTCGACCCCTGGGTGCTGCGCGCCAAGGTCTCGGTCTTCGTCGACCTCTACATGAAGAACTGCCAGCTGAAGGAGCAGGCCGCGCTGCTGCGGCTGCAGCTGGAGGCGAGCGGCGCCGAGCCGGCCATCGGCGGCGCGCTGCTCGGTGAGCTGTCGGCCCGGCTGGCGGCGGTCGAGGAGCAGGCCGAGTCGCTGACCAAGCAGCTCGACGGCACCGAGGACGGCGGCGTGGCGGCCACCGCCGCGCACCTGGAGCGCAAGCTGGCCGGCCTGCGGCGCGCGCTGGACGCGCTGCGACCCGGCGCGGACTGAGCGGCTCCGGTTTCACCCGTCCGGGTGAAACCGAGAGGGTGACGGTGTGTCGGCGACACGTCCCGGGGCTCCGCGCGCACGACGTGGGCACAGGTCGTCCGCCCCGGTAGGCTGCTGACCCATGGCCACACGTACGCCCGGAAGCGCGGCACGCAAATCGAGTCCGGGACCGTCCAAGAAGGCCGTGGCGAAGGCTCCCGCCAAGCCGCCCGCCAAGAAGGCGGCCGCGAAGAAGGCCGCCCCGGCGAAGAAGACGGCGGCCAAGGCACCCGCCCCGCCCCCCGCTCCCCGGCCGATACTCTTCCGCGCCGTGCGGGCCCTGTGGCTCGGCATGGCGCACGGCATCGGCACGGTCTTCCGGGGCTTCGGCGACGGCGCGAAGAACCTGGACCCGGCGCACCGCAAGGACGGCGTCGGCCTGCTGCTGCTGGCGCTGGCCCTGGTCACCGCCGCCGGCACCTGGTTCAGCCCGCAGGGCTGGCTGGGCGAGGCGGCCACCAACGTGGTCTCCGGCCTGTTCGGCCGGCTCGACGTGCTGGTGCCGTTCCTGCTGGCCGCCGTCGCGATCCGGCTGCTGCGCCACCCGGAGCTGCCGGAGGCCAACGGCCGGATCATGATCGGCCTGACCACGCTGCTGGTCGGTGTGCTCGGCCTGGTCCACATCGGCTGCGGCGCGCCCGCGATGGGCAGCGGCGCGACCCGGATAAGGACCGCCGGCGGCATCGTCGGCTGGGCCGCGTCCACCCCGATGATGGCCGCCGCCGGGCCGGCCCTCGCGGTGCCGCTGCTCCTGCTGCTCGCCTTCTTCGGCCTGCTGGTCACCACCGCCACCCCGGTCAACCGGATCCCCGAGCGGATGCGCGGGGTCGGCGTCCGGCTGGGCGTGGTCGAACCCGGCCCGCAGGACCTGGACGGGGGGCGTGCGCCGGAGCGCGAACTCTCCCACGAACCCCCCGAGGACGCCGACCCCTCCGCGCTGCCCTTCACGGTGGACACGGACGGTGACGACCCCTCGGACGAGGTGGCCGCCCGCCGGCGCCGCCGCAAGCGCAAGCAGCCCGAGGACGAGCCCGCCGCCGAGCCGGACATGTTCGCCAAGGAGCCGCTGGACCCGTACACCACCCGCAACCTCGCCGCCGGCGCGGCCGCCGACCTGGACGGCGCGCTGGTCTACGGCGTGCCCGCCTCCTCGGCCGTGGCGGACATGATGCACCAGGTGCAGGACCGCACCGCCCCGCCGGAGGAGCCCGCCGTCCCGGCCGCCCGCAGCGGCGCCGGCCCCGGCGCGCCCGAGGAGCACGGCCCCGCGCCGGTCCGGATGGAGCAGCTCCAGCTCGCGGAGGGCCTCACCTACGCCCTGCCCTCGCTCGACCTGCTGGAGCGCGGCGGCCCGGCCAAGGCCCGCAGCGCCCTCAACGACGAGGTGGTGGCCCAGCTCACCGGCACCTTCGGCGAGTTCAAGGTGGACGCCCGGGTGACCGGCTTCACCCGCGGCCCGACGGTCACCCGCTACGAGGTCGAGCTCGGCCCCGCGGTCAAGGTCGAGCGGATCACCGCGCTCGCCAAGAACATCGCGTACGCGGTGGCCAGCCCGGACGTGCGGATCATCAGCCCGATCCCGGGCAAGTCCGCGGTCGGCATCGAGATCCCGAACCGGGACCGCGAGATGGTCAACCTCGGCGACCTGCTGCGCTCGCGCACCGCCGCCGAGGACACCCACCCGATGGTCGTCGGCATGGGCAAGGACGTCGAGGGCCACACCGTGATGGCCAACCTCGCCAAGATGCCGCACATCCTGGTGGCCGGCGCGACCGGCGCCGGCAAGTCGTCCTGCATCAACTGCCTGATCACCTCGATCCTGGCCCGGGCCACCCCGGACGAGGTGCGGATGGTGCTGGTCGACCCCAAGCGGGTCGAGCTGACCGCCTACGAGGGCATCCCGCACCTCATCACGCCGATCATCACCAACCCGAAGAAGGCCGCGGAGGCCCTCCAGTGGGTGGTCCGCGAGATGGACATGCGCTACGACGACCTCGCCGCGTTCGGCTTCCGGCACGTCGACGACTTCAACGCGGCGGTCCGGGCCGGCACCGTCACCCCGCCGCTCGGCAGCGAGCGCGAGCTGACCCCCTACCCGTACCTGCTGGTGATCGTCGACGAACTGGCCGACCTGATGATGGTCGCCCCGCGCGACGTCGAGGACTCGGTGGTCCGGATCACCCAGCTCGCCCGCGCGGCCGGCATCCACCTGGTGCTGGCCACCCAGCGGCCCTCGGTCGACGTGGTCACCGGCCTCATCAAGGCCAACGTGCCGTCCCGGCTCGCCTTCGCCACCTCGGCGATGGCCGACTCCCGGGTCATCCTGGACCAGCCCGGCGCCGAGAAGCTGATCGGCAAGGGCGACGCGCTCTTCCTGCCGATGGGCGCCAGCAAGCCGATCCGCATGCAGGGCGCCTTCGTCACCGAGGCCGAGATCGCCGCCGTGGTGAAGCACTGCAAGGAACAGCTGTCCGCCGTGTACCGGGACGACGTGATGGTCGGCGGCGGACCGAAGAAGGAGATCGACGAGGAGATCGGCGACGACCTGGAGCTGCTGATCCAGGCGGCCGAGCTGGTCGTCTCCACCCAGTTCGGCTCCACCTCGATGCTGCAGCGCAAGCTGCGGGTCGGCTTCGCCAAGGCCGGGCGGCTGATGGACCTCATGGAGTCGCGCGGCATCGTGGGACCGAGCGAGGGCTCCAAGGCCCGCGACGTCCTGGTGAAGCCGGACGAGCTGGACGGGGTGATCGTCTCCATCCGCGGCTGAGGCCGGCCGGGGCCACTGACGGGTGTTCACCCGTTCGGATGGGGGTAGGCGGCGGGTGCGGAACCGATCGGGTGCGCACGGCGTCCCACGGGGGACACCGGACGCGCGGACGGCGGTGCGGGGGCCCCGGAGACGGCGGCCGCCGCACCGAAGGGCGGTCAGTGCACGCCCGGCCCGGTGCCGGGGCGGCCGAGCGCATTCGGGCCTGTTCCGCTTGAGAAACGATCCGCCCACGCCCCTAGACTGTTCCCCAGCAGGTGGCCAACCGCTCGAAAGGCGTGCACCGTGACCATCGGCAAGTCCTCCGACCGCGAGAACGCCCCGTCCCCGGACCGGCCCGCCGGCGCCGCCGAACAGGCGGCCGATGCCCCGAGCATCGGCCGGGTGCTGTCCGCCGCCCGGATCGAGGCCGGGCTCACGGTGGATCAGGTGAGCAGTGCCACCCGGGTCCGGGTGCCGATCGTGCACGCCATCGAGGAGGACGACTTCGGCCGGTGCGGCGGTGACTTCTACGCCCGCGGCCACATCCGCGCGATCGCCCAGCTGGTCGGCGTCGACGGCGAGGCCCTGGTGGCCCGCTACGACGCCGCGCACGGCGGCTCGCCGGCCTCCAAGCGGCCCACCGAGCTGATCGAGAGCGGCCCGATCAAGGTCCCCGGCCGGGGTCGGCCGAACTGGACCATCGCGATGGTCACCGCGATCGTCGCGGTGGTCGGGGTGATCGGTTTCAATCTGGTGAGCGGCAAGTCCGGGACCGGCACCACCGGCTCGGCCAGCGCCCCGCTGCCCGCCGGCTCCGGCACCGGCTCGCTCGCCCCGGTCGCCCCCGTGACCACCCCGGCCGTGCAGCCGCCCGCCCCGGCGCCCAGCGCCCCCGCGATCGCCGCCGCCCCGGCCGACAAGGTCACCGTGAAGCTGGTCGCCGAGAAGGACACCAGCTGGGTCTCGGCGGTGGACGGCACCGGCAAGTCGCTGTTCCAGAACAACATCGAAGAAGGCCAGGACCAGACCTTCACCGATCCCAAGCAGATCAAGCTGGTGATCGGCAACGCGGGCGCCGTGCACGTGTACGTCAACGGCAAGGACCTCGGTCCTGCGGGCAAGAACGGCCAGGTGGTGCACGTCACGTACACCCCCGGCGACCCGCAGGCGGGCTGATCGCGGGGGTCGGCCGCCCCCGGGCGGAACCGGCCGGACCGGGCGTGTGGCCTCCGGGGCGAACGGCTCCGGCGGGCGCGCGTTAATCTTGGCCCTATGCCTGAACGCCGTACTGTCGCCCTTGTCACGCTCGGATGCGCCCGCAACGAGGTGGACTCCGAGGAACTCGCCGGGCGACTGGAAGCCGACGGCTGGTTGCTCGTGGACGACGCCGCCGAAGCCGACGTCGCCGTCGTCAACACCTGCGGCTTCGTCGAGGCCGCCAAGAAGGACTCCGTCGACGCCCTGCTGGAGGCCAACGACCTCAAGGACCACGGCCGCACCCAGGCCGTGGTCGCGGTCGGCTGCATGGCCGAGCGCTACGGCAAGGAGCTGGCCGACGCCCTGCCCGAGGCCGACGGCGTGCTCGGCTTCGACGACTACGCCGACATCTCCGACCGCCTGCAGACCATCCTGTCCGGCGGCCACCACGCGCCGCACATCCCGCGCGACCGCCGCAAGCTGCTGCCGCTGAGCCCCGTCGAGCGCCAGGCCGCCGCCGCCGAGGTGGCCGTGCCCGGCCACGGCGCCCCCGAGGACCCGCCGGAGGGCGTCGCGCCCGCCTCCGGCCCGCGCACCCTGCGCAAGCGCCTGGACGACAGCCCGGTCGCCTCGGTCAAGCTCGCCTCCGGCTGCGACCGCCGATGTTCGTTCTGCGCCATCCCGGCCTTCCGCGGCTCGTTCATCTCCCGCCGGCCCTCCGACGTGCTGCACGAGGCCCAGTGGCTGGCCGGGCAGGGCGTCCGCGAGGTCGTCCTGGTCAGCGAGAACAACACCTCGTACGGCAAGGACCTCGGCGACATCCGGCTGCTGGAGACCCTGCTCGGCGAGATCTCCGCGATCGACGGCGTCGAGCGGGTCCGGGTCTCCTACCTGCAGCCCGCCGAGATGCGCCCCGGCCTGATCGACGCGATGACCGGCACCGAGGGCGTGCTGCCCTACTTCGACCTGTCGTTCCAGCACTCCGCGCCGGCCGTGCTGCGCCGGATGCGCCGCTTCGGCTCCACCGACCAGTTCCTGGAGCTGCTCGGCACCATCCGCGACAAGGCCCCGCAGGCCGGCGCCCGGTCCAACTTCATCGTCGGCTTCCCCGGCGAGACCGAGGAGGACTTCGCCGAGCTGGAGCGCTTCGTCACGCACGCCGGCCTGGACGCCATCGGCGTCTTCGGCTACTCCGACGAGGAGGGCACCGAGGCCGCCACGTACGGCGACAAGCTGCCCGAGGACGTGGTGGCCGACCGGCTGGCCCGGCTCAGCAAGCTCGCCGAGGAGATGACCGCCCAGCGGGCCGAGCAGCGGATCGGCACCGAGGTCGAGGTGCTGGTCGAGTCGGTCGACGGCGACCTGGTCGAGGGCCGCGCCGCCCACCAGGCGCCGGAGACCGACGGCCTCACCACCCTGACCGGCGCCGAGGACGCCCGGGTCGGGCAGTTCTACCGGGCCCGGGTGGTCGCCGGCGAGGGCGTCGACCTGGTCGCCGAGGCGCTCGAGCAGGTGCGCGTCCGCCGGGCACCGGGAGCCGGGGAATGACCCAGGGGCCCGGCGCCCCGGCCGCGGCCCACCCGGGCAGACCGGAGGCCGCGGTGCCCCCGGCGCCGGGGATCTGGAACATCGCGAACATGCTGACCATGGTCCGGCTGCTGCTGGTCCCGGTCTTCGTCACCCTGCTCTTCGCCGACGGCGGCCACGACCCCAAGTGGCGCTCGGTGGCCTGGGCCTCCTTCGCGATCGCGATGATCACCGACCTCTTCGACGGCGAGCTGGCCCGGCGCAAGGGACTGGTCACCGACTTCGGCAAGATCGCCGACCCGATCGCCGACAAGGCGATCATGGGCGCGGCGCTGATCGGCCTCTCGGTGCTGGGCGACCTGCCGTGGTGGATCACCGTGGTGATCCTCGCCCGTGAGCTCGGCATCACGCTGATGCGGTTCTGGGTGATCCGCTTCGGCGTCATCCCGGCCAGCCGGGGCGGCAAGCTCAAGACGCTCACCCAGGGCATCGCCGTCGGCATGTACGTGCTGGCGCTGACCGGCTGGCTGGCCACCGGCCGGGCGGTGCTGATGGGCGTCGCGGTGCTGCTGACCGTCGGCACCGCGCTGGACTACGTGGGGCAGGCGCTGCGCCTGCGCCGCGAGGGACTGGCGGCGCAGCGCCCGCGCGGGTGAAACCGCGCGGATCCCGGTCGCGGGAGGCCCCCGGGCGCCACAATGGCGGGTACTCCGGGACCGGCCCGGGGGAGCGCGAGGGAGGGACGTCGGGATGAGTGGTAGATCCGAGGCCGTGCGGACCGGGGGCGTCGTGGAGCCGGGCGGGGCGGCCGGAGCGGCGGCCGGAGGGCCGGCCGACTACGGGCTGGCCGAGCGGGCGCACGCCGCGCTGCGGGCCGAGGGCGGCACGGTGGCCGTCGCGGAGTCGCTGACCGGCGGGCTGCTGGCGGCCGCGCTGGTGGACGTCCCCGGGGCGTCCGCGACCTTCCGCGGGTCGGTGACCGCCTACGCGACCGAGCTGAAGGCCTCGGTGCTGGGCGTCGACGAGGGGCTGCTGGACGTCCACGGTCCGGTCCACCCGGTGGTGGCCCGGCAGATGGCCGAGGGCGTGCGCAAGTTGCTCGGGGCGACCTACGGGGTCGCGACGACCGGGGTGGCCGGCCCGGAGCCGCAGGACGGCCGGCCGGTCGGCACGGTACACCTCGCGATCGCCGGTCCGGAGGGAACTCTGGTCAGTTCGCCACGGTTGTCGGGAGAGCGTGCCACAATCCGTCACAGGGCGGTGACCGCCGCTCTGGAGCTGCTCGTCGGGCGGCTCCCGTCCGGTACACCCGCGCACTGAGTCGTCGTCCGCACTGCCCTCACCGGCCGTCCCACCGGCCACCCGTCACACCGCTCCCCGGTCTCCACCGGGGCCGCCCGCCGAGATCTCCACCGAGCCGGGATCTGCCGAACTGGCGTGCGGGCATCGCACATCTGGAGGATCGTGTTACATCGGAGGGCCTGGTTGGGCAGAAACCAGGTGGCGAACGAGTGGCGTGGCGGTGGCCGAGTGCCGCCCGGAGGGTACGACGAGGTGCCCGCCGACCCGGGTGCGACACCGAAACAGGGGAGGGGACAGCCTTGCAGCCCAGAGTGAACACGACCATGGTCCCCGCACGCGAAGCGGGCAAGGCGGTACGGTGGGGGCGTGACATCTCGATCCGCAGTCCGAGGAGGGAGGCACCGATGATCCTGCTCCGTCGCCTACTGGGCGATGTACTGCGTCGGCAGCGCCAGCGCCAGGGCCGCACACTCCGCGAGGTGTCGGCGGCCGCCAGGGTTTCGCTCGGGTACCTCTCCGAGGTCGAGCGGGGACAGAAGGAGGCCTCCTCGGAGCTGCTCTCCGCCATCTGCGACGCACTCGACGTCCGGATGTCCGAGGTCATGCGCGAGGTCAGCGACGAACTGTCGCTCGCCGAACTTGCGGCGATGGCCACCCTCTCCGAAGGTGAACTGCTGAGGCCGGTGCTCGAACCGGTTCCGCTGCCGGCTCCCGGCACCGACCGGGCGACCATGTCGCCCAAGGCCGCCGCGATGGACGTGGTCGCCGCCTGACCTGGCCTCGGTACGGGCCCCACGGGGCCCGGGTTGAGCGAAGGAGGCGGTCGTGCGCAGTGCGGCGGTGACGCGTACCAGGGCCCGAATACCCTTCCGGCGGGCGCGGTCCCGGCCGCTCCGGCTGGGGCTGGGCCTCCTGACGGTCCTGGTCGGGGGGCTCGGCTGGTGGCTGTCGGCCGGCCCCGGGCAACTGCCCGGGGGCGCGGTGCCGGCGCTGCTGGCGGCCGGCGGCTGGGGCCTCGGGATGATCCCGGTCCATGCCGACTGGCGGTCCACCGGGCCGCCGCGGCGCCGGACGCGGGTGCGGCGCCGAACGGGTGAGCCGGTCGTCGAACCGGTGGCCGGACCTCCGGCCGGGTGACAGAACGCGGACGAGGGCCGTGGGACCGGGTCGGTCCCACGGCCCTCGTCGTGCGTACGGCCGCCCGCCGCCGGGCTCAGGGGCGCAGTCGCAGACCACGCGGGGTGGCGTGGAAGCCCGCCTGCTCCAGGGCGGTGCCGAGCGCCGACCCGAGGGCCGGCTCGCCGTTCGCCCGTTCGACGGTGACGCTGCCCAGCGCCCCCGCCCGGGCGGCTCCGGCCAGCGCGGCCGCCGCGGCGGCGAGGGTGGCGTCGTCCCGCGTCCAGGCGAGCAGCGACTTGCCGCCGCGCTCGACGTACAGGCACAGCTCGCCGTCGACCAGTACCACCAGGGCGCCGGCCTTCCGGCCGGGCCGGTGCGCCTTGCCCGCCGCCTCGGCGGACCCGGCGGGCGGCTCGGGCCAGGGCAGTGCGGCGCCGTAGGCGTTGGCCGGGTCGGCGGCGGCGAGCACCAGGGCCTGCGGGGGCTCGGCGGACGGGGCGGCCGGCCACTCGGTGCCGGCGGCCCGCTCCAGCCGGCCGCTGACCGAGCGCAGCCGGTCGGCGGCGCCCTCCATGGCGAACTGGGCGCCGCCCAGCCCCTCGACGAAGTAGCCCCGGCGGGTCCGGCCGCGTTCCTCCATGGCGGAGAGCACCCGGTAGACCCCGGCGAAGCCGCCCGGGACCCGCTCGGCGGCGACCGTGCCCCGGGTGAGCAGACCGTGCCGGTCCAGCAGGCTCTGCGCCTGGGCGGTGGCCCGGACGGTCGGGTCGGCGGCGAACGCGGGCAGCAGCGACCAGCGCCCGCCGACCGTCGGCGGGCCGCCGCGCAGCGCGCCGCCGACCCTGCCGAAGGGGCGCCCGGCGCCGCCGAAGCGGCCGCGCGGGGTGGCCCGGGGCGCCCGGTGCGCGGTGGCGCCGGCGGTCCGGCCCGAGCCGAGCAGGGCGCGCAGCGGGGCCAGGGTGTCGTTGCTGACGTAGCCGGCCCAGACGAGGTCCCACAGGGCCTCGACGACCTCCGGTTCGGGTGTCTCCGGGAGCTGGGCGACCAGCTGGCGGAAGAACAGCCCGTAGCCGCCGGTCAGCGCCTCCAGCAGGGCGGTGTGCACGGGGGTGACGGCGGGCGGCACCGGTTCGGGGCGCAGCAGGTGGGCGTTCTCGGCCAGGTGCAGGCTGATCCAGCCGTCCTTTCCGGGCAGCGCCCCGGCGCCGGCCCAGCCGATCTCGCCGGCCGCCGTCAGTTCGTCCAGCAGACCGGGGGAGTAGTCGGTGAGCCGCGCCGGGAGGATCAGCTTCTCCAGGGCGGAGGCGGGCAGGGCGGTGCCCTGGAGCTGTTCGACCACCCGGAGCAGGCCGTCCGGGCCGCGCAGCCGGTGGCCGGCCAGGTGCTGCCACTGGGGCAGGAAGGCGGCCAGGGCGCGCGGCGGGACGGGTTCGACCTCCTGGCGCAGGGCGGCCAGCGAGCGGCGGCGCAGCCGGCGCAGGACGTCCGCGTCGCACCACTCGACGGTGGCGGTGTGCTGCTCGGGAGGGGCGGCGCGAAGCGCTTCCGAGGAAGGGTGGTGGTGGGCGACGGGTGGGCTGAACTCGCCCTGGACCAGGCGGCCGGTGGCGGTGAGGCGGTGCAGGGTGCCGGTGACCACGGCGGAGCCCAGGCCGTAGCGTTCGGCGGCCTCGGCGGCGGTGAACGGGCCGTGGGTGCGGGCGTGCCGGGCGAGCAGGTCGCCCAGCGGGTCCTTGACCGGTTCGGTGAAGGCCTCGGGCACGCCGACCGGCAGCGGGGTGCCGAGGGCGTCGCGCAGCCGGCCGGCGTCCTCGATGGCGGCCCAGCGCTGCTCGCCGCCGATCCGGACCTGGATCACCCGGCGGGCGGCCTCCAGTTCGAGGGCCCAGAGCGGTTCGGCGCCGCGGGCGGTCAGCTCGGCCTCGCTGAGCGGGCCGAGCAGGCGCAGTGCGTCGGCGACGCCCTCGGCGTCCTTGATCCGGCGCTCGGGGGTGAGCCGCTGGAGTTCGGCCTCCAGCTCGGCGAGGACCTGCGGGTCGAGCAGTTCGCGCAGTTCGGCCTGGCCGAGGAGTTCGGACAGCAGCCGGGAGTCGAGCGAGAGGGCGGCGGCGCGGCGCTCGGCGAGCGGGGAGTCGCCCTCGTAGAGGAACTGGGCGACGTAGCCGAAGAGCAGGGAGCGGGCGAACGGGGAGGGTTCGGGGGTGGTGACCTCGACCAGCCGTACGGCGCGGGATTCGAGGTCCCCCATCAGTTCGACCAGGCCGGGGACGTCGAAGACGTCCTGGAGGCACTCGCGGACGGCCTCCAGCACGATCGGGAAGGAGCCGTACTCGGCGGCGACCTCCAGGAGTTGGGCGGCGCGCCGGCGCTGCTGCCAGAGCGGGGTGCGCTTGCCGGGGTTGCGGCGGGGGAGCAGCAGGGCGCGGCCGGCGCACTCGCGGAAGCGGGAGGCGAACAGGGCGGAGCCGCCGACCTGGTCGGTGACCAGCTGTTCGATCTCCTGCGGGTCGAACAGGGTGGCGTCGGCGCCGACCGGGGCGTCGTCGGTGACGGGCTTGTCGGAAGGGAAGTCCAGGAGATCGGCGTCCGGCAGGCGGAGCACGATGCCGTCGTCGGCGTGCATCACCTGCGGGTCGAGGCCGTGCTTCTCGCGCAGCCGGGCGGCGAGGGCGAGCGCCCAGGGGGCGTGCACCTGGGCGCCGAAGGGGGAGTGCACGACGATCCGCCAGTCGCCGAGCTCGTCGCGGAAGCGCTCGACCACGATGGTGCGGTCGTCGGGGAGGTGGCCGCAGGCGGCGCGCTGCTCGGCGAGGTAGTCGAGCAGGTTGCCGGCGGCCCAGTCGTCCAGGCCGGCCCGCTTCAGCCGGGCGGTGGCGGTCTGCGGGTCGAGCGCGCCGAGTTCGCGGGTGAAGGCGCCGAGCGCGCGGCCGAGTTCCAGCGGGCGGCCGAGGCTGTCGCCCTTCCAGAACGGGAGCCGGCCGGGGACGCCGGGGGCGGGGGTGACCAGCACCTTGTCGTGGGTGATGTCCTCGATCCGCCAGGAGGTGGTGCCGAGGGTGAAGACGTCGCCGACCCGGGACTCGTAGACCATCTCCTCGTCCAGCTCTCCGACCCGGCCGCCGCCCTTCTTCGGATCCGTGCCGGCGATGAAGACGCCGAACAGGCCCCGGTCGGGGATGGTGCCGCCGGAGGTGACGGCGAGCCGCTGGGCGCCGGGGCGGCCGCTGACGGTGCCGGCCACCCGGTCCCAGACCAGGCGGGGGCGCAGCTCGGCGAAGGCGTCCGAGGGGTAGCGGCCGGCCAGCATGTCGAGCACCGCGTCGAAGGCGGACTGCGGGAGGGTGGCGAACGGCGCGGCCCGGCGGACCACGGTGAGCAGTTCGTCGACCTGCCAGGTGTCCAGCGCGGTCATCGCGACCAGCTGCTGGGCGAGCACGTCGAGCGGGTTGCGCGGGATGCGCAGGGCCTCGATCCGCCCGGCCCGCATCCGCTCGGTGACCACGGCGGACTGCACCAGGTCGCCCCGGTACTTGGGGAAGACCACGCCGGTGGAGACCGCGCCGACCTGGTGGCCGGCCCGGCCTACCCGCTGGAGGCCGGAGGCGACCGAGGGCGGGGACTCGACCTGGACCACCAGCTCGACGGCGCCCATGTCGATGCCGAGCTCCAGGCTGGAGGTGGCGACCACGGCGGGCAGCCGGCCGGCCTTGAGTTCCTCCTCGACCAGGGCGCGCTGCTCCTTGGAGACCGAGCCGTGGTGGGCGCGGGCGATCACCGGCGGGGCGCCCTTGGCGGCGCCGGAGCCGCCCATCAGCTGGGCGGGGGCGTGGGCCTCGGGCAGGCCGGCACCGGTGGCGCGTTCGAGGGCGATCTCGTTCAGCCGGTTGCAGAGCCGCTCAGCGAGGCGGCGGGAGTTGGCGAAGACGATGGTGGAGCGGTGGGCCTGGACGAGGTCGACGATCCGTTCCTCGACGTGCGGCCAGATGGAGGCCTGGCGCTGCGGGTCGCCGTCGGCGGCGCCGCCGACGGCCGGGGCGGCGGGCAGGTCGTCGAGGTTCGGGACGGGGACGACCACGGAGAGGTCGAACTCCTTGGCGGCGGGTGGCTGGACCACCTCGGCGCCGCGCCCGGGGCTGAGGAAGCGGGCCACCTCCTCGACCGGCCGGACGGTGGCGGACAGGCCGATCCGGCGGGCCGGGCGGTCGAGCAGTTCGTCCAGCCGCTCCAGGGAGAGCGCGAGGTGGGCGCCGCGCTTGGTGCCGGCGACGGCGTGCACCTCGTCCAGGATCACCGTGTCGATGCCGCGCAGGGCGTCCCGGGAGGCGGAGGTGAGCAGCAGGAAGAGCGACTCGGGGGTGGTGATGAGGATGTCCGGCGGGTGGGTGGCGAAGCGGCGGCGGTCGGCGGCCGGGGTGTCGCCGGAGCGGATGGCGACCTGGACGTCCGGTTCCGGCAGGCCGAGCCGGACGGCGGCCTGGCGCAGGCCGGCCAGCGGGGCGCGGAGGTTGCGCTCGACGTCGACCGCGAGGGCCTTCAGCGGGGAGATGTAGAGGACCCGGCAGCGGCGCCTGGGCTCGGCGGGAGGCGGGGTGCTGCTGAGCCGGTCCAGGGCGGACAGGAAGGCCGCGAGGGTCTTGCCGGAGCCGGTGGGGGCGACCACCAGGACGTCGGTGTCCCGGGCGATGGCTCGCCAGGCCTCGGCCTGGGCGGTGGTGGGCGCGGAGAAGGCGCCGGTGAACCAGGCCCGGGTGGCGGGGGCGAAGCCGGCCAGCGGGTCGGCCGGGGTGGGGGTCGGGTGCGCGGTCGCCATGCCCCCATGGTGCCGGGTGGCACCGACAAGGGGGGCGGGTCCGGCGGGGCGCGGGGGTGCGGGGCGGTGGCCGTTCGGGGCAATCGGGAAGGCGGAACGGACAAACCGATCATATGGTGATGATTCAGTCCCTGTGACGCTCCTGTGAAGACCAGCCCCTCCGGCGGCCGGCCGCCCCGGTCCGGCCGCCGGGACCGACGAGCGGAGACCGTGCCATGGCGCAGGCCGACCCGTCCGGCCGAGGCCCCCTTCCGGTGCCCGCCCGGATGGCCGGTCCGGCCGCCCCCGCCCGGCGCCGCGGCCGGGGGCCGCTGCGCGTCCTGCTCGCGATGCTGCTGACCGCGCTGGTCGTCGGCGGCGCCGTCCCCTATGTCGCCGGGCCGGGGCGGGCGTACCTCAGCTACCTGGTCCTCGCCGAGCGGGCGGACGCCGCGGGGGCCGAACGGGCGGCGGAGCAGATCCGCGCGGCCGGCGGGCAGGTCGTCCAGGAGTACCCGCAGATCGGGGTGGTGCTGGCGTACGCCGCCGGGGGCTTCGCGCAGAAGGTCCGCGGGCGGCCCGGGGTGGCCTCGGTCGGTGCCACCCGCACCGCGCCGGTGCCGGGCCCGCCCCGGTCGGTGGACGGCGCCGGCGACTTCCGGGCCGGGCTACGCGGCCCGGGCGGCTCTGGCGACGGCGACGGCGGCGGGGACGGGGACGGCGGGGACGACAGCACCGTCACGGTCCCCGACCCGGGCGAGCGCGACGCCTGGAACCTCGCGCTGCTCGGTGCCGCCCCCGGCGCGGCCGCGGACACCACCCCCCGCTCGCCGCGCGGCCCGGACACCCCCGGCGCCGACGCCCTGCGCCGGGTGCTGGTCGCCGTCCTCGACTCCGGCGTCGACGACACCCACCCCGACCTGCGCGCCGCCGTCGACCCGAAGAGCTCCGTCTCCTGCGCCGACGGCCGCCCCGACGCCCGCACCGGCGCCTGGCGCCCCGACGCCGGGGTCGGCGAGAGCGGCCACGGCACCCATGTCGCCGGGATCGTCGGCGCCGCCCGGGACGGCCGGGGCGTCAGCGGGGTCGCCCCCGGGGTGCGGATCGCCGCCGTCCGGCTGCTCGGCCCGCTCGGCCAGTACTACGCCGAGAACATCGTCTGCGGCATGCTCTGGGCCGCCGACCACGGCGCCCGGGCGATCAACAACAGCTACTTCGCCGACCCGTGGAAGTACAACTGCCCCGACGACCCCGACCAGGCCGCGCTGACCGCCGCCGTCGGCCGGGCCGTCGAGTACGCCCGCCGGAACGGCGCGGTGGTGGTCGCCTCGGCCGGCAACGACGGGCAGGACCTCGGCGCGGCCCGCAGCGACGAGCGCAGCCCCAACGACCGCACCGGCGGGGCGCCGCAGTCCCGCTCGCTCGGCCCCGAGTGCGTCCGGCTGCCCGGCGAACTGCCCGGCGTGGTCACCGTGACCGCCGTCGACCGGGACGGCCGCCCGTCCGTCTACACCAACCACGGGCGCGGCCGGGTCTCGCTGGCCGCCCCCGGCGGGGACCCGGACGGCGGCGCCCGGGGGGCGGTGGTCTCCGACTGGCCCGACGGCCGGTACGCCGCCCTGGCCGGGACCTCGATGGCCGCCGCGCACGTCACCGGCGCGGTCGCGGTGGCCGCCGCGCTGCACCCGGACTGGGACTCCGACCGGCTCGCCGCACTGCTGGCCACCACCGCGGACGCCGCCTGCCCGCCCGGCCCGCACGCCTGCGGCGACCGCGAGTACTACGGCGCCGGGGCGCTGGTCCTGCCGCGCTGAGCGCACGGCCCGGAAAACCGGATGACGGACCGGAGGGGGCGGGCGAGGATCGGGGGATGGACGTCTTCCTCACCACCGAGCGGCTGGTGCTGCGCCGCTTCACCGCCGCCGACGTGGACGCGCTGGTCGAGCTGGACGCCGACCCGGAGGTCACCCGCTACCTCACCGGCGGGCGGGCCACCCCGCGCGAGGTCGTCGAGTCCACCCTGCTGCCGCTCTACCTCGACCACTACCGCCGGTACGGCGGTCTCGGCTGGTGGGCCGCCGAGGAGCGGGCGGGCGGGGCCTTCCTCGGCTGGTTCGAGTTCCGGCCGCCGGACGGCGACCGCACCGAGGTCGAACTGGGCTACCGGCTGCGCCGCGCGGCCTGGGGCCGCGGCTACGCCACCGAGGGCTCCCGGGCGCTGATCCGCCGGGGCTTCACCGGACTCGGCGTCGAGCGGGTGGTGGCGTACACCATGGCGGTCAACCGCGGCTCGCGGCGGGTGATGGAGAAGGCCGGGCTCTCGTACGTGCGGACCTTCCGCGAGGACCACCCGGAGCCGATCGAGGGCAGCGAGCACGGCGAGGTCGAGTACGCCCTGACGGCGGCCGACTGGCACCCGTAGGGCCGGGGCGGGCGGGCCGGGAGAGCGGGCGGGACGGGGCCGTGCGGCGGTCCGGGATACTGGTGGGCATGAGGCTGACGGAGTTCTGGCGGCGGATGTACGCGCACTTCGGCGAGGCGTACGCGGAGTCCTTCGCGAGCGATCACGTGATGAGCGAGCTCGGCGGGCGGACGGTCCGCCAGGCGCTGGAGGCGGGCTGGGAGGCCAAGGACGTCTGGCGTGTGGTCTGCGACACCCAGGGCGTCTCCGCGGTGCTGCGCTGACCCGGTCGGGTCCGGTCCGGCCGCCGCCCGACGACTTCCGGCCGATGCTCGAACGCGCGTCGGACATGGGTCAGACTGTGCGAGTGGCAAGCAGTGCAGAACAGCAGAATCCGGACAGGTCGGCGCAGGTCGCCGACGAGGCAGCGGGCCCTCCGCCCGCCTCCCCGCCCGCCGCGGAAGCGGAACCGGCGCCGGCCCGCACCGCGGGTGACGGCATCTGGGGTTCCGGCATGCCGCGCTGGCTGCCGCGGGCGATGGTGCTGGCGCTCGTCATGGTCGGGCTGTTCCAGCTCGCCGACTGGGCCTTCCACCAGCTGATCGACCTCTTCGTGATGCTGCTGGTCTCCTTCTTCCTGGCGCTGGCGCTGGAGCCGGCGGTGGACCGGATGGCGGCCCGCGGGGTGCGCCGGGGAGTCGGCACCTTCCTGGTCTTCATCGCGGTGGCGATAGCGGTCGGCGGGTTCCTGACCGCGCTCGGCACCCTGCTGGTCGACCAGGTGGGGAAGATCGCGGGTGAGCTCCCGCACCTGCTCGACAACCTGATCACCTGGATCAACAGCACCTTCCACCAGGACCTCTCGCTGGACGAGCTGCAGAAGAAGCTGCTCAAGGACTCCGGGGCGATCGAGAGCTACGCCCAGTCGGCCGCGGACAACGTCTGGGGCGTCTCCACGACCCTGCTCGGCGGCCTGTTCCAGGCGTTCACGGTCGGCCTCTTCACCTTCTACTTCACCGCCGACGGGCCCCGGGTGCGGCGCACCGTCTGTTCGATGCTGCCGCCCGCCAAGCAGGCCGAGGTGCTGCGGGCCTGGGAGATCGCGCTGGCCAAGACCGGCGGCTACCTCTACTCCCGGGCCCTGCTCGCGGTCGCCTCGGCGCTCGCGCACTGGGTGATGTTCGCGCTGCTCGACCTCCCGTACGCGGCCGCGCTGGCGGTCTGGGTCGGCGTCATGTCGCAGTTCGTGCCGACCATCGGCACCTACCTGGCGGGGGCGCTGCCGGTGCTGGTGGCGCTGACCACCCCGGAGCCGGTGGACGCGCTCTGGGTGCTGGTCTTCGTGGTGGTCTACCAGCAGGTGGAGAACTACCTGCTGCACCCGCGGATCACCGCGAAGACGGTGGACGTGCACCCCGCGGTGGCGTTCGGCTCGGTGATCGCGGGCGCGGCGCTGCTCGGCGGCGTCGGCGCGCTGATCGCCATTCCGGCGGCGGCCACCCTGCAGGGCTTCGTCGGCACGTACGTGCGGCGGTACGAGGTGACCGACCCGCGGATCGACCGCGGCGAGCAGCGCCGCCAGCGGCGGGCGCTGCGCCGGGAGGCGGCGCGCAGGCTGCGGCGGATGGTCGGCGGGGGCTCGGACCGGGAGTAGCCGGGGGCGCCCCGGGAGCGGGGCTCGAACGGCCCCGGCTTGATTCGAACACTTGTTCTTTGTACTCTCCGGCGCAGAGTTCTCCCCAGGCAGAGCCGGGTCGGAGCCGATTGTCGGTGGGACGCGCTAGCGTCGAGGACGATGAAGCGCACAGCACAGAACCCGAGGGTGGAAGCCATGGCAGGTACGGACCGCGAGAAGGCCCTTGAGACGGCGCTCGCCCAGATCGAGCGACAGTTCGGCAAGGGCTCGGTGATGCGCCTCGGCGAGAAGGCCAACGAGCCGGTCGAGGTGATCTCCACCGGGTCCACCGCCCTGGACGTCGCCCTCGGGGTCGGCGGCATCCCGCGCGGCCGGGTGATCGAGATCTACGGCCCCGAGTCCTCCGGCAAGACCACGCTGACCCTGCACCTGGCGGCCAACGCCCAGAAGGCCGGCGGCACCGTCGCCTTCGTCGACGCGGAGCACGCGCTCGACCCGGAGTACGCCAAGAAGCTCGGCGTGGACACCGACGCCCTGCTGGTCAGCCAGCCGGACACCGGTGAGCAGGCCCTGGAGATCACCGACATGCTGATCCGCTCCGGCGCGATCGACCTGGTGATCATCGACTCCGTGGCGGCGCTGGTCCCGCGCGCGGAGATCGAGGGCGAGATGGGCGACTCGCACGTCGGTCTGCAGGCCCGGCTGATGAGCCAGGCGCTGCGGAAGATCGCCGGTGCGCTGAACCAGTCGAACACCACCGCGATCTTCATCAACCAGCTGCGCGAGAAGATCGGCGTGATGTTCGGCTCGCCGGAGACGACGACCGGTGGCCGGGCGCTGAAGTTCTACGCCTCGGTCCGCCTGGACATCCGCCGGATCGAGACCCTGAAGGACGGCACCGAGGCGGTCGGCAACCGCACCCGGGTCAAGGTCGTGAAGAACAAGGTCGCCGCGCCGTTCAAGCAGGCCGAGTTCGACATCCTCTACGGCGTGGGCATCAGCCGCGAGGGCGGCCTGATCGACATGGGCGTCGAGCACGGCTTCATCCGCAAGTCGGGTGCCTGGTACACCTACGAGGGCGACCAGCTCGGCCAGGGCAAGGAGAACGCCCGCAACTTCCTGCGGGACAACCCGCAGCTGGCCGACGAGATCGAGCGCAAGATCAAGGGCAAGCTGGGCATCGGCCCGAAGGTCGAGGAGCCGGCCGAGGCCGCGGCGGCGGATGCTGCCGAGGGCGCGGCCAAGCCGATCACCGCGACCGCCGCCAAGACGGCCGCGGCGAAGAAGACGGCGGCCGCCAAGGCCTGAGCCGTTGACGCAGCACAGTGGCGGGCCGACGGGCCCGGAGGACGACGACTACGGGCCGCCGGACTGGTTCGCGGCCGTGGCCGAGCCGGAGCCCGCGTCCGCACCAGGGTCCGGCCCGGACGCCGGGCGGGTGCGCCGGTCCGCGCCGGCGGCCGCGCCGGAGCGTGCCCGGTCCGCGCGGCGGCCCGAGGCACGCCCGGCGGACACGGGGGAGCTCGGGCTCGTCTCCGCCTCCGAGCTGCCGGCGGGGCGGCGGCGTCGCCGCTCGGCGCTGGCGGAGGAGCGGTTCCCCGGCGGGCCCGCCGGCGGGGGCGAGGAGGACGACGGAGCGGGGGCGGCCGGTCACGGGGGTGCGGCCGGCCCCGCCCCGGCGTTCCCGCAGGAGCGGCCGAAGCGGCGCTCCGGCCGCACCCGGCGCGGCGCCGACCGTGACGGCACCGACCCCGACGGCACCGGCGGCGCCGACGGTCCGGACGTGGACGGCCCCGGTGCGCCCCGGCGCCGCCGCCCCGAGGAGCCGGCCGACCCCGAGAGCCGGGCCCGGGACATCTGCCTGCGCCTGCTCACCGGCGCGGCCAAGACCCGCAAGCAGCTCGCCGACGCCCTGCGCAAGCGGGAGATCCCGGACGAGGTCGCCGAGGAGGTGCTGACCCGGCTGGAGGAGGTCGGGCTGATCGACGACGCCGCCTTCGCCCGGGCCTGGGTGGAGTCCCGGCACAGCGTCCGCAGTCTGTCCCGGCGCGCGCTGGCGCAGGAGCTGCGGACCAAGGGCGTCGCCGGTGACCTCGCCGAGCAGGCCCTCGCCCAGGTCGACCAGGACGACGAGACCGAGGCGGCCCGCGCCCTGGTCGAACGCCGGCTGCGGACCACCCGGGGCCTGGAACGGCAGACCCGCACCCGCCGGCTGGTCGGGATGCTGGCCCGGCGCGGCTACTCCGAAGGGCTGGCCTTCCGGGTGGTCCGGGAGGCGCTGGACGAGGAGGAGGCCGGCGCCGGGGAGCAGGACGGGGCGTACGGGGACACGGCGTACGAGGACTGACGCCCGGGTCACCGGGGGTTACCCGAGGGTTGGTCAACTGCCTGGCCAGTCTTGACCGTTTCGTAACCCACGCCTAGCCTCGCACTCAGTGCGGGAGCACGTCGATCATCCCTCGGCCACCCCCGGCCGCGCTCCGGCCGTGCCTGCGACCGGGCGGTTCCGGGCCGGCCGCGCGACGGTCCCGGGCGGCGTGCCGCGGCTGGACGGGGAGTGGGCAGCATGAGGATCGCGGTGGGCGCCGGACCGGCCGTCTCCCTGCTGGCGGCGGCCGTGGTGGCGGCCCTGGTGACGGCCTGGCTGCTGGCCCGGCGGTTCCGCAGCGCGCAGCGCCGCGCCGCCGCCGAGACCGAGCGGGCGCGGCGGCGCACCGAGCGGCAGGCGGACCGGCAGCGCGCCGAACTCGACCGGCGCGAGGAGTGGTTGGCCGGGGAGCTCGACCGGCTGCGTGCCCGCGAGGGCGAACTCGCCGAGCGGACGGCCGAACTGGCGCGCGTGAGGGGCGAGGCCGACGAGCTGGTCCGGCACCGGGCGGCCGAACTGGAGCGTACCGCCGGGCTCTCCGCGGAGCAGGCCCGCGCCGAACTCGTCCGCGCGGCCGAGGCGCAGGCCCGCCGGGAGGCGGCGGTCACCGTCCGGGAGATCGAGCGCGCCGCCCGCGAGGAGGGCGAGCAACGGGCCCGGGGCATCGTGGCCGGGGCGATCCAGCGGCTGGCGGCCGAGCAGACCGCCGAGACCGCGGTGTCGGTGTTCCGGCTGCCCACCGAGGAGATGAAGGGCCGGGTGATCGGGCGCGAGGGCCGCAACATCAAGACCTTCGAGTCCGTCACCGGCGTCAATCTGATCATCGACGACACCCCGGCGGTGGTGCAGCTCTCCTGCTTCGACCCGGTCCGCCGGGAGACCGCCCGGCTCACCCTGGAGCAGCTGGTCGAGGACGGCCGGATCCACCCGCTGCGGATCGAGCACGTGCACGCGCGCAGCCGTGCGGAGGTCGAACGCCGCTGCGTGCGGGCGGGCGAGGACGCGCTGCTGGCCGTCCGGGTCGGCGGCATGCATCCGGAGCTGGTCCGCACCCTGGGCACCCTGCGCTACCGGGCCTCGTACGGGCAGAACGTGCTCGGCCACCTGGTGGAGTCGGCGCACCTGGCCGGGATGATGGCCGCCGAACTCGGGGTGGACCCGGAGCCGGTGCGGCGCGCGGCGCTGCTGCACGACATCGGCAAGGCGCTGACCCACGAGGTCGAGGGCAGCCACGCGGCGGTCGGCGCGGACTTCGCCCGGCGGCACGACGAGCCGGCGGACGTGGTGCACGCGATCGCCGCGCACCACGGCGAGGTGGAGCCGAAGACGGTGGAGGCGGTGCTGGTCCAGGCCGCGGACGCCTGTTCGGGCGGCCGCCCGGGGGCGCGCAAGGAGTCGCTGGAGGCGTACGTGCGCCGGCTGGAGCGGCTGGAGGAGATCGCCCGGGCGCACGACGGCGTGGCCGACGTCTACGCGATGCAGGCCGGCCGGGAGGTCCGGGTGATGGTCCGCCCGGAGGTGGTGGACGACCTCGGGGCGCAGGTGATCGCCCGGGAGGTCGCCAAGCAGGTCGCGGAGGAGCTGACCTACCCGGGCCAGATCCGGGTCACCGTCGTCCGGGAGAGCCGGGTCACCGAGGTCGCCCGCTAGCGGGCCCCAGGCCCCCTCGGCCGCAGACCCCCACGGCGTCGGGCCCCACGGCGTCGGGCCCCACGGCGTCAGGATCCCCTCAGCGGCCGGCGCCGTCGCCGCCCTGGGCGCCGGCCGACTGGGCGGCCGGCGGCTCCGGTTCGGGCCCGCCGGTGAGCGAGGCCGGGCCGCCCCGGGCCCGGTCGGCCAGCGCCTGGAGGTCCTCGCCGTCCGCGCCCTGGGTGACCCCGACCAGATGGCCGTCGGGCCGGATCAGCAGCACGGTGTGCGGGCCGGCACCCGGGTAGGCCTCGGTGACCAGGACCTCGGCCGGCACCGGCAGCGCGGCGGCGACCTCGGCCAGCCGGGGCATCAGCCCGGCGCCCAGCCAGCGCTCGGCGGACCAGACGGCGGTGCCGGGGGCGACCAACAGCAACAGGAACCCGGCGCCGAGCCGGGTGTGCAACTGGTCCGGGGTGCCGTCGGTGGTCAGCACCGGCAGGTCCGGGACGAGCACGCCGGGCGCGGTGGCGGGCAGCAGTTCGCTGAGCGAGGTGGCGCCGCGCGCGCCGCGCTGGACCGGGACCCGCCCGGGTACGCCGGAGGGGGCGGCCGGGTAGGCGGGGGCACCGCCGAACCGCCCGGTGCCGAGGTGCCCGTCGACGAGCAGCGGGGCGTGCTTGCGGAACGAGCCGGTGAACAGCGAGCGCCGGGTCTGCGCCCAGCCGCGCAGCGGGCGCAGCAGCGGCATGGCCTGGTCGACGGCGCGCAGGCGGGCGCCGACCGCGCCGCGCCGCTCGGCCTCGTAGCCGTCGAGCAGGGAGCCGCCGGGCTGCGGGCCACCGGAGTGGAGGTGCCAGGCGAGGGCGAGTCGCCAGGCGAGGTTGTCGGCGTCGCGCAGGCCGTCGGTGAGGTTCTGCATGCCGAGCGCGCCGTGCAGGTGGGCGGCGTCGCCGGCCAGGAAGCAGCGGCCGACCCGGAACCGGGCCGCCAGCCGCTGCTGGGCCGTGTGGTCGGCGGCGGCGAGCAGGTCGAACGTCGGGAGTTCGCCGCACCAGCCGGTGAGGGTGGCGGTGACCCGGGTGAGCAGGGTGTCGCCGGTGACGATGCCGGGCCAGGTGGCGTGCGGGTCGACCGGCTCGGTGACCGCGGGCCGGCCGGGCGGCAGCCGCCAGTCGAGCCGCCAGACGCCGTGCGGCAGCGGGCGGGCGGTGGCCTCGCGGTCGCCGCGCCACGGCGGCTCGCGGTGCAGCCGGGGCTCGGTGAACGGCAGGTCGACCCGGACGGTGGCGACGGCGCTGCGGTCGACGGCGGGCCGGCCGGGGAAGCGGATCTTCAGCATCTTGCGGACGGCCGAGCGGGCGCCGTCGCAGCCGACCAGGTGGCTGCCGCGCCACCAGGTCTCGGTGCCGTCCTTCGGGTTGCGGGTGAGCACGCTGACGCCGTCGCGGTCCTGTTCGAGCCGGGTGACCCGGCTGAGCGGGACCAGCCTGACCAGCGGGGTGCCGGTGAGGGCGTCCTGCAGTCCGCGCTGGAGGCGGTGCTGGGGCAGGTGCAGCACGGGGGTGTCGGCGAGGTCGATCCGGAGCACCTCCTGGCGGCGGCGCCAGACGGTGAAGGCGTCCCAGCGGGCGGCGTCGGCGACGGCCCGGGGGTAGCCGATCCTGCTGAGGAAGGCCGCGGTGTCGGCGCCGAGGACGACGCTGCGCGGGCTCTCCGGGCAGAGCCCGGAGCCCTCGTCGAGCACGACGGTCGGCACTTCGTGCCGGGCGAGCGCGAGGGCCAGGGCCAGGCCGACCGGCCCGGCCCCGACCACGATCACCGGGTCCATGCCGGACCCTTCGGATACGGACGGGTGCCGCGGACGCCGGAGCACGGGTCGGTCGCCGGCCTGCCGTCATATGCCGCGTGGATGCTCCCGGAAGGTGTCACGAAGAGCAATGCAACAGTTCGCCTGCGTGTCCGTCAAGCAGCAGGTGAAGTGCGCCGGTTCGCGCCGCTTCGCCCGCGTGCCTCGATCCACCGTGCGAGCGCGGTGAGCAGGAGGCACATCGCGATGTAGATGGGCCCGATCACCAGGACGACCGGGATGTACGGGAAGCCCGCGGCGTTCAGCGGCTGGGTCGCGATGGCCTTGCCGACGAAGAGTAGTTCGTTGTAGGTGATGACGAAGCCGAGCGAGGTGTCCTTGAGCGTCACGACCAGCTGGCCGAGCATCGAGGGCAGCATCGAGCGGACCGCCTGCGGGACCAGGATGGTCGTCATCACCTGGGTCTTGCGCATCCCGAGCGCGTACGCGGCCTCGCCCTGGCCCCGGGGGACGGCGTTGACGCCGCTGCGGATGATCTCCGCCTGGACCGAGCCGTTGTACAGGGTGAGCCCGAGCACCAGCGCCCACATCGGCTCCTTGGCGAAGAACCCGTAGTAGAGCGCGACGATCAGGATCAGCAGCGGCATCGCCCGGAAGAACTGGACGAAGGAGACGCACGCCCAGCGCACCGGCCGGTGGTCGGAGAGCTGCCCGGCGGCCAGCAGCGCGCCCAGCACCAGCGAGAACACCGCCGCCAGCCCGAAGGCCTGCAGGGTGGCGACCAGCCCGTCGACGATCCGCTGCTGGATGGTCGTGTACTGGAACGCGTCCCAGAGCTGGGGGTCGAACTGGCCGTTGTCGTTCAGCGCGCTGAAGGCGTACCAGAACAGTCCGGCGATGCCGAGCAGTGAGAGCACCCCGAAGACCCGGTAGCGGGCGAGGGCCTTGGGGCCGGGGGCGTCGTAGAGGACGCCGGCCGTCGTGGAACGGGTGAGGAGCTTGCTCATCGGGCCACCGCCAGTCGGGACTCCAGGAAGCGGAACAACAGGGCGACAGTGGCGCTGATCAGCAGGTAGGCGCAGGCCACCCAGAAGAAGATCGCGAAGATCGAGTAGCCGTCCCCGTCGGAGAAGCCCTGCTGGACGCTGTACAGCTCGCCGACGCTGAACGCGCCGGCGATCGCGGAGTTCCTCGGGAGTGCGATGAAGACGCTGCTCATCGGCGCCAGCACGGCTCGGGCCGCCTGGGGCAGGACGACCTGGGTGAGGGTCTGACCGAAGGTCAGGCCGAGGCTGCGGGCGGCCTCGGCCTGACCGAGCGGCACCGTGTTGATGCCGGAGCGCAGCACCTCGCAGACGAACGCGGCGGTGTAGCCGCCGAGCGCCAGGACCGCGAAGGTGAGGTGGTCGAAGTGCACGCCGAGCGGCGGGAGGCCGAAGGTCACGGCGAAGAACAGCACGGTCAGCGGGGTGTTGCGGAAGACCGTCACCCAGGCGGTGCCGAAGGCCCGCAGGGCCGGGATCGGGGAGACCCGGAAGGCCGCCAGCAGGGTGCCCAGCAGCAGGGCGAGCAGCGCGCTGAGCGCGCTGAGCACGATCGTCTGCAGGAAGCCGTCGCGGAACAGCGCGAAGTTGCCGTCCTCGAACAGGAAGCCCATCCGGCGGCCCTCCTCTCAGGGGTTCGTCGACTCGGGGGAGTGGGGGATCAGTAGCGGTCGAGGGCCGGCGGCTGCGGCGCGGTGGAACCGGAGAGGCCGAGGGTGGCGTCGTAGGCCTTCTTCCAGTCGCCGTTGTCCTGGTGGGCCTTGATCGCGTCGCTGATCGCGTCGCGCAGCGCCTTGTCGTCCTTGTTCAGGCCGACGCCGTAGTTCTCCTTGGTGAAGGGCTGGCCGACCACCTTGAGCTTGGGCGCGTACTTGGAGGCGTAGCCCTTGAGGATGGCGTCGTCGGTGGTGACCGCGTCGACCTCGCCCGACATCAGCTTCTCGACGCAGGCCGAGTAGGTGTCGAACTGGGTGATCTTCGGCGAGTACTTCTCGATGTTCTTGATCGAGGTCGAGCCGGTGGCGGTGCAGACGTTCTTGCCGTTCAGCGAGTCCGGGCCGGTGATCGTGGTGTTGTCGGCCTTGACCAGCAGGTCCTGGCCGGCGATGTAGTACGGGCCGGCGAAGGAGACGGTCTTCTTGCGCTCGTCGTTGATGCTGTAGGTGCCGACGTAGAAGTCGATCTGGCCCTTGGAGATGGCCGGCTCGCGCTGCGAGGAGACCAGGGTCTGCCACTTGATCTGCTGCGGGGTGAAGCCGAGATCGGCGGCGACCATCTTGGCGATCTCGATGTCGAAGCCGCTGCGGTCGCCGGTGGCGAGGTCCTCGAAGCCGAGGAAGGGCTGGTCGGCCTTGGCGCCGATGATCAGCTGGCCGCGCTGCTTGGCGGCGGCCAGGATCGCCGAGTCCACCTTGACGTCGGACTTCACGGTGTAGGTGGGCAGCGCGGGCGCGCTGCTGCCGCCGGCCCCGGTGGCGGCGGCGCCGGGGGTGCCGTCCTTGCCGCAGGCGGCGGTGGCGGTGAGCGCGATGGCACAGAGCGCGACGGCGAAGGTGCGACGGGTCCTCATGGGGGTCTCCTCGGGCTGGGCCACGGGTCAACCGGGCTCTGGCGAAGGCAGGTCGGAACGATCGGGCAGGCAGGCAGGCAGGCAGGCAGGTGGGCGGGCAGGCGGACGCGGCGGCGCCCTTGCCGCCGCCGGCCGGGACCGGCCCGGGGGATCAGTGGTGCAGGATCTTGGAGAGGAAGTCCTTGGCGCGGTCGGAGCGCGGCGCGGTGAAGAAGGCGTCCGGGGTGTTCTGCTCGACGATCCGGCCGTCGGCCATGAACAGCACCCGGTTGGCGGCGGAGCGGGCGAAGCCCATCTCGTGGGTGACCACCACCATCGTCATGCCGTCGGCGGCCAACTGGCGCATGACCTCCAGCACTTCGTTGATCATCTCGGGGTCGAGCGCCGAGGTGGGCTCGTCGAAGAGCATCACCTTCGGGTTCATCGCCAGCGCCCGGGCGATCGCCACGCGCTGCTGCTGGCCGCCGGACAGCTGGGCCGGGTACTTCGCGGCCTGGGCGCCGACGCCGACCCGGTCCAGCAGTTCCCGGGCGGTCTCCACGGCCTTGTCCCTGGCGATGCCGCGGACCTTCACCTGGCCGAGGACGACGTTCTCCAGCACGGTCTTGTGCGCGAACAGGTTGAAGCTCTGGAACACCATGCCGACCTCGGCCCGCAGCCGGGCCAGCTCCCGGCCCTCGGCGGGCAGCGGGCGGCCGTCGATGGTGATCGTTCCGGAGTCGACGGTCTCCAGCCGGTTGATCGTCCGGCACAGCGTGGACTTGCCCGAGCCGGAGGGGCCGATCAGCACGACCACCTCGCCCTGGTGGATCTCCAGGTCGATGTCCTGCAGCACGTGCAGCGCACCGAAGTGCTTGTTCACGTTGTGCAGGACCACCAGCGGGGCGGCGTCGGCACGGGACTCCTTGTCGAGGCTCGTGGTCATCGTGCCGGCTCCCTCGGGTCGGCCCGCGGGAGTGAACTCCCTTGGGCGGCAGTGGTGGTAGGAATCCGGGGGCCGCGACCGGCGGAGTCGCGGCCCTCGGTGGGGTGACCATAGGAGTCCTGACGACGCCACGTCAGCCGATCTGAGCGGAACTTGAGGATCACGATCCGGCCACACGATCGGCGGGTCCTGTTCACCGGCGGCCGGGGCGGGCACAGTGGCAGCGTCCGCGGCCGCGGCGGGCGTGATCGCGGAGCCCCCGCGGAGCCCCGGCGGGGCCGGCCGCCCCGGTCCCCGCCCCCGGCCGAGCCTGGCGTCCGGGCCGTCCCTGGCCCATACTGCGCAGAACCGGGACATGCCCGGCAGGGGGAGCCGTCGGCACCGCGCGACGGCCGCGGGACAGACCCCCGGAGAACCGTCCGGGAGAGGAGGAGAAACATGCGACTGCTGCTCGTCGAGGACGACGAACGCGTGGCCGCCGCGCTGGTCGCGGTCCTGGGCCGGCACGGATTCCAGGTCCGGCACGCCCGCAGCGGCCACGAGGCGCTGGACGCCCTGGTGCCGGACGGCAACGAGCCCTACCGGGTCGTCCTGCTCGACCTCGGCCTGCCCGACCGGGACGGCTTCGAGGTCTGCAGCCGGATCCGCGCCGGCAGCGGCGTGCCGGTGATCATGGTGACCGCGCGCGCCGACATACGCTCCCGGATCCACGGCCTCAACCTCGGCGCCGACGACTACGTGACCAAGCCCTACGACATGGGTGAACTGCTCGCCCGGATCCACGCCGTGGCCCGCCGCGGCGCCGCGCCGGCCGCCGTCGCGGTGCCCGCCCCGGACGCCGTCCCGCAGCAGCGCGGCCCGCTGGAGTCCCGCGGCATCGTGATCGACCGCGAACGCCGCCGGGTCAGCGTCGACGGCCGGGACGTCCCGCTCACCCGCAAGGAGTTCGACCTGCTGGCGCTGCTCGCCCAGAGCCCCGGCGTGGTCTACCGCCGCGAGCAGATCTTCAGCGAGGTCTGGCGCAGCGGCTGGGAGGGCAACGGCCGCACCCTGGAGGTGCACATCGGCTCGCTGCGCACCAAGCTCGCCCTGCCCGGCCTGGTCGAGGCCGTCCGGGGCGTCGGCTACCGGCTGATACCCGAGTGCCCGGCCGCGGCCGGTGACACCCCGCCCCCGGCCCGCGCGGAGCGCTGACCGCACGTGCGCACCCGCCTGCTCGGCATCCTGCTCGCGCTGATGCTCTGCGTGCTCGCCGCGCTCGGCATGCCGCTCGCGGCGGCGTTCGCGGCCGCCGAGCAGAGCCGGGTGGTCGTCGACCGGCTCGACGACGCCGCCCGGTTCGCCCAGGACCTGCCGACCTCCGGGCTCTCCGGTCTGGAGTCGGCGCTCAAGGGGGACCCGCAGCCCGCCCCCGGCGACGTCAGCCGCCGGCACGCGCTGGACGCCGAGGTGGCGCGCTACCACGAGCTCTACGGGGTGCGGATCGGCATCTTCCAGCGCGACGGCATGCCGATCGCGGTGGCACCGGCCGGCTGGGGGGTGCCCTCGGAGGGCTGGGGCGACCAGGCCTTCCAGGAGGCGCTGGACGGCCGGCGCAGCCACAATCCGCCGCAGGTGTGGCCGTGGACCCCGGACCGCACGCTCACCGTCGCCACCCCGGTGGTCCGCGACGGCGACGTGGTCGCCGTGGTGCTCAGCGAGTCCCCGACCGCCGCGCTGCGCGCCCGGGTGGTGCGCAAGTGGCTGGTGATCGGCGCCGGCGAGGCCGCCGCGATGATCGTCGCGGTGCTGCTCGCCGCCCGGCTCACCGAATGGGTGCTGCGTCCGGTCCGCACCCTGGACCGGGCCACCCACGACATCGCCACCGGCCGGATGAACGCCCGGGTGGCGTCCGGCGGCGGCCCGCCCGAGCTGCAGCGGCTGGCCCGCTCGTTCAACGAGATGGCCGACCACGTGGTGCTCGCCCTGGACCAGCAGAAGGCCTTCGTCGCCGACGCCTCGCACCAGCTGCGCAACCCGCTGGCGGCGCTGCTGCTGCGGGTCGAGGTGCTCGGTCTGGAGCTGCCCGAGGGGCACGAGGAGGAGCTCGGCGGGGTCCGCGAGGAGGGCGTCCGGCTGGCCCGGGTGCTCGACGACCTGCTCGGGCTGGCCACCGCCGAGCACGCCCGCCCCGAACCCGAGCCCACCGACCTGGCCGTGCTCACCCTGGAGCGGGTGGACGCCTGGCGGCCGCTGGCCGGTCAGCGCGGGATCGAGCTGGCCTGGGAGGGCCCGGCGCTGGCGCTCGGCCTGGCCGACCCGATCGGCTTCGGCAGCGCGCTGGACGCGGTGCTCGACAACGCGCTCAAGTTCGGCCCCGGGGGGAGCCGGGTGCGGGTGCTGGTCGCGGTGCGGCGCGAGGAGGTCGCGGTGACCGTCTCGGACCAGGGCCCCGGCCTCACCGAGGAGGAGCTGGCCCGGGTCGGCGACCGCTTCTGGCGCAGCACCCGGCACCAGAACGTGGACGGGTCGGGCCTGGGCCTGTCGATCGCCCGCACCCTGCTCCAGGCGGCCGGCGGCTCGCTCACCTTCGGGACGGCGACCCCGTCGGGCCTCGCCGTCACCCTCGCGGTGCCCCGGGCCGGGCGCAAGAAGGCCTAGCGGGAAGGACCGGCGGGAAGGCCCGGCGGGAAGGCCTCAGGGCTTCACCGAGCGGTAGTAGCGGGCGGCGCCCTCGTGCAGGGGGAGGGGGTCGGTGTAGACGGCGGTGCGCAGGTCGACCAGCTGGGCGGCGTGCACCTGGGCGCCGATCTGGTCGCGGCTGTCGATCACCGCCCGGGTCATGCCCTGGACCAGGTCGGCGTTCACGTCGGCCCGGGTGATCAGCAGGTTGGGCACGGCGACGGTGGCGACCTCGTCCTGGGGCTCGGCGTTGGGGTAGGTGCCCTTCGGCATGGTGGCCGCCCGGTAGGCGTCCGTGCCGCCGCCCTCGACCAGGTGGATGGTCTCGGCGAGGTCGCCCAGTGGCACGATCCGGATCCGGACGTGCTCGGACAGCGTGGTGAGCGCGCTGGTCGGCAGGCCGCCGGACCAGAAGAACGCGTCCAGCCCGCCCGCCCGCAGCTCGTTCGCGGCGTCGGTGATGCCCAGGAAGGCCGGGGCGATGTCGCGGTCGGGGTCCAGCCCGGCAGCCGCCAGCAGCCTGCGGGTCACCAGGTTCACGCCGGAGAGCGACTGGCCGACGCCGACCCGCAGGCCCTTGAGGTCGGCGGCGCGGCGCACCGGGGAGTCGGCCGGCACGACCAGCTGCAGGTAGTCGTCGTAGAGCCGGGCGATGGCCCGCAGCTTCTCCCGGCCGGGGCCGGTGTACTGGGCCACGGCGTCGGCGGTGGCGATCGCGAAGTCGTCCCGGCCCGAGGTGACCCGGGCCAGGTTGTCGATCGAGCCCTCGGAGTTGTCCAGCTCCAGCCGCACCCCCGGCATGGCCTTGGCGAGGTGGGCGTCCAGCAGTTGCCCGTACCGGTCGTACACCCCCTGCTTCACGCCGGTGGCCAGCCTGGTCTCGCCGCGCGGGTAGCCGGTCGAGCCGCTCTCCGACAGCCACCAGCCGCCCAGGCCCGCGAGCACCAGGACGAGGACCAGCACGATCCGCCACAGCGGCCGGCGGGCCGCGGCGCGTAGGCGGGAGGGAGTGCTGGGGGCCATGCAGGGATAGTGCCAGGCGGGGGAGAAGAACGGGAGGGGGAAACCTCTTCACCGGTGCCCGTACCCTGGTCGGGTGAGCGGTGACAGCGGATCGAAGAGCTACAAGGTCGTCACGTACGGCTGCCAGATGAACGTCCACGACTCCGAGCGGCTCTCCGGGCTGCTGGAGGACGCGGGGTACGTCAAGGCGGGGCAGGACGGCGACCCCGACCTGGTGGTGTTCAACACCTGCGCGGTGCGGGAGAACGCCGACAACAAGCTGTACGGCAACCTCGGGCAGCTGGCCCCGGTCAAGAGCCGCCACCACGGCATGCAGATCGCCGTCGGCGGCTGCCTGGCGCAGAAGGACCGCGACACCATCGTCCGCAAGGCCCCCTGGGTCGACGTGGTCTTCGGCACCCACAACATCGGCCACCTGCCGGCCCTGCTGGAGCGGGCCGCGGTCGAGCGCAAGGCCCAGGTCGAGATCCTGGAGTCGCTGGAGACCTTCCCCTCCACGCTGCCCACCCGCCGCGAGTCCGCCTACGCCGCGTGGGTCGCGATCTCGGTCGGCTGCAACAACACCTGCACCTTCTGCATCGTCCCCGCGCTGCGCGGCAAGGAGGAGGACCGCCGCCCCGGCGACGTCCTCGCCGAGATCGGGGCGCTGGTCGACGAGGGCGTCATCGAGGTCACCCTGCTCGGCCAGAACGTCAACGCCTACGGTTCCGACCTGGGCGACCGCGAGGCCTTCTCCAAGCTGCTGCGCGCCGCCGGGCAGATCGAGGGCCTGGAGCGGATCCGCTTCACCTCGCCGCACCCGCGCGACTTCACCGACGACGTGATCGCCGCGATGGCCGAGACCCCGAGCGTGATGCACCAGCTGCACATGCCGCTGCAGTCCGGCTCCGACCGCGTCCTCAAGGCGATGCGCCGCTCCTACCGGCAGGAGCGTTTCCTCGGCATCATCCGCAAGGTGCGCGAGGCGATGCCGGACGCGGCCATCTCCACCGACATCATCGTCGGCTTCCCCGGCGAGACCGAGGAGGACTTCGAGGAGACCATGAAGGTCGTCCGCGAGGCCCGCTTCACCAACGCCTTCACCTTCCAGTACTCCAAGCGCCCGGGCACCCCGGCCGCCGAGATGGACGACCAGATCCCGAAGGCGGTCGTCCAGGCCCGCTACGACCGGCTGATCGCCCTCCAGGAGGAGATCTCCTGGGAGGAGAACAAGAAGCAGGTCGGCCGCACCCTGGAGATCCTGGTCGCCGAGGGCGAGGGCAAGAAGGACGACCGCACCGACCGGCTCTCCGGCCGGGCGCCGGACAACCGGCTCGTTCACTTCACCCGGCCCGCCGAGCCGGTCCGCCCGGGTGACACGGTCACCGTGGAGATCACCTACGCCGCGCCGCACCACCTGCTGGCCGAGGGCCCGGCGCTCGCCGTGCGCCGCACCCGGGCGGGCGACGCCTGGGAGAAGCGCCAGGCCAAGCCCGCCGCCAAGCCGGCCGGCGTGATGCTCGGCCTGCCGTCGATCGGCGCCCCGACGGCGCTGCTGCCGGCCGCCCCGGCCGGCGGCGCCTGCTGCGGGGACTGACCGCGCCGGAGCACGCGGGACGGCCCGGTGGGACCCCTCGGTCCCGCCGGGCCGTCCCGCGTTCTTGGCTAGAGTGATCCACATGCTGGTTGCCGCCGCCGTCTGTCCCTGTCCGCCGCTGCTCGTCCCGGAGGTCGCCGCCGGGGCGGCGCCGGAGCTGGAGCCGCTGCGCGCGGCCTGCGACGAGGCGCTCGCGGTGGTGCTGGCGGCCGCTCCGGAGCTGCTCGTGGTCGTCGGCACCGGGCCGCAGGCCGAGGTGTGGACCGAGGGCGGGGCCGGGTCGTTCCACCGGTACGGCGTGCCGCTGGTGGCCGCGCTGCCCGGCGGCCGGGCCGAGGGGCCGGAACTGGCGCCCGCGCTGACCGTCGGCGCCTGGCTGCTCGGCCGGGCCGGGGTGACGCTGCCGACGCACGCCTGCGCGGTGCCCGCCGACGCGCCCGCCGACCGGATGCTCGGGCTGGGCCGGGGGCTGGCCGGGCTGGCCGACCGGGTCGGGCTGCTGGTGATGGGCGACGGCAGCGCCTGCCGGTCGCTGAAGGCGCCCGGCTACCTGGACGAGCGGGCCGAGGGCTTCGACGCCGGGCTGGCGCGGGCGCTGGGCTCGGCGGACACCACCGCGCTGGCCGCGCTGGACCCGGGGCTGGCCGCCGAGCTGAAGGCCGAGGGCCGGGCGCCCTGGCAGGTGCTGGCCGGCGCCGCCGAGGGCGCCGGCCTCACCGCGCGGCTGGGCTACCAGGACGCCCCGTACGGCGTGGGGTACCTGGTCGCCTCCTGGAGCTGAGCCTCCCGGAGCCGGGCCGCGGGGCCCCGGCGGGGCCGGTCAGGCGGTCGGACCCGGGGAGCCGTCCGTCGGAGTGCCGGGAGCGCCAGGAGCGCCGGGAGTGCCGGGAGCGCCGGGCTTGTGGGCGAAGTCGTCGACGGCGTCCTTGGCCTTGCTGGTGCCGTGCTCGATCTTCTCGGTGTACTTGCCCTTGGTGGCCTTGTCGATCGCGCCGCCGGCCTTCTCCACCGCGCTCCCGATCTGATCGCTGTGCTTGCCGGCGAACTCGCTGGCCTTGTCCTTGAGCTCTCCGGCCTTGCCCTTGAGGTTGTCCATCAGACCCATGGCGCCTCACCCTTCCTCTCTGTCCCTCTCACAACGTCCGGCAGGACGGAACCGTTCGCAAGGGGACGGGCCGGTGGAAAACGGGTGCAACCGGGGCGCGGCGGGCCGGGCCGACGGCGGGCCGGCGTTCCCTGGCAGACTTGACCGGTGAGCAGCTCCACCACCGCCCAGTCCGCCCGCCCCCGCGTCGTCTCGGTCGTCGGCGCGACCGCCGCCGGCAAGTCCGACCTGGCCGTCGCCCTGGCCCGCGCCCTCGGCGGCGAGGTGATCAACACCGACTCGATGCAGCTCTACCGCGGCATGGACATCGGTACGGCCAAGCTCACCGAGGAGGAGCGCGGCGGCATCCCGCACCACCTGCTGGACGTCTGGGACGTCACCGAGGCCGCCAGCGTGGCCGAGTACCAGCGGCTGGCGCGGGCCGAGATCGACCGCCTGCTCGCGGCCGGACGCACCCCCGTCCTGGTCGGCGGCTCCGGCCTGTACGTCCGGGCGGCGATCGACGAGATGGACTTCCCGGGCACCGACCCCGCGGTCCGCGCCCGGCTGGAGGAGGAGCTGGAGCTGGCCGGCCCGTTCGCGCTGCACCGGCGGCTGGCCGAGCTGGACCCGCCCGCCGCGGAGGCGATCCTGACCAGCAACGGCCGGCGGATCGTCCGGGCGCTGGAGGTCATCGAGATCACCGGGCAGCCGTTCACCGCCAACCTGCCGAGCAACACCGCCGTGTACGAGGCGGTCCAGATCGGCGTCGCGGTGCCGCGTCCCGAACTGGACGAGCGGATCACCCTGCGGGTGGACCGGATGTGGCGGGCCGGGCTGCTGGACGAGGTGCGGGAGCTGGAGGGGGCCGGGCTGCGCGAGGGGCGGACGGCCTCCCGGGCGCTCGGCTACCAGCAGGTGCTGGACCACTTCGCCGGCCTGTGCACGGAGGACGAGGCGCGCGCCGAGACGGTCCGGGCCACCAAGCGCTTCGCCCGCCGCCAGGAGTCCTGGTTCCGTCGGGACGACCGGATCCACTGGCTCGCACGGCCGGCCGGCACCGACCCGGTCGAGCTGCTGGACCGCTCGCTGGAACTGATCGACCATCAGGAACTCGCCGTCCGACAGGCGCTTTCCGGCCATCCGGCGGTGCAGTTGCGCGCGCAGACGGGCGTGCAGGACGGCATGGCGGTCACGGCCGGATCACGTGATGGCCACGGATCACCCGCCGACCCCGGTCAGGCCCGGAACGCCACTCTGGACATGCCATCATCGATGCCGTAAGGGTCGGCCCGGCGGGCCGGCCGTGCCCGGCCGCGAGTCCGCGCTCGTGTCGAACTGTCAGGGGAGGCCGCGTGTCCACGGGTACCGGCCCCGAGACCGGCCGGAGCGCCAGGTCCGCGAACGGCGCGTCCGGCAACGGTGGTGGCCGTGCCACGGCGCAGGCCGGCGACCTCGACGCCTCGACGCTGCCCGACCTGCCGGTGCTGCCCGGCCTCGACGCGCCCACCTCGTACGCGGTCGCCCTGCCGGCCCTGGACACCCGCGCCCCCTCCGGCGCGGTGCACGAGCGGGAGATCCGCCCGCGCCGCCGGCTGCGCTGGTGGCAGACCCTGCCGATCGCCCTGGTGGCCACCGCCGGCTCGCTGATGTTCGCCTTCCCGCTGGCCTTCGGCTCGGCCGGGGCCGGTTCGGCGATGATCGGGATGCTCGGCCTGCTGCTCACCGCGGCCTCGCTCGGCTGGGGCGCGATGGCGGCCCGGCACGCGGGGTACAAGTGGCCCGGCCTGCCGCGCCGCGGCACCGGGGAGCGGGCCGGGTGGAAGGCGATCGTGATCTACACGCTGGTCGTGCTGGCCGCCTGCGCGCTGGCCCTGTGGCGGGTCGTCCGGCTGTCGGGTCGCTGAGGCGCCTGCGGGCCCTCCGGCTGTCGGGTCGGCAGCGGCTCGGGGCGGAACCGGAGGGTGCGGGTCCGGGGCGTCTCGGTACCATCGGGAGGGTGACCGCATCCTCCGCGCAGCCCGTCGGCCTCCCCTTCCTCAAGGGGCACGGCACCCAGAACGACTTCGTCATCGTCCCCGATCCGGACGGCCGGCTGACCATCGGCCCCGAGGCCGTGGCCGCGCTGTGCGACCGCCGGTCGGGCATCGGCGGTGACGGGCTGCTGCGCGTGGTGCGCTCCGCCGCCGACCCGGTCGCGGCGGGCCAGGCCGACCGGGCCGAGTGGTTCATGGACTACCGCAACTCCGACGGCTCGATCGGCGAGATGTGCGGCAACGGCGTCCGGGTCTTCGCCCGCTACCTGGTCGAGGCCGGGCTGGCGAAGCCGGGCGAGCTGCCGGTGGCCACCCGGGCCGGTCTGCGGACCGTACGGGTCGCCGAGGACGCCGAGGACGGCACGCCCGGCGAGATCACCGTGGACATGGGGCACGCGCTGCTGCCCGGTCCGGACGGGATCGAGGTGGCGGTCGGCGGGCGCAGCTGGCCGGCCCTGAACGTCAACATGGGCAATCCGCACGCGGTCGCGTTCGTCGAGAGCCTGGACCACGCCGGCGAGCTGCGGACCGCGCCGCCGGTGAGCCCCGAGGGCGTCTACCCGCAGGGCGTCAACGTCGAGTTCGTGGTGGACCGCGGGCCGCGGCACGTCGCGATGCGGGTGCACGAGCGCGGCTCCGGCGAGACCCGCTCCTGCGGCACCGGCGCGTGCGCGGTCGCGGTGGCCGCCGCCCGCCGGGACGGCGTGGACCCGGCGGTCACCGGCGAGGCCGTGACGTACGCGGTGGACGTGCTGGGCGGCCGGTTGACGATCACCGAGCACCCGGACGGCCGGGTGGAGAAGACCGGACCCGCGGTCATCGTCGCCCGCGGCGAGCTGGACCCCGCCTGGTCGGCGCTGGTCCTGGGGATCTGACCCGCCGTCGGCCGCCCGGGCCCGCCCGCTGGTGCGGGCCGGGGGCCGGCCGACTCGCGTTTGCCCAATTCGTCCTCGATCGAATCCCCCCGTTCGGGTGATACCCCTGACGGACGGGAAGCGGGGCCCCACGGAACGTGCTCTGCTCGGTAGCATGGACCACCGGGTCGGCCCACGCCCCCGGTACCGCTGCCGGAGGTGCCGATGACCATCGAAGCCGGGCAGCCCCTGGCGGGGCAGCCGACGTCCGCACGGCAAGCCGGGCCCAGACGCCCGCTCGGAGAGCTGGGCCGGGCCGCGCTCGGCCGCGCCGGGCGCGCCGCGCTGCTGGCCACCGGCCGTCCGCCGGTGCCGGACGCGCTGGAACCGCTGGTCCAGGCCCACCGCCGGCACCATCCGCAGGCCGACCTCGGCCTGCTCGGCCGGGCCTACCGGCTGGCCGAGGCGAGCCACCGCGGCCAGAAGCGCAAGAGCGGCGAGCCGTACATCACCCATCCGCTGGCCGTCACCATGATCCTCGCCCAACTCGGCGCCGGGACCACGACCCTGGTCGCCTCGCTGCTCCACGACACGGTCGAGGACACCGAGTTGACGCTGGACCAGGTGGCCGAGGGCTTCGGGCCCGAAGTCGCCTACCTGGTCGACGGGGTGACGAAGCTGGAGAAGGTGGACTTCGGCGCGGCGGCGGAGGCCGAGACCTTCCGCAAGATGCTGGTCGCCACCGGGGACGACGTCCGGGTGATGGTCATCAAGCTCGCCGACCGGCTGCACAACATGCGCACCATCCGGCACATGAAGCCGGCCAGCCAGGTGCGGATCGCCAAGGTCACCCGGGACGTGCTGATCCCGCTGGCCGAGCGGCTGGGCATCCAGGTGCTCAAGGCGGAGCTGGAGGACATCGTCTTCGCCACCCTGCACCCCGAGGAGCACACCCGCACCCGCGCCCTGCTCGGCCGGCACGAGGCCGGTCCCGACACCCTGCTGGCGCCGTTCGCGCGTGACCTGGCCCGCCAGCTCGCCGAGGCCGGGATCGTCGCCGAGGTGACCGTCCGCCCCCGGCACTGCGTCTCGCTGCACCGGGTGCTGCTCAAGCGGGCCGCCGCCCCCGGGCCGGACGGCAGGCCGCAGGGTCCGCAGCCGGCCGACTTCGGGCGGCTGCTGGTGGTGGTCGAGGAGAACGCCGACTGCTACGCGGTGCTCGGCGAACTGCACACCTGCTGGACCCCGCTGCCGGGGGAGTTCAAGGACTTCGTGGCCGCGCCGAAGTTCAACCTGTACCAGTCGCTGCACACCGCGGTGGCGCTGGCCGGCGGCGCGGTGGTCGAGGTGCTGGTGCGCACCCGGCGGATGCACGAGGTCGCCGAGACCGGGGTGGTCGCGCTCGGTGACCCCCGGCAGCCCGGGGCCGGCGCCGGCGAGCAGGGCCGGGACGAACTGGACCGCACCGACCCGGCCCGGCCGGGCTGGCTCTCCCGGCTGCTGGAGTGGCAGCAGGAGACCCCGGACCCGGACGCCTTCTGGTCCGCGCTCACCGCCGACCTGGCCGGGGACCGCGAGATCACCGTGGTCACCGAGCGTGGCGAAACGCTTCAGCTCAGGGCCGGCGCCACCTGTGTGGACGCCGCCTACCTGCTCGGCGAGGAGACCGGCCACCGCTGCATCGGGGCCCGGGTGAACGGCCGGCTCGCGGCGCTCTCCACCGTGCTGCACGACGGCGACCGGGTGGCGATCCTCACCGAGGAGGCCGCCGGACCCGCGCCCGAGTGGCTGGCGCACGCCCGCACCCCCGGTGCCCGGCTGGCCATCGAGCGCTGGCTGGCCGACCACCCGCCGCGCCGCCCGGTGGTCCGCACCGGCCCGTCCGCCGGGCAGCCCGCGCCGCCCGACCGCCCGGTGGCCGCGGGCCGGCCCGCCGCGCCGGTCACCGTGGCGGGCCGCCCCGGGGCGCCCGTCCGGCTGGCCCGCTGCTGCACCCCGGTGCCGCCGGACGAGATCGCCGGCTACCCGATCCGCGGCGGCGCGGTCGCGGTGCACCGGGCCGGCTGTCCGGCGGGGGAGCGGATGCGGGCCGACGGGCGCGGCGCCCTGGAGGTCCACTGGCGTCCCGGCGGCGCCCCGGCGGCCGGCTACCGGGCCACCCTGCGGGCCGAGGCGCTGAACCGGCCCCGGCTGCTGGCCGACCTCACGGCCGCGATCTCGGGGGAGGGCGTCGGGATCGTCGCGGCCGAGGTGGAGCCGCCGCAGGAGCTGCGGGTGCGGCACACCTACACCGTGGAGCTGCCGGACCCGGCCGCGCTGGCCGCGGTGCTGCGGGCCATGCTGCGGGTCTCCGGGGTGTACGACGTGGAACGCCCGCACGCGCCGGCGGGCGGCGGCCCGGGCCGGGCCCCGGCCGCCCCGGCGAACGCCCCGGCGCCGCTGGAGGAAATGAGGATGACCGGCACGCGCCCGGCGTGCGACCATCATGGGGAATTCACGGCCGGACCGCGGCGTTGACCGGGCGGAGGAGTCTCAGCCCGTCCCGCGGCCCCGAGGGGTAGCTCACACCTCGCCCGAGTGCTAGACGGGGCGGCAGCTGGGCAGACTCCGGGCACGACCGTCCGTACGGTCGCGCACAGGCCACCCGTTCCAGCAGCCAAAGGACAGAATGACCTCCACGTTCGACACCCGCGACCACGCCGACGCCCCGCGCCGCCTCGGCGGTCTGCGAGCGGAAGCCCTCATGGACGAGGACCTCGCGGCCATCGACGAGGACCTCGGCCACCACTACGACGGCGACCAGTACGACCGCAGCGAGCGTGCCGCGCTCCGCCGTGTCGCCGGCCTCTCCACCGAACTCCAGGACGTCACCGAGGTCGAGTACCGCCAGCTCCGCCTGGAGCGCGTGGTGCTCGTCGGTGTGTGGACCGACGGCACCCTGGAGGAGGCGGAGAACTCGATGGCCGAGCTCGCCGCACTGGCCGAGACGGCCGGCTCCGAGGTGCTGGACGGCGTCATCCAGCGCCGCGACAAGCCCGACGCGGCCACCTACATCGGCTCCGGCAAGGCGCAGGAGCTGCGCGACATCGTCTCCTCCACCGGGGCGGACACCGTGGTCTGCGACGGTGAGCTCACCCCGGGCCAGCTGATCCACCTCGAGGACGTCGTCAAGGTCAAGGTCGTCGACCGGACGGCCCTGATCCTGGACATCTTCGCCCAGCACGCCAAGTCCCGCGAGGGCAAGGCGCAGGTCTCGCTCGCGCAGATGCAGTACATGCTGCCGCGACTGCGCGGCTGGGGTCAGTCGCTCTCCCGGCAGATGGGTGGTGGCGGCTCCGGCTCGTCCGGCGGCGGCATGGCCACCCGCGGTCCCGGTGAGACCAAGATCGAGACCGACCGGCGCCGCATCCGCGAGAAGATGGCGAAGCTCCGCAGGGAGATCGCCGACATGAAGAAGGGCCGCGACACCAAGCGCCGGGAGCGCAAGCGCCACCAGGTGCCGTCCGTGGCCATCGCCGGCTACACCAACGCCGGCAAGTCCTCCCTGCTCAACCGGCTCACCGGCGCGGGCGTGCTGGTGGAGAACGCGCTGTTCGCCACCCTCGACCCGACCGTGCGCCGGGCGCAGACCCCGAGCGGCCGGGTCTACACCCTGGCCGACACCGTCGGCTTCGTCCGGCACCTGCCGCACCACCTGGTCGAGGCGTTCCGCTCCACCATGGAGGAGGTCGCCGACGCGGACCTCATCCTGCACGTGGTGGACGGCTCGCACCCCGAACCGGAGACCCAGCTGGCCGCCGTCCGCGAGGTCGTCGTCTCGGTCGACGCGCAGAACGTGCCGGAGATCGTGGTGATCAACAAGGCCGACGCGGCCGACCCGCACGTGCTGCAGCGCCTGCTGCGCCGGGAGCCGCACGCCATCGTGGTGTCGGCCCGCACCGGCGAGGGCATCGACGAGCTGCTCAAGCTCATCGACGAGGAGCTGCCGCGCCCGGCCGTCGAGGTGCACGCGCTGGTCCCGTACACCCAGGGCGCCCTGGTGTCCCGGGTGCACGCCGAGGGCGAGCTGCTCGCCACCGAGCACACCGGCGAGGGCACCCTGCTGCACGCCAAGGTGCCGGTCGAGCTGGCCGCCGAGCTGGAGCACTTCGCGGTGGCGCTGACGCCGCAGGGCTGAGCCGCGCCGCGCGGACGGGCCCCGGTTCCCTCCCGTGAGGGGGAACCGGGGCCCGCCCCGTGTCCGGCGCGGCTACTTCTTCTTCGCGATCCAGTCCAGCGCCTGCTTGGCGACCGTCTCCAGGTACGGCCCGCTCAGCGAGGTGTGCTCCTGGGTGCCGATCGAGGTGTTGGAGACCAGCGCCAGCCTGCCGTCCGGCATCGGCGCGAACCAGCCGCCGCCGCTGGAGCCCTGGGTCATGTTGCAGCCTATGGTCAGCATCGACGGGCGCTTCGGGTCGAAGGAGAGCCGGGTCGGCTTCCCGCCCTCGCACTTGTAGAGCTCCTGGCCGTCGAACGGCTTGTAGAGCGGGTAGCCGATCGCCGTCACGGCGAGCTTGTCGCGCGGCGCGTCGAACCAGACCGGGACGGCCCCGCCGACCGTCTCCTCCAACGACTTGCCGGTGTCGTTCTGGTTGTTCACCCGCATGATCGCGAAGTCGTACTGGTTCGCGGCGTCACCGGTGCCGCCGCCCTCGACCAGCCACTGCGGCGAGGTCACCACGTCCTTGGCCCACCAGGTGCCGAGCGGCGCCAGCTCGGACAGCGGGGCCTTCTTGCCGCCGCTGGAGGCGCCCGAGTTGTTGTAGGCCGGGACGAAGACCAGGTCCTTGAAGTAGCTGCCGCCCTTGCCGGGGTGGACGCAGTGGCCGGCCGTCCAGACCAGGTTGCTCTTCCCCGGGTGCGCCGGGTCCTGGATCACGGTGGCCGAGCAGTTGCCGCGGCCGCCCTCGGCCGAGAAGAAGACCTTCCCGGAGGGCTGCTTGGTGTACGGGCGCGGCACCGGCGCGGCCTTGACCACCGGCGGCTCGGGGTCGGTGACCCCGGCGTCCTCGGCGGGTTTGGCGGTGGGCGGTGCCGGGTCGGCCGGCTTGGAGTCGCCCATCTTGTCCGGGTTCCAGAAGTCCTTGACGATCGGGTTGTTGAAGACGTGCTTGGACGCCCAGTTGTCCCAGTCCTCGAACTTCCACTTCGTCAGGTCGTCCCAGCTCTTCGGCAGGCCCTCCAGCAGGCCGGTCGGAAGGCCCGAGGGCAGGGTGATGCCGCCGATCACGCCACTGCCGCCCCCCGCGGCGGTGGCGGACGCGGACGCGGTGGCGCCGCCGGAGGGCGGCGGTGCTGCGGTGCCCCCGCCCGAAGGCCCGTCCGGGCCGCAGGCGGTGACGGCGAGCAGGGTCCCCGCGGCGAGGAGCGCCGCCGCGGCTGACCGGTGGATCGCTGGCATGGTGCTGTCCCCCTGGTAGTTCGGTGTGGGCGGCGGACCGCCGTCCTGGAGTCTGCCACTGGCCACCAGGACGGTCCCGGGCGGCCCCCGGGTTCCGCCCCGCCACGGGGGTCACCGATCCGTGACGCGGGGGCGGCCCGCTATACCCCGTGCGGCGGGCCCGGGAGTCCTCGCGAACCGTGAAACCGACGGTCTTCACCCGGACGAGTGAGCCCTCCTTGTGATCACCGCTCAGGGATAGGTAACCCTTACCTGACGCGACGGTGTGAGCGCCCGCCAGTTCCCTCCACCTCCTGCGCGTCGGCACTCCACGCGCCTCAAGGAGCAGCATTGAGCACCGCCCTGACCGGAGCCCCGCCCCGTCTCCCGGCCCGCCGCCCCGCCACCGCCGCCGCCCCGGCCCGGTCCGACCGGCTGCTCCACCCGGACCCGGCCGTCGCCGCCGAACAAGCCGCCCTGGAGGCCCTGCTGCGCTGCTGGGCCCGCGAGACCGGCGCCGTCCCCGGCCCCGACGGGTACCTGCGGATCGCCGTCCTCGGCGGCGCCGCCCGGCTCTCCGCCCCGGTCCGGCACTGGTCGCGGGCCGGCTGGCACCGGTTCGGCCCGGCCGGCCTGGCGGCCGGCGAGGCCAACGCGGTCGGGGACTTCGCCGAAGCCCCGGTGGACGCCGTCACCGCCGCCGCCCTGCTGGCCGCCGCGGCCGCCGAGCGGCCCGACCCGGGGCAGGTCGCCGACCTCGCCGCCAGGGTCGCCGACTCGGTGGTCCGCACCGCCGACATCCTCGCCCACCACCGCGCCGCCACCGCCCCGGTGCCCGGCGGACCCGAGCGCTCGGAGTTCCTCGCCGCCGAGCAGTCCCTGCTGCTCGGCCATCCGCTGCACCCCACCCCGAAGAGCCGCGACGGCCTGGGCCCCGCCCAGAGCGCCGCCTACTCGCCCGAACTGCACGGCTCCTTCCAACTGCACTGGTACGCCGTCGACCGCGACCTGCTCGCCGCCGGCTCCGCCGTCGCCCGGAGCGCCGAGCGGATCACCGCCGGGCTGCTCGACGACCCCGCCCTGCTGCCGCCCGGCACCGCCGCCCTGCCACTGCACCCCTGGCAGGCCCGGGAACTCGCCCACCGCCCGGCCGTCGCCGCCCTGTTCGCCGAGGGCCGGCTGCACGACCTCGGCCCGGCCGGCGCCCCCTGGTACCCCACCTCCTCCGTGCGCACCGTCTACCGGCCCGGCACCCCCTGGATGCTCAAGCTCTCGCTGGGCCTGCGGATCACCAACTCCCGCCGGGAGAACCTGCGCAAGGAGCTCCACCGGGGCCTGGAGATGCACCGGCTGCTGGAGAGCGGCCTCGGCGCCGAGTGGCGGGCCGCCCACCCGGGCTTCGACATCGTCCGCGACCCCGCCTGGATCGGCGTCGACCACCCGGACCTCGGCGACCCGGGCGGCCTGGACACCGTGCTGCGCGCCCAGCCCTTCGCCCCCGGGGACCGCGCCTACTGCGTGGCCGGGCTCGCCGCCGAACGGCCGCACGGCGCCCGCGGCGACACCGTCCCGTCCCGGCTCGGCGACCTGCTGCGCTCGCTCGCCGCCCGCACCGGCCGCCCGCTGCCCACGGTGACCGCCGAATGGTTCCTGCGCTACCTGGACGCCGTCGTGCTGCCCGTCCTGTGGCTGGACGGCACGGCCGGCATCGCCCTGGAGGCCCACCAGCAGAACAGCCTGGTGCTGCTGGACGCCGCCGGCTGGCCCGAGGGCGGCCGCTACCGCGACAACCAGGGCTACTACTACCGGCGCAGCGCCACCGACCGGCTCACCGCCCGGCTGCCCGGCCTCGGCACCCGGAGCGACACCTTCCTCGACGACCCGGTGATCGACCACCACTTCGCCTACTACCTGGGCATCAACCACGTGCTCGGGCTGGTCGGCGCGCTCGGCTCCCAGCAACTCGCCGACGAGGCCGTGCTGCTGGCCGCGCTGCGCCGGTTCCTGGCCGGGCCCGCCGCCACCGCCACCCGCTCCACGCTGCCCGGCCTGCTGCTGGACGCGCCGACCCTGCCCTGCAAGGCCAACCTGCTCACCCGGGTCCAGGGTCTGGACGAACTGGTCGGCCCGGTCGCCACCCAGTCCGTCTACGTCGACATCCCCAACCCGGTGGCCGGCGCGTGACCGGCACCGCGCCGACGGCCGGGCCGGACGCGGGCCGGGACCCGGCCCGGTGGGGCGCCATGCCCACCGCGGCCGGGGAGTTCCGGCTGCGCGGCGTGCGGCTGCCCGCCGACCTCGGCCTGCTCGCCGGCTGGATGAACGACCCCGAGGTCGCCGCCTTCTGGGAACTGGCCGGCCCGCCGGCCGTCACCGAGCGGCACCTGCGCGGGCAGCTCGACGGCGACGGGCACAGCCTGCCCTGTCTCGGCCTGCTCGACGGCGCCCCGATGAGCTACTGGGAGGTCTACCGCGCCGACCTCGACCCGCTCGCCGCGCACTACCCGGCCCGGCCGCACGACACCGGCCTGCACCTGCTGCTCGGCCCCGCCACCAGCCGCGGCCGGGGCCTCGGCGCCGTCCTGCTCGCCGCGCTGGCCGACCGCGTCCTGCGGGAGCGGCCGCGCTGCGCACGGGTGGTGGCCGAACCCGACGTCCGCAACCGGCGCTCCGTCCGCGCCTTCCGGCGGGCCGGCTTCCGGCTCGCCGGCGAACTCGACCTGCCCGGCAAACGGGCCGCCCTGATGGTCCGCGACCGCACCCCGCACCCCGCCTAGGACTGCACCCGCCTCATGGACACCCCAGCACCCCCGCCCGGGCCCTACGACCTGCTCGGCGTCGGCATCGGCCCGTTCAACCTCTCGCTCGCCGCGCTCGCCGATCCCGTTCCCGGCCTGCGCACCCTGTTCTGCGACCGCCGCCCGGAGTTCCGCTGGCACCCCGGCATGCTCGTCGAGGGCGCGCGGATGCAGGTGCCGTTCCTCGCCGACCTGGTCTCGCTGGTCGACCCGACCAGCCCGTGGTCCTTCCTCAACCACCTGCGCGAGCAGGACCGGCTCTTCCCGTTCTACTTCACCGAGCGCTTCCAGCTCACCCGCCGCGAGTACGACCACTACTGCCGCTGGGCCGCCGAGCGGCTCCCCAACTGCCGCTTCGGCACCGAGGTCACCGCGCTGCACTGGGCCGGCGACCGCTACCGGGCCGAGCTGCGCGAGCACCCCGGCGGGCGGGCGCGCACGGTCGAGGCGCGCAACGTGGTGCTCGGCGTCGGCACGCTGCCGGTGCGGCCCGCCGCCTTCGCCGCCCTCGGCGGCCACCCGCGGGTCTTCCACTCCGCCGACTACCTGGACCGGCGCGAGGACCTGGCCGGTGCCCGGGACATCACCGTCGTCGGCAGCGGGCAGTCCGGCGCCGAGGTCTTCCTCGACCTCTTGCGCCGCCACGACGGCGACGGCGTGCGGCTGCGCTGGCTCACCCGGACCAGGGCCCTGGCACCGATGGAGTACTCCAAGCTCGGTCTGGAGCACTTCACCCCCGACTACACCCGGTACTTCCACGGCCTGCCCGGGCCCGTGCGGGACACCCTGGTCGAGGCCCAGTGGCAGCTGCACAAGGCCGCCTCCGCCGAGACCCTGGCCGAGATCCACGACCACCTCTACGCGCGCACCGTCGGCCGGCCGGTCGGTGACGCGCCGGTCGAGATCACCCCCGGCACCGCCGTCACCGGCGCCCGCCCCGGGCCCTGCGGGGGATTCGAACTCGACTGCCGGCACACCGACTCGGGCACCGGGCACGTGCTGCGCACCGACGCCGTGGTGCTCGCCACCGGCTACCGGGCCGCCCGCCCGGCCGCCCTGGAACCGCTCGCCCACCTCGTCGACTGGGACGCCGCCGGCCGCTACCGGGTCGACCTCGACCACCGGGTGGCCACCCTGCCCGAGGTCACCGGCGGCCTGTACGTGCAGAACGGCGAGCTGCACACCCACGGGGTGGGCACCCCCGACCTGGGCCTCGGCGCCCACCGCGCCGCGGTGATCCTCAACGCCGTGGCCGGGCGGACCGTCCACCGGCTGCCCGGGCGCACCGCCTGGACCGGCTTCGCGCCGCCGTCCGCGCCCGCACCCGCCCCGGCGCCCGCCGCCACGCCCGCATCCGCCCTCCCCCGACCCCAGGAGCCGACCCGTGCCGCAACCGCCGGCCGCTGAACCGCCGCTGTACCTGCCGCCGCAGCTCACCGCCGGGAACTGGCAGCGGGCCGGCCGCGCGCTGCTGGCCAAGATGCTCGGCGAGTTCGCCTACGAGGAGCTCGTCACCCCCGTCGGGACCGGCGCCGCCGACGGGTACGCGCTCGGGCTGCCCGGGGCCGAGTACCGCTTCACCGCCCGGCGCGGCGCCTACGGCGGCTGGTCCGTCGACCCCGGCTCGGTCACCTGCGACGCGCCCGGGGGCCCCGACCCGCTGCGCTTCCTCCTGCACGCCCGGCACGCCCTGGGCCTGCGCGGCGAGACCACCGGCCACCTGCTGCGCGAACTCACCGCCACGCTGACCGCCGACGCCCACCTGCTCGCCACCGGGCTCACCGCCGCCGCGCTCGCCGACCTCGGCCACACCGAGCTGGAGGGCCGGCAGGGCGGCCACCCGTGGATCGTCCCCAACAAGGGCCGGATCGGCTTCTCCGCCGCCGACGCCGCCCGCTGGGCCCCCGAGGCCCGCACCCCGCGCCCGCTGCCCTGGATCGCCGTCCACCGCCGGCTCGCCGCGTACCGGGGCGTGGCCGGGCTCACCGACCCCGACCAGCTGTACCACCGCGAGCTGGACGACCCGGAGGCGCTGCGCGCCCCGCTCGGCGCCGCCGCCGACGACTACCTGCTGCTGCCGGTGCACCCCTGGCAGTGGGACGAGACCGTGCTGCCGCTGTTCGCCCCGTGGGTCGCCTCCGGCGAGATCGTCCCGCTCGGCACCGACGGGGACCTGCGGCTGCCCCAGCAGTCGATCCGCTCGTTCTTCAACGAGAGCCGCCCGGAGCGCTGCACGGTCAAGCTGCCGCTGGCCATCCTCAACACCCTGGTCTGGCGCGGCCTGCCCACCGAGCGCACGCTGGCCGCGCCCGCCGTCACCGCCTGGATCCACGGGCTGCGCGACGCCGACCCGTTCCTGCGCGACGAGTGCCGGGTGGTGCTGCTCGGCGAGATCGCCTCGGTCACCGTCGACCACCCGCTCTACCGCGAGCTGCCCGAGGCCCCGTACCAGTACAAGGAGCTGCTGGGCGCGATCTGGCGCGAGCCGCTCGGCCCCGCCCTGGAGCCGGGCGAGCGGGCCCGCACCCTGGCCGCCCTGCTGCAGACCGGCGCCGACGGGCGGTCGCTCGCCGCCGAGCTGATCGCCCGCTCCGGGCTCGCCCCCGCCGAGTGGACCGCCCGGCTGTTCGCCGCGATGCTGCCGCCGCTGCTGCACTTCCTCTACCGGTACGGGCTGGTCTTCTCCCCGCACGGCGAGAACGCCATCGTGGTCTTCGACGAGCGGGACGTGCCGGTCCGGCTGGCGGTCAAGGACTTCGTCGACGACGTCAACCTCAGCGACCAGGACCTGCCCGAGCTGCGCGGCCTGCCCGCCGAGGTGGACGCGGTGCTGCTGCGCGAGGACCCGCAGGGCCTGTGCCAGTTCCTGCACTCGGGGCTGTTCATCGGCGTGTTCCGCTACCTGGCGCCGCTGCTGGAGGCGCGGACCGGCCTGGCCGAGGCGCGGTTCTGGGCGCTGCTGCGCGCCGAGGTGCTGCGCCACCAGGCGCGCTTCCCGGAACTCGCCGACCGGTTCGCGCTGTTCGACCTGTTCCGGCCGCGGATCGACCGGCTCTGCCTGAACCGCAACCGGCTGTTGCTGGACGGCTACGGGGACCGCCCGCACCGCCCGCACGCCGCCCGGCACGGCACCGTGCCCAACCCGCTCGCCGCCGACGGGACGGTCCCGCCGCCCGGTCGGCGGGACCGGATTGTCACCCCCGCCCCGTAGGGTGGGAGGGTCATGACGAACGACTCCGAATCCCAGCTCCCCGCCGAGGACGCCGAGCCGGCCGGGAGCGCCGCGGACGCCCCGGTCGAGGCCGTCCCCCGCTCCCGCGTCCCCGAGCTGCTGCACGCCGCGGTCGCGGCCGTCGGCGGCGTCGAGCGCCCCGGCCAGCTCCGGATGGCCGAGGCCGTCGCCGACGCCGTCGACCACGGCGAGCACCTGCTGGTGCAGGCCGGCACGGGCACCGGAAAGTCCCTCGCCTACCTGGTGCCGGCGCTCGCGCACGGGGACCGCGTGGTGGTCGCCACCGCCACCCTGGCGCTCCAACGCCAGCTCGTCGAGCGGGACTTGCCGCGCACCGTGGAGGCGCTGCACCCGGTGCTGCGGCGCCGCCCGCTGTTCGCGATGCTCAAGGGCCGCTCCAACTACCTGTGCCTGCACCGGGCGAACGAGGGCACCCCGAGCGAGGAGGGCGAGGGCCTGTTCGACCCGGTCGAGGCGATGGGCGGGCCGGCCGGCAAGCTCGGCCAGGAGGTGCTGCGGCTGCGCGACTGGGCGGACGAGACGGAGACCGGCGACCGGGACGACATGACCCCCGGCGTCTCCGACCGCGCCTGGGCGCAGCTCTCGGTCACCTCCAAGGAGTGCCTGGGCGCCACCCGCTGCGCGTACGGGCAGGAGTGCTTCGCGGAGAAGGCGCGCGAGCGGGCCAAGCTCGCCGACGTGGTGGTCACCAACCACGCGATGCTCGCGATCGACGCGATCGAGGGCGCGCCGGTGCTGCCCGAGCACGGGCTGCTGATCATCGACGAGGCCCACGAACTGGTCAACCGGGTCACCGGGGCGGCCACCGCCGAGCTGACCGTCGGCGCCGTGAACCGGGCGGTCAAGCGGGCCGCGCGGCTCGCCAACGAGAAGGCCGTGGACGCGCTGCAGGCCGCCGCCGAGAACTACCACGGCCTGATGGAGACCGCCCAGCCCGGCCGGGTCGAGGAGCTGCCCGAGTACCTGGGGTACGCCGTCACCGCGATCCGGGACGCCGCCCGCCAGGTGATCACCTCGCTCGGCGAGACCAGGGACAAGGGGCTCAGCGACGAGGACGCCGTCCGCAAGCAGGCGATGGCCTCCGCCGAGGCGCTGCACGAGACGGCCGACCGGCTGCTCCAGGACTCCGAGTACGACGTGGTCTGGATCGAGCGCAGCGACCGCTACGGGCTGGGCACCGCCTCGCTGCGGGTCGCCCCGCTGAGCGTCTCCGGGCTGCTGCGCGAGGGGCTGTACAAGGAGCGCTCGGTGGTGCTCACCTCGGCCACCCTCAAGCTCGGCGGGGACTTCAACGGCGTGGCCGCCTCGGTCGGCCTGCCCTCCGAGACCCGGCTGCCGGACGTCCGCACCCCGGGCGACACCCCGGAGGCGGCGGGCGCGGGCTTCGGCGACGAGCCGGTGCCGCACTGGCGGGGGATCGACGTCGGCTCGCCGTTCAAGTACCCGAAGCAGGGCATCCTGTACGTCGCCAGGCACCTGGCCGATCCCGGGCGGGATCCCGAACGGCCGGACATGCTGGACGAGCTGGAGGAGCTGATCGGCGCGGCGGGCGGGCGTACGCTCGGCCTCTTCTCCTCGATGCGCGGCGCCCAGGCGGCCGCCGAGGCGATGCGCGAGCGGCTGGACCAGCGGATCCTGCTCCAGGGGGAGGACACCCTGGGCGAGTTGATCCGCGAGTTCGCCTCGGACGCGAGTACCTGTCTGTTCGGCACGCTCTCGCTCTGGCAGGGCGTGGACGTGCCCGGGTCGGCCTGCCAGCTGGTGGTGATGGACCGGATCCCGTTCCCGCGTCCGGACGACCCGCTGATGAGCGCCCGGCAGAAGGACGTCGAACAGCGCGGCGGGAACGGCTTCATGGCCGTCGCGGCGACCCACGCGGCGCTGCTGATGGCGCAGGGCGCGGGCCGGCTGGTGCGCGCCGCGGACGACCGGGGCGTGGTGGCGGTGCTCGACCCGCGGGTGGAGACCAAGCGGTACGGCGGCTTCTTCCGTTCCTCGATGCCGGAGTTCTGGTACACCACCGACCGCAACCAGGTGCGTCGCTCGCTGGCGGCCATCGACGCCTCGGCGGCGCCGGTGCGGCCGGTGGTGAAGCGGGGCTGAGGGCAGGCCGGAGGGGCTCCGCGCGGTGTGCGGGGAGCCCCTTCCTGCGGGCCGGACGCCGGGGGTGCCGGGGATGGGGGAGCGGGTGACGGGGCGGGCGTCAGAGCCGGCGGAGGACCGCCACGACCTTGCCCAGGATGGTCGCGTTGTCGCCGTTGATCGGCTCGTAGGCCGGGTTGTGCGGCATCAGCCAGATCCTGCCGTCCTCGCGCTTGAGGCGCTTGACGGTGGCCTCGCCGTCGATCATCGCGGCCACGATGTCGCCGTTCTCGGCGACCGGCTGGCGGCGGACGGTGACCCAGTCGCCGTCGCAGATCGCCGCCTCGATCATCGAGTCGCCGCGCACGGTGAGCGCGAACAGCTCGCCCTCGCCGACCAGCTGGCGCGGCAGCGGGAAGACGTCCTCCACCGTCTGCTCGGCCAGGATCGGCCCGCCGGCGGCGATCCGGCCGACCAGCGGCACGTACGAGGTGGAGGGGCGGCCGGCGGTCTCGGCGGTGTTCGGCCGGGCCACCTCGACGCCGCGGACCTCGTAGGCGCGCGGGCGGTGCGGGTCCCGCCGCAGGAAGCCCTTGCGCTCCAGCGCCATCAGCTGGTGGGCCACCGAGGAGGTGCTGGACAGGCCGACGGCCTGGCCGATCTCGCGCATGGACGGCGGGTAGCCGCGCCGCTGCACCGAATCCCGGATGACCTCGATCACCCGGCGCTGGCGCTCGGTGAGGCCGGCCTCGTCGGTGCGGATGCCGGGCGGGCGGCCCGGCGCCGAACGGGTCGGGGCGGGGTGGGCGTCGTCCAGCGCGGGGGAATGCTCGATGGGCTGGTCCGGAACGCGGCCGACGCCGGAAAGGCCCGGGCCCGGGGGTCGGTGGTCTTCGCTACGGTCCATGGGGATGTCCACACTCTGCTGATTCGTGGTGCGCTGCCCCACCTTGAGCTGGGAGTGTTCCTGCACCGGGATGGTGTTGCTTTCGACGGTGTTCACGGCGGCCCCTCTCGACGGCTGTCCTCTCCTTTTTCCAGCCCAACGCACCTCGTATCGAAAGGTTGCGCCAAACACACGTTCGAGTGAATTATTCGGGAGTTGGCTGACTCGATCAAGGCTTTGTTGTACATCGATTAAATGTTCGATCCGAAGGTGACCCGGGAATCCTAGTCCGCGCCGACACGCCCGCGCCTCCGCTTCCGCCACGAACCTAGATGTAGTGGTTAGAGTCCTCTCCGTGGCCCAGTACTTGTGGTCGAGGCCTCAAGATCGGGTTGCTACCAGCGCCCCCGGATCGCATAGACTCGACCAGTCCGCACGTCCTGCCAGGGAGGGATCCTCAGGTGCACTGCCCCTTCTGCCGGCACTCCGACAGCCGCGTCGTCGACAGCCGGACCACCGAGGACGGCAGCTGCATCCGCCGTCGTCGGCAGTGCCCGGACTGCGGCCGCCGCTTCACCACGGTGGAGACGGCCGCCCTGATGGTCATCAAGCGCAGCGGCGTCACCGAGCCGTTCTCCCGGGAGAAGGTCATCTCCGGCGTCCGCAAGGCCTGCCAGGGCCGCCCGGTCACCGAGGACGCCCTCGCCCAGCTCGGCCAGCGGGTCGAGGAGTGCGTGCGGGCCACCGGCAACGCCGAGCTCACCACCCATGACGTCGGGCTGGCCATACTCGGCCCGTTGAAGGAACTCGACGTCGTCGCCTACCTGCGCTTCGCCAGCGTCTACCAGGCGTACGACGGGCTGGAGGACTTCGAGGCCGCCATCGCGGAACTCCGCGCCGAGCGGCCCGCCCCCGAGGCGGACGGCACCCCCGTGTCCGTCGCCGCCGCCGCGCCCTAACCGGCCCGGCCCCTTCACCGGCCCCTTCCGGGGTCGGCAGCACCCACGGCCCCCGCAAGGGCCGACGTGTGCCCGAAAACGGCGCACAGACCATGACAAACCGTGCGTGGCCGGCGAGGACTCCCGCCTGCCCGCACACCGGAAGAGCGAACCAGCCGTGCCCGGACTTTTCAGGGCACTTCGGGCGTTTGCCCAACCAGGAGGAGGAACAGAAGTGACAGACACCACGAGCGGTTCCGCACGCGGGTCGAAGTCCGAGAAGGCCGCGGCCAAGGGCGGCGCCGGCAAGGCCCCCAAGGGCGGCCTGAAGATCGGGCGCATCTACACCACTCCTGGCGTGCACCCTTACGACGAGGTCCGCTGGGAGCGGCGCGACGTCGTCATGACCAACTGGCGCGACGGTTCGATCAACTTCGAGCAGCGCGGCGTCGAGTTCCCCGACTTCTGGTCGGTGAACGCCGTCAACATCGTCACGTCCAAGTACTTCCGCGGCGCCGTCGGCACCCCGCAGCGCGAGTGGAGCCTCAAGCAGATCATCGACCGCGTGGTGCTCACCTACCGCGCCGCCGGTGAGAAGAACGGCTACTTCGCGACCGCGGACGACGCCGAGGTGTTCGAGCACGAGCTGACCCACGCCCTCCTCCACCAGGTGTTCAGCTTCAACTCGCCGGTCTGGTTCAACGTCGGCACCAAGCAGCCCCAGCAGGTCTCCGCCTGCTTCATCCTGGCCGTCGACGACTCCATGGAGTCGATCCTCGACTGGTACAAGGAAGAGGGCATGATCTTCAAGGGCGGCTCCGGCGCCGGCCTGAACCTCTCCCGGATCCGTTCCAGCAAGGAGCTGCTGTCCTCCGGCGGCAACGCCTCCGGTCCGGTCTCCTTCATGCGCGGCGCCGACGCCTCGGCCGGCACCATCAAGTCCGGCGGCGCCACCCGCCGCGCGGCGAAGATGGTCGTCCTCGACGTCGACCACCCGGACGTCGAGGCCTTCATCGAGACCAAGGTGAAGGAGGAGGAGAAGATCCGCGCCCTGCGCGACGCGGGCTTCGACATGGACCTCGGCGGGGACGACATCACCTCCGTCCAGTACCAGAACGCCAACAACTCGGTCCGGGTCAGCGACGAATTCATGACCGCCGTCGAGAACGGCACCGAATTCGGCCTGCGCGCCCGGATGACCGGCGAGGTCATCGAGACCGTCGACGCGAAGAAGCTCTTCCGCAAGATGGCCGAGGCCGCCTGGGCCTGCGCCGACCCCGGCATCCAGTACGACTCGGTCATCAACCACTGGCACACCTGCCCGGAGTCCGGCCGGATCAACGCGTCCAACCCCTGCTCCGAGTACATGCACCTGGACAACTCCAGCTGCAACCTCGCCTCGCTCAACCTGATGAAGTTCCTCCGCGACGACGACTCCTTCGACGCCGAGACCTTCGCCAAGGTCGTCGAGCTGGTCATCACCGCGATGGACATCTCCATCTGCTTCGCGGACTTCCCGACCCAGAAGATCGGCGAGACCACCCGCGCCTACCGCCAGCTGGGCATCGGCTACGCCAACCTCGGCGCCCTGCTGATGGCCACCGGCCACGCCTACGACAGCGAGGGCGGCCGCGCCCTGGCGGGCGCCATCACCTCGCTGATGACCGGCACCGCCTACCGCCGCGGTGCCGAGCTCGCCGGCGTGGTCGGCCCGTACGACGGCTACGCCCGCAACGCCGCCCCGCACCAGCGGGTCATGAAGCAGCACGCGGACGCCTCCAGGGCCGCCGTCTCCTTCGACGACCTGGACGCCCCGGTCTGGGCCGCGGCCACCGAGGCCTGGAACGACGTGCTCCGGGTGGGCGCGCAGAACGGCTTCCGCAACGCCCAGGCGTCGGTGCTCGCCCCGACCGGCACCATCGGCCTGATGATGGACTGCGACACCACCGGCGTGGAGCCGGACCTGGCGCTGGTCAAGTTCAAGAAGCTGGTCGGCGGCGGGTCGATGCAGATCGTCAACGGCACCGTCCCGCGCGCCCTGAAGCGTCTCGGCTACCAGGACGAGCAGATCGAGGCGGTCGTCGCCCACATCGCCGAGCACGGCAACGTGGTCGACGCGCCGGGCCTGAGGGCCGAGCACTACGAGGTCTTCGACTGCGCCATGGGCGAGCGCTCCATCTCCCCGATGGGCCACGTCCGGATGATGGCCGCGATCCAGCCGTGGATCTCCGGCGCCATCTCCAAGACGGTGAACATGCCGGCCTCCGCGACCGTCGAGGACGTCGAGGAGATCTACTTCGAGGCGTGGAAGACGGGCGTCAAGGCGCTCGCCATCTACCGCGAGAACTCGAAGGTCGGCCAGCCGCTCTCGGCCAAGAAGAAGGACGAGGAGAAGAAGGCCGACGAGGCCCCGGCCGCGGTCGAGAAGGTCGTCGAGTACCGCCCGGTCCGCAAGCGCCTGCCCAAGGGCCGTCCGGGCATCACCACCTCCTTCACGGTCGGTGGCGCCGAGGGCTACATGACCGCCAACTCCTACCCGGACGACGGCCTCGGCGAGGTCTTCCTGAAGATGTCCAAGCAGGGCTCGACCCTCGCGGGCATGATGGACGCCTTCTCCATCGCCGTCTCGGTCGGCCTCCAGTACGGCGTGCCGCTGGAGACCTACGTCGCGAAGTTCACCAACATGCGCTTCGAGCCGGCCGGTCTGACCGACGACCCGGACGTGCGGATGGCGCAGTCGATCGTCGACTACATCTTCCGCCGCCTGGCGCTGGACTTCCTGCCGTTCGAGACCCGCTCGGCGCTCGGCATCCACTCCGTCGAGGAGCGCCAGCGCCACCTGGAGACCGGCTCCTACGAGCCGCTGGAGGCCGAGGAGGAGCTGGACACCGAGACGCTCGCCCAGTCCGCCCCGGTCGCGCCGGCCAGGCCGGCCGCCGTCCCGGCCCCGGCCCCGAAGGCCACCCCGGCCCAGGCCCACAACTCGACCGAGCTGATCGAGATCCAGCTGGGCCTGAACGCCGACGCGCCGCTCTGCTTCTCCTGCGGCACCAAGATGCGCCGCGCCGGCAGCTGCTACCTCTGCGAGGGCTGCGGCTCCACCAGCGGCTGCAGCTGAGCACGGCCCGCACCTCGCGGATGAGGTGAGCCACCGCTGAAGGCGGGGCGAGGACACGACGTCCTCGCCCCGCCTTTCGCGTGCGGGGTGACCGAGGGTGGCGGCGGGGTGCCGGGAACGGGGTGAAGTGGTATACGGAGCGTTGCGGGAGGAGACTGACCGTCAACTTGTCGGTTGAGAGCACCGTCTGAATGGATATGATCGGCCGACTGCGTGAACCGAAACACCGCCCGGAGACGTTCCACGACGTCGGCCGGGCGGTCGCGCATTCGCCCGACTTCTGCCGAGGACACCGCACCGATGACAGGACCCACCAGCCCCGACGGCGGGCCGCGCCGTCGACCCGATGTGCGCACCAAGGCCCTGACGGCGGCGGCCGCCCTGCTGGCGGCGGTGGCCGGGCCGGTCGGGGTCACGCGGGCGATCGACGCCGGCCAGCCGCTGACCGCGGGCGCCGTGGCGGCGGTCACGGCGCTCTGGCTGATCGCCGTCTGGCAGGCCGGGAGCGCCACCGAGCGGGCCCGGCGGCTGGAGACCGAGCTGGCCGGGAACGACGAGGAGGCCATGACGGCGCTGGTCGTCGCCGGCGCGGCCAAGCAGGCCGAGACGGCCGCCAAGGCGCGGGCCGCCGCCGCGGAGGCCGAGCGGGACGAGGCGCGCACCGCGCTCGGGCGCGCCGAGGAGGAGGTCACCGCCGCCCGTGCGGAGGCGGCCCGGGCCCGGGCGGAGGCCGAGGCGGAGCGCGCCGAGCGGGCCGCCCTGGACCGGCTGGCCGACGAGGTGCTGCCCGAGCTGGTGAAGCGGCTGCGCGGCGGCGCGACCGTGGACGGCGCGCTGGCCGCCCACCGCGAGCACCCCCAGCGCGCGCTGCTGCGCGCCGTCGCCGAGGAGATCGGCCGCGGCGAGAAGCTGCGGGCCGCCGCGCTGGCGGTCTGCGCGACCGCCGCCGGCCGGGTCCAGGCGCTCGCCACGAGCATGCACGCGGAGCTGCGCGAGATGCAGCACCGGCACGACGAGGAGGTCCTCGGCGATCTGCTGAGCCTGGACCACTCCACCGCCCAGGCCGGCCGGATGGCCGACAGCATCGCGGTGCTCACCGGCGCCCGCTCCGGCCGGCGCTGGGGCAAGCCGATCCCGGTGGAGTCGGTGCTGCGCGGCGCGCTCGGCCGGATCGGGGCCTACCAGCGGGTGCGGCTGCACAGCGCGAGCACCGCCGCGGTGGCCGGGTTCGCCGCCGAGGGCGTGATGCACGCGCTGGCCGAACTGCTGGACAACGCGGCCACCTTCTCCGCCCCGCCGGCCGAGGTGCACGTCTACGTCGAGGAGGTGCCGGCCGGTCTGGCGATCACCGTCGAGGACAGCGGCCTGGGCCTGAGCGACAGCTGGCTGCGCCGCGCCGAACGGGCCGTCTCGGCCGAGCCGCTGGACCTCACCACGCTGTCGGCGGGCACCCGGATCGGCCTCGCGGTGGTCGGCGTGCTGGCCCGCAAGCACGGGCTGCAGATCTCCTTCCGGCCCTCGGCGCGCGGCGGTACCGGCGTGGTGATGCTGATCCCGCAGCAGCTGATCACCCACCCCGCGCCCGACCCGGCGGCCGTTTCCGCACCCGCCGAGCGGACCGCCCGGCCCGTCCCGGGCGCCGCGCGCCCCGCGCTCACCCCCGCCCGTCCGGCGTCCGCCGTTCCCGCCGCGCCGGTGACGGACAGCGGACTGCCGCAGCGCCGCCGCGGTCAGACGCTCGGCTCGGCCGCCCCCGCGGCAGCCCCGGCCGAGCGGCCCGCCCGCCCCGGCGCGGCGGACGCCGCCGCCCGGTTCGGCGCCTTCCGCCGGGCCGCCCGGCCGGCCGCGGACCGTCCGCCGGCCGGGGACACCGCCCCGGCCGAGGACACCCCGGGCACCCGGTCCGCCACCGACCCCGCGTCCGACGTATCCCCCGTCACCGAGAAGGACTCCCGATGAGCAGTGCCACCGACCGCGACCTCGACTGGCTGTTGGAGAACCTGCTGACCAACACGCCCGGCACCCGGCACGCCCTGGTGCTCTCCGCCGACGGCCTCAAGCTCTGCCACACCGCCGGCCTCGGCAACGACCGGGCCGACCAGCTCGCCGCCATCGCCTCCGGCCTGCAGAGCCTGGCGCACGGCGCCTCCATCGAGTTCGGCGACGGCACCGGCGGGGTGCGGCAGTCGATGACCGAGTTCCACGGCGGCGTGCTGTGCATCGTCGCGGCCGGCGAGGGCGCCCACCTCGCCGTGGTCACCGACGAGGACGCCGACGTGGGCGTGGTCGGCCACAACATGCACGGGCTGATCGAGCAGATCGGCGTCCACCTCAGCGCCCCGGCCCGGGAGGACGGCGCGGGCGCCGGGGCCCCGGCCGCCGACGGGAGCGCCCGGGCATGAGCGGGGGCGGGGGGAACACCGACGGGCGTCCGGTCGTGCCGGGCCGGGACGACGACCCGGACCGCCTGTACACCATCACCAGGGGCCGCAGCCGGGCCCCGGAGAACGCCTTCGACCTGGTCACGCTGATCGTCGCCGAGCAGGCGCCGGCGTCGGGCATGCAGTCGGAGCACGCGCGCATCCTGCGGATGTGCGAGGCGCCGACCGCCGTGGTGGAGCTCGCCGCCGAGCTGGCGCTGCCGGTGTCGGTGGTGAAGATCCTCCTCGGCGACCTGCTGGAGGCCGGGTCGATCACCGCCCGCCACCCCCGGTTCGCACCGACCAGGGCCCGGCTGCCCGATCTCGACACGCTGAAGCAGGTACTGCATGGACTCCAACAGCTCTGAGGGCCGGGACGTGCCGGGGACCGGGCGCACGCCGCTGCGCCGCACCGCCGACAACGCGCTGAAGATCGTCGTGGTCGGCGGTTTCGGCGTGGGCAAGACCACCCTGGTCGGCGCGGTCAGCGAGATCCGTCCGCTGAACACCGAGGAGATCATGACCAGGGCCGGTGAGGGGATCGACGACCCCGCCGGCGCCTGGGGCAAGCGGTCGACCACGGTGGCCTTCGACTTCGGCCGGATCACCCTCTCCGCCAGCCAGGTGCTGTACCTGTTCGGCGCGCCGGGACAGGAGCGGTTCTGGTTCCTCTGGGACCGGCTGTTCACCGGCGCCCTGGGCGCGGTCGTGCTGGTGGACACCCGGCGGCTGGAGGACTCCTGGTACGCCATCGACCGGCTGGAGCACCACGGCACCCCGTTCGTCGTCGCCCGCAACAACTTCGGCGAGCCGACCCACACCCTGGCGCAGGTCCGCGAGGCGCTCGACCTGTCGCCCGGGGTGCCGCTGCTGGACTGCGACGCCCGCGACCGGGCGTCCGGCAAGCGGGTGCTGATCGAGCTGGTCCGCCATCTGACCGCCCGGGTCGAGGCCGGGGCGGCGGGCGCCCCCGCCGCCGGCGCGGCCGACCCCGTCCGTGACGTCCTTGAGGAGAGCACCCCGTGACCGAGCCCGCCGCCACCCCGCCGCCGGGCTGCCCGGCGCACGCCGGTGCCGTCCCGCTGTACGGGCCGCGCTTCCAGACCGACCCCTCCCAGGTCTACCGCGAGATGCGGGCCGCCCACGGCCCGGTCGCCCCGGTCGAGCTGGCCGGCGGCGTGCCGGCCTGGCTGGTGATCGGCTACCGCGAACTCCAGCTGGTGACCGGTCAGCCGCAGCTGTTCGGCCGGGACTCCGCCCGCTGGACGGGCTGGTCGGCGATCCCGGAGGACTGGCCGCTGAAGCCGATGATGGCCCCGGTGCCGTCGATCCTCTACACCGAGGGCGAGGAGCACGTCCGGCGCTCGAAGGCGGTCACCGACGCGCTGGCCGCCGTGGACCCGTACGAGCTGCGCAAGCACTGCGAGGAGCTGGCCGACCGCCTGATCGACGGGTTCGCCGGCCGCGGCGAGGCGGACCTGGTCGCGGAGTACGCGCACCGGCTGCCGCTGCTGGTGCTCTGCCGGGTGCTCGGGCTGAGCGAGGAACGGGCGCCGGTGCTCATCGAGAGCCTGCTGACCATGCTGGACGGCGGTCCGGACGCGCCGGCCGGCGCGCAGCGGCTGCTCGCGGTGATGCTGGAGCTGGTGGAGGAGAAGGTCCGGTACCCGGGCGACGACATCGCCTCGCGGATGCTGGCGCACCCGGCCGGCCTGACCCACGAGGAGGTCATGCGGGACCTGCGGGTGCTGCTGATCGCCGGTCACCAGCCGTCCTCGTACTGGGTCTCCAACGCGCTGCGGCTGATGCTGACCGACGAGCGGTTCGCCGCCTCGCTGTCCGGCGGGCGGCGCAGCATCAGCCAGGCGCTGAACGAGGCGCTCTGGGAGGACACCCCGACGCAGATCTTCGCCGGCCGCTGGGCGGTGCGGGACACCCGGCTCGGCGGGCAGCGGATCGCCGCCGGGGACATGCTGCTGCTGGGCTTCGCGGGCGCCAACGCGGACCCGTCGGTGCGCCGGCCGGACGGGCGCCCGGCCGAGGGCAACCGGGCGTACCTGAGCTACTCGTACGGCGAGCACGGCTGCCCGTTCCCGGCCCAGGAGGCGGCCGAGGTGATCGCGACGACGGCGGTCGAGGTGCTGCTGGACCGGCTGCCGGACCTGCGGCTGGCGGTGGCCGAGCACGCGCTGGTGTGGCGGCCGTCGGCCTGGGTGCGCGGGTTGGTGGCGCTGCCGGTGTCGTTCACCCCGGGGTACGCGGGCTGACCCGCGAGCGCGGCAGGACGAGCCCCCTGGACCCCGAAGCGAAGGAGATCCTCAAGCGATGACCGCCCCTGCCCCGATCGCCCTCGACCCGCTGGCGCGGGACAACGCCGCCGAGGGCGCGCTGCTGCGCGCCGCCGGCCCGGTGGTACCGGTGGAACTGCCCGGCGGTGTCGCCGCCTGGGCGGTGACCCGGCACGCGGCCGCCCGTGAACTGCTGACCGATGCCCGGCTGGTGAAGGACGCCCGGCACTGGGCGGCGTACCGGCGCGGCGAGGTGCCGACGACCTGGCCGCTGATCGGCCTCGCGGTGCCGGGCCCGAGCATGGTGACCACCGACGGTGCCGAGCACCGCCGGCTGCGCGCCCTGGTGGCGCACGCGTTCACCCCGCGCCAGGTGGAGCTGATGCGCCCGCGGGTCGCGGCGATCACCGGCGGGCTGCTGGACGGCCTGGCGGCGGGGGAGCCGGTGGTGGACCTGAAGTCCGCCTTCGCCTTCCCGCTGCCGATGACGGTGATCTGCTCGCTGCTGGGCGTGCCCGAGTCGGAGCACGCCCACCTGCGGGACCTCTACGAGCGGTTCTTCGGCGCCCGGCCGAACCCGGAGGGCATCCAGGCGACCATCGCCGGGCTGAACGCCTTCGTCAACGGCCTGGTGGCGCGGCGCCGGGCGACCCCCGGCGACGACCTGGCGAGCGTGCTGCTGCTGGCCGACGCGGAGGGCGGGGCGCTGACCGACGCCGAGGCGGCGGCCACCCTGCGGGTGATCATCGCGGCGGGCCACGAGACCACGGTGAACCTGATCGGCAACGCGGTGCGGGCGCTGCTCTCCCACCCGGACCAGCTGGCGCTGGTGCGGGAGGGGAAGGTCGGCTGGGACGCGGTGGTGGAGGAGTCGCTCCGCTGGACGCCGCCGACCAGCAACTTCCTGTTCCGCTTCGCCGCCGAGGACGTGCCGGTGGGGGACGCGGTGATCCCCCGGGGCGAGCCGGTGCTGATCTCGTACAACGCGATCGGCCGGGACCCGGCGCAGCACGGGGTGACCGCCGAGCTGTTCGACGTCACCCGGGATCCGATCCGGCACCTGTCCTTCGGCCACGGTCCGCACGTCTGCCCGGGCTCGCCGCTGGCCCGGCTGGAGGCGGGGATCGCGCTGCCGGCGCTGTTCGAGCGGTTCCCGGGGCTGTCCCTCGCGGTGCCGGACGAGGAGCTGCGGCCGAGCGGCTCGCTGGTGGTGAACGCGCTGAAGGAGATTCCGGTCCGGCTCTTCTGAGGAAGAATCGTTTCTTCGCAGAGTGGAGCCGTCGTCGCCCGGCCCCCGTTCGGCCCCGTCCGGTCCTTCCGGGCGGGGCCGTCGGCGTCCTGGGTCACAACTGGGGCACGCGGGAGTGAAGGGCGGGTCCGGACCTTGGCGACAGGTGGCCGCTGCGTTAACGTCTTTGGATCGGCCGGCCGCCGCGTCCATGACGAATGTCCAACTCCTGTACAGCGCATTGTCGTTCCGTCGTACAGCCGAGCGCTCACGCCCTGGCGAGGAGGACCGCGTTGACTCCCACCCCGACCGTGCCGTCCACGACCGAGCCCGTACCGCCCGCTTCCCGCGCACCACAGGCCGCCCGTCGGCGCAGACGCCGCCCGCTCGCCGCGGTGGCGCTGCTGGCCGCCGCGGCGCTGACCGCGGCCTGCTCCAACAGTTCGGACAGCTCCGGGAGTTCGGGGGGTTCGGGAGACGCCGGCCAGACCCTGTCCGGGGACTGCGCCAAGTACCAGCCGTACGCCGGGCACGCCGGCAAGACGGTGACGATCTTCGCCTCGATCCTCAGTCCGGAGTCGGACAACCTGGAGAAGTCCTGGGCGGAGTTCAGCAAGTGCACCGCCATCAAGATCAGTTACGAGGGCAGCAACGACTTCGAGTCCCAGCTGCCGGTGCGGGTGAGCGGCGGCAACGCCCCGGACTTCGCGATCATTCCGCAGCCCGGCCTGCTGGCGCAGATGGTCAAGAGCGGCAAGGTGGCCAAGCCGCCGGCGCAGACCGTCGCCAACCAGGAGAAGTGGAGCCCGGTCTGGAAGACCTACGGCTCGGTCAACGGCACCTTCTACGCCGCGCCGATGAGCGCCAACATGAAGTCCCTGGTCTGGTACTCGCCCAAGGCGTTCAAGCAGGCCGGCTACGCCGCCCCCAAGACCTGGGCCGACCTGATGGCGCTCAGCGACCGGATCGCCAAGGCGGGCGGCGGCAAGCCCTGGTGCGGCGGCATCGCCTCCGGCACGGCCACCGGCTGGCCGGCCACCGACTGGCTGGAGGAGGTGGTCCTCGGCTCGTACGGCGGTGAGGTGTACGACCAGTGGGTGAACCACCAGGTGAAGTTCTCCGACCCGAAGATCGCCGCGGCGATGAAGACGGTCGCCGACTGGATGCAGAACCCGGCCTGGGTGAACGGCGGTTACGGTGACGTGAAGTCGATCGCCACCACGACCTTCCAGGACGCGGGCGCGCCGATCCTCAGCGGCAAGTGCTTCATGCTCCAGCAGGCGTCCTTCTACAAGGCGCAGTGGCCCAAGGACACCAAGATCGGCCCGGAGGGGGACATCTTCGCCTTCCAGCTGCCCGCGGTGAACCCGTCGGTGGCCAGCCCGGTGGAGGGCGGCGGGGAGTTCCTCACCGCGTTCGCGAGCCGGCCCGAGGTGCAGGCGGTGCAGAACTACCTGTCCAGCAGCGACTGGGCGAGCAGCCGGGTGCGGACCGCGACCGGCTGGGTTTCGGCCAACCAGGGCGTGGACAAGAGCCTGTACACCGATCAGATCGACCGGCTCTCCGCCGACGCGCTCACCGACCCGGCGGCGACGTTCCGGTTCGACGGGTCGGACCTGATGCCGGCCGCGGTCGGTGCCGGGCAGGAGTGGAAGTCGCTCACCGCCTGGTTCGCCGAGGGCCAGTCGATCCAGAAGACCGCCGCGGACATCGACGCCGCCTGGCCGCAGTAAGGGCGCACGCCGTCGCGCCGGCGGCGCGCCGCAGGACCACCTGCCGAAGGGCGGTGCGGGGCCACCCACCCGCACCGCCCACCCCTCGCCGACCCGCTCCGCACCGCGCGCGGGGAGGCACCGCTTGCGCATGTCCCGGTTCCCCGTTCCGCCCTCCGTTGGGAAAGGACGTCCCGCCATGTCCCTCTCCGCCGGCGCCTGGGGCGACGCGATGGTCAAGTTCGGCAACAGCTTCGGAGCGATCGCCGGCTTCCTCGGCATCCTGTTGCTGGTCTTCCTGGTCGCCGGCCGCGCCTCCGGCCGGATCGCCCGCCCGCTGGCCGTGCTGGTGCTGCTCGGCCCGGCGCTGGTGCTGCTGCTGGTCGGCCTCGTCGCCCCACTGGTCCGCACGGTCTACCTGAGCCTCTACAGCGACGACAGCAGCCGCTTCGTCGGCGGCGAGAACTTCGGCTGGGCGCTCACCAGCGACTCGGTGCGCGACGTGCTGGTCAACACCCTGCTCTGGCTGGTGATCGCCCCGCTGGCGGCCACCGGGCTGGGACTCGTCCTGGCCCTGCTGGTGGACCGGATGCGCGGCCAGGCGCTCTACAAATCGCTGATCTTCATGCCGATGGCGATCTCGCTGGTCGGCGCCTCGATCATCTTCAAGTTCGTCTACGAGTCGCGCGATCCCTCGCAGAAGCAGATCGGCCTGCTCAGCCAGCTGGCGATCGCGCTCGGCTGGGACGATCCGCCGAACTGGATGCTTTCCCAGCCGCTCAACACCTTCCTGCTGATGGCCGTCATGGTGTGGGTGCAGACCGGCTTCGCGATGGTCGTCCTCTCGGCGGCCATCAAGGCGATCCCGGACGAGGTCACCGAGGCGGCCCGGCTGGACGGCGCCCGGGGCGTGCGGCTGTTCTGGTACGTCACCGTGCCGATGATCCGCACCACGGTGGTGGTGGTGCTGACCACGGTGATGATCACCACCCTGAAGGCCTTCGACATCGTCCGCACCATGACCGGCGGCAACTTCGGCACCCAGGTGCTGGCCAACGAGATGTACTCGCAGTCCTTCGTCCAGTTCAACACCGGGCGGGGCAGCGCGCTGGCGGTGATCCTCTTCCTCGCGGTGCTGCCACTGGTGGCCTACAACATCCTCCAGCTGCGCAAGGAGCGTGCGGTCCGATGAGCGTACGGCGCGACGGCAACGCCGTCCGGAAGGCCTTCTCCTCCCCGCTCGCCTCGGTCTTCGTGATCGCGGTGACGGTGCTGTGGACCCTCCCCACCGTCGGGCTGCTGGTCACCTCGCTGCGCCCGAAGCAGGACGTCACCGCCGACGGCTGGTGGAACGCCCTGCTCCACCCCGACCTCGGCCTGGACAACTACCACACGGTGCTGTTCGAGGGCGGCTCCGGCGTCTCGACCGGTCTGATGCCCTTCCTGGTGAACTCGCTGGCGATCAGCGTGCCGGCCACCCTGTTCCCGCTGGCGCTGGCGGCGATGGCCGCGTACGCCCTGGCCTGGGTGCGGTTCCGGGGCAGCGACACGCTGTTCTTCGTGGTCTTCGCGCTCCAGGTGGTGCCGCTGCAGATGGCGCTGATCCCGCTGCTCCAGCTGTTCTCGGGCGGGGCGCACCTGGGTTCGCTGACCCTGCTGCCGGCGCTGGACCTCAAGGGCACCTACGCGCCGGTCTGGCTGGCGCACACCATGTTCGCGCTGCCGCTGGCGATCTTCCTGCTGCACAACTTCATCGCCCAGCTGCCGCGCGACCTCATGGAGGCGGCGGTGGTGGACGGCGCCTCGCACTTCAAGATCTTCCGGTCCATCGTGCTGCCGCTCTGCACGCCCGCGCTGGCCTCCTTCGCGATCTTCCAGTTCCTCTGGGTCTGGAACGACCTGCTGGTGGCGCTCACCTTCGCCGGCGGCACACCGGAGGTGGCGCCGATGACGGTCCGGCTGGCTCAGCTCTCCGGCTCCTTCGGCGGGCGGTGGGAACTGCTCACGGCGGGGGCGTTCCTGTCGATCGTGATCCCGCTGGGGGTGTTCTTCGCGCTCCAGCGGTACTTCGTGCGAGGCCTGCTGGCGGGTTCGGTCAAGGGGTGAGCCCGGTCAAGGGGTGAGCCCGGTCCGGCCGGGAGCCGGGGCGGCTTTTGCCGGGGGAACGTCGGGGTTCACGCCGTTCGGCGGCGAATGCGGCGGTTCCGTGGACAGGGTCGGCGGCCAACCGGTACACCGTTGGGGGGAGTTGGCCGAGACGGCACAGGGGGGCGGTCATGGCGGACACGGACACCGGCACACCCGCACGGGCGGGTACGAGCGAGGGCAGGGGCGGCCGGGGGTGGTGGCGGCGGGCCGTGGGCCTGCTGGCGGCCCTCGCCGCGGCGGCGGCGCTGGCCGGCGGGCCGGGCGCGCCCCCGGCGGCGGCCGCCACGGCGACCCTGGGCAGCACCGAGCCCGGCACCGCCACCGACTCCGCGGACTCCCACCACCTCAACGCCTCGCGCTACGTGACCGGTTCGTCCGGCGGCACGGTCAGCAGCATCTCCGTGTACGTGGACAGCGTGGACGCCGCGCCGAACAACCGGTTCCAGACGGCGATCTACCGGGACAACGGCGGCAGCCCGGGGGCCCTGCTGGCGAGCAGTGACACCGCGACCCTCACCGGGCCGGGCTGGAACAGCGTCCCGGTGGCGGCAACCCTGGCCGCCGACACCCCCTACTGGCTGGCCTACAACACCAACGGCTCCGGCCCGGCCGTCAACAACCTGCGCTACCGCCCGGGCGGCACCAGCGCCTACAACGGCGGTCAGACGTTCGGCAGTTGGCCGGCCACCGCGGGTGCGGTCACCACCGCCGCCGTGAGCTTCTCGATCCACGCCACGTACACCGCCGAGGTGGCCCCGCCAGCCCCGGCCCCGGGCGCCGGACCGGGCGCGGAGGGCCCGATCCTGCTGGTCACCAGCCAGGCCAACCCGTACACCCGCTACCTGGCGGAGATCCTCAAGGCGGAGGGCCTGAACGCCTACCGCCAGGTGGACATCTCGGCCGTCACCGCGGCGGTGCTGGCCTCCGCCGACGTGGTGCTGCTCGGCGAGATGCCGCTCACCGCCGCCCAGGCGAACCTGTTCGGCAGCTGGACCAACGGCGGCGGCCGGCTGGTGGCGATGCGCCCGGACAAGCAGCTCGCGCCGCTGTTCGGACTCACCCCGGCGGCCGGCACCCGCGCCGACGCCTACCTCAGGGTGAACACCGGAGCCGCGCCCGGCGCGGGGATCACCGGCGAGACCATGGGCTACCACGGCGCCGCCGACCTCTACACGCTGAACGGGGCCACCGCCGTCGCCACCCTCTACGAGGACGCGGCGACCGCGACCGCCAACCCGGCCGTCACCCTGCGCGCGGCCGGCAGCGGCCGGGCCGCCGCGTTCAGCTACGACCTGGCCAGGTCGGTGGTGCTGACCCGCCAGGGCAACCCCGCCTGGGCCGGCCAGCAGCGCGACGGCGTCGACGGCTACCAGGCCAGCGAGATGTTCTTCGGCACGGGCGGCCAGCCGGACTGGAACGACCTCGACAAGGCGCTGATCCCGATCGCCGACGAGCAGCAGCGGCTGCTCGCCAACCTGCTCACCCAGCTGGCCTCCCACGACAAGCCGCTGCCCCGGTTCTGGTACTTCCCGCGCGACGTCAAGGCCGTCGTGGTGATGACCGGCGACGACCACGGCGTCGGCGGCACGGCCGGCCGCTGGGACGGCTACCTCGCGCAGAGCCCGCCGGGCTGCTCCGTCGCCAACTGGGAGTGCGTCCGGGGCTCCTCGTACGTCTACACGGACGACCCGCTCACCCCGGCCCAGGCCAAGGCGTACAGCGACCAGGGCTTCGAGATCGGCGTGCACGTCACCACCGACTGCCGCCCCTGGGGCAGCACCTCGGCGCTGCAGGGCCGCTACCGCGACCAGCTGGCCGCCTGGCGGGCCAAGTACCCGAACCTGCCGAACCCGTCGAGCAGCCGGACGCACTGCGTGGAGTGGGACGACTGGGCCACCCAGGCGAAGACCAAGCTGGCCAACGGGATCCGGCTGGACACCGACTACTACTTCTACCCGTCGAACTTCACCCAGGACCGGCCCGGTTACTTCAACGGCACGGCCCAGATCATGCGCTTCGCGGACACCGACGGCAGTGTGATCGACGAGTACCAGGCCACCACCCAGCTCACCGACGAGTCCGGCCAGACGTACCCGGACACCGTCACCACCCTGCTCGACGCCGCGTACGGCTCCCAGGGCTACTACGCGGCGCTGACCGCCAACCTCCACACCGACTTCGCGGCCTCCGCGGCCTCGGACGCGGTCGTCGCCGCCGCCAAGGCACGGGGCGTGCCGGTGGTGTCCGGCCGGCAGATGCTCACCTGGCTGGACGGGCGCAACGGCTCGGCGTACTCCGGGCTCTCCTGGCACCCGGGCGGGTCGGGCGGGGGCTCGCTGACCTTCGACATCACCGGCGGGGCCACCGGGCTGCGCGCCATGCTGCCGTTCGACGCGGCCTCCGGCACGCTCACCGGCATCACCTCCGGGGGCCGGCCGGTGCCGTACCGGATCGAGACGGTCAAGGGCGTGGCGTACGCGTTCTTCGACGGCGCGGTGGGTTCCTACACGGCCGAGTACGGCCACGACTCCACCGCGCCGACGGTGATCGGCACCACCCCGGCCGGCGGTGCGGAGGGGGTGGCGCCGGGGACGGCGGTGCGGTTCTCCTTCGGCGAGCCGCTGGACCCGGCGAGCGTGACCGGCGCCTCGGTCACCCTGCGGCCCTCGGCGGGCGGCGCGGCCGTCGCGGGGACGGTCGCCCACGACGCGGCCGCGAGCGGCGTGGTGTTCACCCCCGCCGCCCCGCTGGCGCTGACCACCGGGTACACCGCGACCGTCCAGGGCGTCCGGGACCTCGCCGGGAACGCGCTGGCGGGGCCCTACGCGTTCGCGTTCACCACCGGGGGAGCGGAGCCGCGCAGGATCGGCAACGCCACGGTCGGCTCGCTGATCGACGACACCGACTCCAACCACCTGAACGGCAGCCGGGTGACGACCGGCGCCGAACCGGTGCGGCTCACCGCGCTGAGCGTGCACGTCGGGCCGGTCGGCGCGGGGCCGAACGACCAGTACCAGCTGGCCGTCTACACGGACGCGGGCGGCTCGCCCGGGTCGCTGGTCGCCCGCACCGGGACCGGCACGCTGACCGCCAACGCGTGGAACTCGCTGCCGGTGGACCTCACGCTGAGCGCCGGCACCTCGTACTGGTTCGTCTACAACAGCAACGGGACGAGCTCCGCGGTCAACAACATGAACTACTCGACGGGTGCCGTCGGGCAGGGCGCGTACAGCAACACCGTGGTGCCGTTCGGGACGTGGCCGGCGGACTTCGGCCCGGCGGTGAAGGACGCGTTCCGCTACTCGCTGTACGGGACGTACTGACGCGGGAGCCCCGGGCCGACTCCGGTCCGGGGCGGTGTCCGGGCAGCGGACCCGGCTCTGTCACAGGGGTGTGACAGAGCCGGGCCGAACGTTTTTGAACCTGTTCAGAATGGTCTACAGTCGGCTTCGGCCGTGGTGCCCGGTGCTCTCGCCGGTCTGGTTCCGCGTGCCCGTCGGCGGACCGCCCGGAGGGTGGGTTCCGCACGCCCACCCGACCTCTGAGGGGGACCCATGTCCGGATTCAGCGCACCCGCGGCGGACGGAACGCCGCCCGGCGGTGCCGGGGGCGGACCGGGCCACGGTCCCGCCGCCGGGCCGTACCGGGCGCCCGGTACGCCCGCGCCGCAGCCGTTCGCCTGGCTGCGGCCCAGCGAGCCGGAGCGCAAGGCCCCGGCCACCGGCCGGACGGTGGCGGCGGCGGTGCTGACCGGTCTGCTCACGTCCTGGCTGCTGGCCGCCGGACTCGGCGTCAACCTGCTGCTCTGCGCCGCGTTCGCCGCCACCGGCGCCGGGATCGCCGCCCGCACGGCCGGCCGCCGCCCGCGCGTCTGGACCTTCGCGTGGAGCGCGCTCGCGCTCGCCCTGCTCGCCGTCCCGGCGCTCTGGGAGGCCGGCTGGCCGGTGCTGCTGAGCACGGTCTGGGCCGTCGGCCTGGCCTCCCTCGCGCTGCACGGCGGACGGCGCTGGAGCGGCGTCCTGCTCGCGCTGCCGGGCCTGCTCTGGCAGCTCCTCCCGGGCCTGGTGTGGGCCCGGGGGGCCCTGCGCGGGCGCGGCGCCGCCGGTCGCGGCCGGGCGGTCGCGGCGCTCAAGGGGGGCCTGGTGGCGGCCGTGCTGCTGGTCGTCTTCGGAGCCCTGTTCGCCGGCGCCGACGCGGCCATGGCCGACGTCCTCGGGAGTCTGGTGCCCAGCGTGGAGCTCGGCGAGTTCCCGCTCCGCGCGGTCCTGTTCGTCCTCGGCCTGACGACCGCGCTGGGCTTCGCCCACATCGCGGCCGGCCCGCGCCGCTGGGACCGCACGCCGGTCCGGCCGGGCCGGGCCAGGGGCCGGCTGGAGTGGGCGCTGCCGCTGGCCGCGCTGAACCTGATGTTCGGCGCCTTCGCCGTGGTGCAGGCGGTGGTGGTGCTCGGCGGCGGGGAGGCGGTGCTGGAGCGCACCGGGATGAGCCGCTCCGAGTACGCCCGGCAGGGCTTCTGGCAGCTGCTGGTGGTCACCGTGCTGACCCTGGTGGTCGTCGCGGTCGCCAAGCGCTGGGCGCCGCGCGCGACCGAGGCCGACCGCCGGCTGGCGCGGCTGCTGCTCGGCGCGCTCTGCCTGCTGACCCTGGTCGTGGTGGCCTCGGCGCTCGGGCGGATGTGGTTCTACGTGGACGCCTCCGGGCTGACCGTGCTGCGCCTGTGGGTGCTGGCCGTCGAGATCTGGCTGGGCGTGGTCTTCCTGCTGCTGATCACGGCGGGCCTGACGCCGTCGGCCGGCTGGCTGCCGCGCGCGGTGGTGCTCAGCGCGGCGCTGGCCGCCGCCGGGTACGGGCTGATCGGGCCGGACGCGCTGGTCGCGGAGCAGAACGTGGCCCGCTTCGAGCGGACCGGGACGATCGACCTGCGCAACGTCCGCAGCCTCTCGCCGGACGCCGTCCCGGCGCTGGACCGGCTGCCGGGGGACTACCGGACCTGCGCGCTGGGCGTCATCGCCGCCGGCCTGGAGCACGACGGTCCCACCCCCTGGTACGCCGGCAGCCTGGCGGGCGCGCGGGCCCGGGACATCCTCGCCGGGCGTCCGACAGCCGACCGCCTCGTGGACCGCGGGTACGCCTGTGACCGGGTCGGGCTGCGCCACGGCGAGGTCTTCGGGGGCTGAGCCCGGCGGGGACGGCACGGGGCCGGCCGGGAGCGTTCTGCTCCCGGCCGGCCCCGTGCCGTCCGTCCGCCCGCCCCCCACGGGCGGGCGGCCGGTCAGTGCATCGCGACACCGGCGGTGTCCGACGGCAGGTCGGCGGCCTTGGCCTTGACCACGACGGCGGCGACCACGAAGGCGACGACCGCCATCACGGCGCCCACGATGAAGCCGTGCGAGATGCCCTGCGCGAGCACCTCGTTGGCCGCGGTGGTGCCCTTGGGGAACTCGTGCTTCTCCGCCAGCCAGGCCTGTTGCTCCGGGGTGGCGGTGGCCAGGAAGCCGGGCAGCTGCGCCGCGCCCTCCTTGGTCGCGTAGTGCGCGAACACCGTGGTCAGGATCGACAGGCCGAGCGAACCGCCGATCTGCTGCATGGAGTTCAGCAGACCGGAGGCGGCGCCCGTCTCCTGGCCGGAGACGCCCGCGACGGCGAGCAGCATCACCGGGACGAAGACCAGGCCCATGCCGAAGCCGAAGACGACCGTGGGGCCGAGGATGCCGTCCACGTAGCCGCTGTCGGCGTCCATGAAGGTCAGCCAGCCGAGCCCGACGGCGACCAGCAGCGAGCCGCCCGCCATGAACGGCTTCGGGCCGTACTTGACCTGCAGGCTGGAGGCGAGCTGGGCGGCCACGATGATCGACGCGCTGATCGGCATGAACGCGAAGCCGGCCTTGAGCGGGCTGTAGTCCAGCGGACCCTGCACGAAGAGGGTGATGTAGAAGAAGATGCCGAACATGGCGGCGGCCAGGCAGAGCATCATCACCAGGCCGCCGGTGCGGTTGCGGTCGGCGAACAGCTTCAGCGGGGTGATCGGCTGCGCGGTGCGGGTCTCGATGACCACGAACGCGGCCAGCAGGATCAGGCCGGCGGCGAAGGAGCCGAGCGTCAGCCCGTCCGACCAGCCGTCCGACGCCGCGCGGATGAAGCCGTAGACCAGGCCGACCAGGCCGAGCGTCGAGGTGAGCGCGCCGGGCAGGTCGAAGCGGCCCGGGTGGCGCTCCGACTCGGCGATGAAGCGCGGCGCGGCGAACGCGATGAGGACGGCGATCGGCACGTTGACGAAGAACACCCAGCGCCAGTCGAGGTACTCGGTGAGCACACCGCCGGCCAGCAGGCCGATCGCGGCTCCCGAACCGGCCACCGCGGAGAACACGCCGAAGGCCCGGTTGCGTTCGGGCCCTTCGTCGAAGTTGGTGGCGATCAGCGCGAAGGCGGTCGGCGAGCAGATCGCGCCGCCGATGCCCTGGAGCGCGCGGGCGGCCAGCAGCATGCCGCCGTCCTGCGCGAAGCCGCCGAGCAGCGAGGCCAGGCCGAACAGCAGCGTGCCGGCGATGAAGACCCGGCGCCGGCCGAGGATGTCGCCCGCGCGCCCGCCGAGCAGCAGCAGGCCGCCGAAGGTCAGCGTGTAGGCGTTGATCACCCACGACAGGTTGGTGGTGGAGAAGTCCAGCGCGTCCCTGATCTGCGGCAGGGCGATGTTCACGATGGTGGCGTCGAGCACCACCATCAACTGCGAGGCCGCGATGACGGTCAGCGTGATGCCCTTGTTCGGGCTGCGGCCGCTTCGCGACGGGGTCTTGCTGAGCGTGTCGGAGATAGCCAAGTTGATGCCCCCTGCTGGCTATTGCTTCGTATGCTGCGGACCCTCGGGTCCGGCGCGGCCCGACGGCGTCCCGCGGGCTATGAAGGAACGGAATCGTTCACTACTGTGGACGATAGCGTTGGCGAGATTATGAACGCAAGCGTTCCTTAGGGTTGGTGACGATGGATCAGTTGGTTCGGCAGCAGGCGGCGGGCCGCCCCGCCGGCCCGGCGGCGCAGCGGGCGCCCGAGGCCGTGCGGTCCTCCTGCCCCGTCCAGGTCGTCGCCGGGGCCCTGGGCCGGCCGGCGCGGCGGCGGGGGAGGGAGCTGGAGCTGGCGATCTTCGAGGCGACGCTCGATCAGCTCACCTCCGGCGGGTTCGCGCGGCTGACGATGGAAGGCGTCGCCGGCGCGGCGCGGACCGGGAAGGCCGCGCTGTACCGGCGGTGGGCGTCCAAGGTGGAACTGGTCATCGACGCCCTGGACTCCACTCTCCCACGCCCTGCCGACACCCCCGCGCTCGGGTCCGCCCGTGAGGAACTGCACCACCTCGTCGAGGGTTTCGTCTCCGTCGCGAGCTCCCGGGCGGGCGGTGCGATGAGCGCGGTGCTGGCCGAGCTGGACCACGAGCAGGCGGAGCTGTTCAAGGACTTCATGGCCCAGCGGATGCTGCAGCCGACCAAGGACGTGATCCTGGACATCCTGCGCCGGGGTGCCGCCCGCGGCGACGTCCGGGCCGACGCCGCCACCCCGGTGGTCGCCGACGTCGTCCCGGCGATGCTGCTGTACCGGGTCAAGGTCCTGGGCTGCCGGATCGGCCCCGAGTTCGTCGACCAGCTGGTCGACGAGGTGCTGGTCCCGCTGATCCGGCCCTGAGCGTCCCCGGGCCCGTCCGGGGCCGCCCGGGCCTGCGGGCGGTTGGCATAGGCTGGAGGCCGACCAGCTGAACGGATCCCCTCATGCCCATCGTCCCGCCGACGCATTCCGTCGAGCGCTCGCTGCGCCGCGCCGGCGCCAGGACCGTCGTCGGCCTCGACGAGGTCGGGCGCGGTGCCTGGGCCGGGCCGGTCACCGTGGGGGCGGCCGTCACCGGCCTGCGCCGGCCGCCGGAGGGGCTGACCGACTCCAAGCTGCTCACCGAACCGCGCCGCCGCGCGCTCGCGCCCGTGCTCGCCGACTGGGTCACCGCGTACGCGCTGGGCCACGCCTCGGCGCTGGAGTGCGACGAGCTCGGGATGACCGCCGCGCTGCGGCTGGCCGCCGTCCGGGCGCTGGAGGCGCTGCCGGTGGAGCCGGACGCGGTGATCCTCGACGGCAAGCACGACTACCTCGGCGGCCCCTGGCGGGTGCGCACGGTGATCAAGGGCGACCAGTCGTGCATCTGCGTGTCCGCCGCCTCGGTGCTCGCCAAGGTCCACCGCGACGGCCTGATGGCCAGCCTCGGCGAGGAGCACCCCGCGTACGGCTTCGCCGACAACGCCGGCTACCCCTCCCCGGTCCACCGGGCCGCGCTGGAGGAGCTGGGCCCGACCGAACACCACCGCCTCTCCTGGTCCTACCTCGACGGGCTGCCCCGGTGGCGCCACCTGAAGCGGATCCGGGTGCTGCCCGGATCCGGCGGGGCGGGCTCCGCGGAGGCCGCCGGGGAGCAGCTCGCGCTCGGATTCTGACGGTTCGTCGGGAAACTCCCGCGGCGGTGCGCGGGGCGCGCGGTGCCCAAGGGGTGGGGCGCCCGTGCGCGTTCGACCGGCATTTGATAGATATCCGGGTATGCCTGTCTTCCCCGAGGAGCCGGAGATCAAAGAGAGCCTCCCGGGCCCCGGCGTTCCCAGCCCCCGCGAGTCGGACGCACAAGCCCTCCGCGCGCCGGCCACCGGCGCGACCGCCGCCGTACCGTCGGCCACCGGCGTCACGCCGGCGCCGGTGCCGGGCCCCCGCCCCGCGCCGCCGCGGCCGGCACCGCCGCGTGCGGCGGCCGCGCGTACGGACCGTCCGGGGCCTTCGCCGCGCCCGAACCCGATTCCCAAGCCCAGCCCTCCGCGGCCCGCGCCCCGCCCGGCGCAGGTCGAGGTCCGGCACGTCCCCGCCGCGGAGGCGGAGGCGCTGGACCGCGCGGACGAGACCGTCGACCTGCTGCTGGAGGCCGGCCGCGACCCCGGTGCCGTCCTGGTGCTGACGGTCGGCGCGGCGCACCCGTGGCAGCAGCACGAGCTCTCCTTCGGCGAGGAGCGCTACTGGGCGCAGCTCGCCGAGGGCGGCGACGTGTTCTACGCCGACGCCGGGCTGACCCGCCCGGCCCGCCGGCCGGTGGTCGTGCTGGTCGTCAACGGCGGCCCGGCCGACACCGCCGCGGCGGTGTACACCAAGGCGCTGCGGCACGCGGAGTCGCTGCTGGTGGTCTGCGGCGGAACCGACCCGGCCGCCGCCGGTGCGCCGCTCGCCGCCCCGGCCCCCCGCAAGCTGCCCGCCTGAGAACCGTCCCGGCCCGGTACCCCCCGCGGTGCCGGGCCGCGGCGTTCCCGCCGCCCGCCGGCGCCCGGGAGCGGCCGGCCGGTCAGCGGGTGCCGGTGCGCCGGGCCGGGCCGATCGCCGCGACCCGGGCGGGCCAGGCGCGCTCGGACTGGCGGGAGCGCGGTGACCGCTCGCCGCGCTGCGGGCGCTGGCCGCGCGGGGGCTCCAGCGCCGTGCGCGGCGGCAGCTCCGTCACGGTGTGGACCGGCCCGTCCGCCCACGAACCCGCGTGCGGATTGCGCCCGCCGCGCCCGTCGCCGAGGACCTGCCAGCCGGCCGGGGTCAGGGCGACGTACGCCCCGCAGCGCAGCCCGTGCAGGCTCGCCGCGTCCCGCAGGGCCCACATCCAGGCGCCGTCCTGGTCCGTCCAGCCGGCCGCGCCCTCGCGGCAGCGCAGCAGGACGGCCGTCCGTTTCGGGGCGGGCAGCCGCAGGTCGTGCGGGGTGACCTGGCGCAGCTGGGTGAGGACCGCGTTGCGGTGCTGCCAGCCGTCCGTGTCGTGCGGCCAGGGCGCGAACGAGGCCGAGGCGGTGACCCGGTGCAGCGCGTCCAGGACGGCGACCACCACGGTGCCGGGCTGCGGCAGGTGGCGCCGGTGCAGGTCCAGGACGAGTTCGCGGGGGTCGCGGAGCAGCGGGATCCCCGAGGCCGCCCAGGTCTCCAGGCCGAGCTCCCGTCTGGGGGCCGAACTCCGGACGGGGGGATACTGACCTCGGTCGTTGCCGCTGATCACGACCCTCCTTCCGACCCACGGGCGCGCGGGTGTCTGCGTACGCCGGAGGAACGGTCCGCAGGACCAGGCTCCGGGTACGGTCCAATTCTCAGGGCAGATGGGGTGGAGCGGCAACGATGAAATGATGAACGCCGCCCGAAAGCCCATGTTCTGCCGGAATTATTCACCGGGCGCAACACTCTCCGGCCGGCGCCCGGCGACTGCTCCGTTCGGGTGGGCCGGACCGCTTCCCGGCCGCCCGCGGGCCCCCGCCGGCCCGGCGGTCCGGGCCGAGGTGGCGGATTGTCCCCGCCGTCGGGTTGCATGGGGGCATGAACGATCTGGAGCTGCGCACCGAAGCCGATGCCGTCCTCGCCGAGCTGGTCGGTGATCCGACGGGGACGGCGCGGCTCCGGGAGGACCAGTGGCAGGCGGTGGCGGCGCTGGTCAGGGAGCGCCGCCGCGCGCTGGTGGTGCAGCGCACCGGCTGGGGCAAGTCGGCGGTGTACTTCGTGGCCACCGCCCTGCTGCGCCGGCGCGGCTCCGGCCCGACGGTGATCGTCTCGCCGCTGCTGGCGCTGATGCGCAACCAGGTCGACGCGGCCTCGCGTGCCGGCATCCACGCGCGCACCATCAACTCGGCGAACCCGGAGGAGTGGGAGACGATCCACGCCGAGGTCGAGCGCGGCGACGTCGACGTGCTCCTGGTCAGTCCCGAGCGCCTCAACTCCGTCGACTTCCGCGAGCAGATGCTGCCCAAGCTGGCGGCCACCACCGGCCTGCTGGTGGTGGACGAGGCCCACTGCATCTCCGACTGGGGGCACGACTTCCGCCCCGACTACCGCAGGCTGCGGGCGATGCTGGCCGAGCTCGCCCCGGGGGTGCCGGTGCTGGCCACCACGGCGACCGCCAACGCCCGGGTCACCGCGGACGTGGCCGAGCAGCTGGGCACCGGCGGCGGCGAGGCCCTGGTGCTGCGCGGCCCCCTGGAGCGGGAGAGCCTGCGGCTGGGCGTGGTGCGGCTGCCGGACGCCGCGCACCGGATGGCCTGGCTGGCGGAGCACCTGGACGAGCTCCCGGGCTCCGGGATCGTCTACACGCTCACCGTGGCCGCGGCCGAGGAGGCGACGGCGTTCCTGCGCCAGCGCGGCCTGGTGGTCTCCTCGTACACGGGCCGGACCGAGAACGCCGACCGCCAGCAGGCCGAGGACGACCTGCTGCACAACCGGGTCAAGGCCCTGGTGGCCACCTCCGCGCTGGGCATGGGCTTCGACAAGCCCGACCTCGGCTTCGTGGTCCACCTCGGGTCGCCGTCCTCCCCGATCGCCTATTACCAGCAGGTGGGCCGCGCCGGCCGCGGTGTGGAGCACGCGGAGGTGCTGCTGCTGCCGGGCCGTGAGGACGAGGCGATCTGGCGGTACTTCGCCGAGACCGCCTTCCCGCCGGAGGCCCAGGTGCGCCAGACCCTCGCGGTCCTCGCCGAGGCGGGGCGGCCGCTGTCCGTGCCGGCCCTGGAGACCTCGGTGGACCTGCGCCGCAGCCGGCTGGAGACGATGCTGAAGGTGCTGGACGTGGACGGCGCCGTGCGGCGGGTGAAGGGCGGCTGGACGTCCACGGGCGCCGACTGGGCGTACGACGCGGAGCGGTACGCGCGGGTGGCCCGGCAGCGCGCGGCCGAGCAGGAGGCGATGCGCTCCTACGTCACCACCACCGGCTGCCGGATGGAGTTCCTGCGGCGCCAGCTGGACGACGAGGAGGCCGTGCCGTGCGGCCGCTGCGACAACTGCGCGGGCGCCTGGGCCAGCGCCACCGTCTCCACCGAGACCGTGGCGGGGGCGACGAAGGAGCTCGGCCGTCCCGGGCTGGAGATCGAGCCGCGCCGGATGTGGCCGACCGGCATGCCGGCGCTGGGCGTCGACCTCAAGGGGCGCATCCCGGCCCAGGAGCAGTGCTCGCCCGGCCGGGCGCTGGGCCGGCTCTCCGACATCGGCTGGGGCAACCGGCTGCGCCCGCTGCTGTCCGAGCAGGCGCCGGACGGGCCCGTCCCCGAGGACGTGCTGAAGGCGGTCGTGACGGTCCTCGCCGACTGGGCGCGTTCCCCGGGCGGCTGGCTGGCGGGCGGACCGCAGGCCCCGGCCCGGCCGGTCGGGGTGGTCGCCGTACCGTCCCTGTCCCGCCCCCGGCTGGTCTCCTCGCTCGCGCAGGGGGTCGCGGGCATCGGGCGCATCCCGTACCTGGGGGAGCTCGCGTACACCGGCCCGGGCGGTGCCCACGTGGCGCCGCGCAGCAACTCCGCCCAGCGGCTGCGGGCGCTGGCCGCCGCTCTCACCGTCCCCGGGGAACTCGCCGCCGCGCTGGCCGGCGACCCGGGGCCGGTCCTGCTCGTGGACGACAGCACCGACTCCGGCTGGACCCTCGCGGTGGCCGCCCGCCTGCTGCGGCGGGCGGGGGCCGGAGAGGTCCTGCCGCTGGTGCTCGCGGCGGGCTGACCGTCCCGCCCGCCGGGAGGGCCGGCGCCCCCGTCCGGGGCGCCCGGGGCGGTAACCGGAGGCGAGTCGCGCAGATCGTTTGACATCGGCACGGAGCGTGGTAAGCCTCGACGGACGGTAGACCACGGATTCAGGGGGGCGTGGGCCATGTCCAGCATCGAATTCTTAGCCTTACTGGCTGCGGTGGGGCATCCGCAGAGGCTCAGAATCATCGCCGCACTCGCGGAACGGCGGATGTACATCAGCGAGCTGGCCCGCCGTCTGGGGATGTCCCGCCCGCTGTTGTACATGCATCTGGACCGGTTGGAGAAGGTCGGCCTGGTGGAGGGGAGCCTGGACCTGTCCGAGGACGGGAGGGCGCTGCGGTACTTCGAGCTGGTGGAGTTCGAGCTGGACGTGGACGTCGAGACGATACTGGCCGCCGTGCGGTCCGACGAGGAGCAGGGGGCGGCGGAGCCCGCGTCGAAGGACGAGGAACCGCCGCCCGGACCGTAAGGGTCTGTCTCTCGGATCCTTGCCGGGGCTGATCCGACAAAATCCAGGAGACAGACCCCGGGCCTCAGACCCCGGCCCGCCGGGCGCCGGAGGGCGGACCCTGGCTCCCGACCTCCAGTCTCGGGTTCCCGGAGCCCGCCCCCGGTGCCGGGGAGGGCTCCGTTCCGTCGCCCGCGCCGCGCAGCCGGTTGAGCGCCGGGGAGGTGAGGGCCGTGGTGACGAGGGCCATCAGCACCAGCATGGTGAACAGGTCCTGGCCGATGACGCCCAGTTCGAGTCCGATGTTGAGGATGACGAGCTCGGTCAGTCCGCGGCAGTTCATCAGCGCGCCGACCGAGAGCGAGCTGCGCCAGCTCTGTCCGCAGGCGCGCGCCGCCGCGGCGCTGCCGCCCCACTTGCCGAGCACCGCGACGGCGAAGACCGCGAGGGCCCACAGCCACAGCGCCGGGTCCGACCCCAGCATGCCGATGTCCGTGCGCAGCCCCGTGTGCGCGAAGAAGAGGGGCAGCAGCAGCGGCACCACGACGGTGCGCAGCCGGGAGGCGGCGCGGTGGATCTCCGGTGACGTGCGCGGCATGACCATCCCGAGGGCGAACGCGCCGAACAGGGCGTGCAGGCCGATGCGGTCGGTGGCCAGCGAGGACAGGCACAGGCCCGCGAACAGCGCGAGCAGGACGAGGTTGTCCCGCCCGCCCTCGGCCGGGTCCCCGTCGGCCCCGGCCGTCCGCGGTCCCGCGGTGAGGGCGGCCCGCCGGGCCAGCCGGTCGAGCAGCGGCCGTACCGCGTACAGCATGAGCGCGATGAAGCCCGCCGACATCAGGGCGGTGAGCACCGGCTCGAAGGCGGAGCCGCTGTGGGTGACGGTCACCACGATCGCGAGCAGACACCAGGCCATGGCGTCGTTGACGGCCGCGCAGGCCATCGCGAGGGCGCCCAGCGGCGAGTGGTAGATGCCCCGGTCGGTGAGGATCCGGGCCAGCACCGGGAAGGCCGTGATGCTCAGGGCCACGGCGATGAACAGGACGAACGGCAGCCGTCCGACGCCGTCGGGGGCGAGCGGGCCGTACATGCCGAGCGCGAGCGTCGCCCCGAGGGCCAGCGGCAGGAGGATCCCGGCCTGGCTGACGGCCAGGGCCGTCCGGCCGAGGCCGCGCAGCGTCCCCAGCTCCAGTTCCAGGCCGATGAGGAACATGAAGACCAGCAGGCCGAGCTGGCCGAGCACCCCGGTGTACGGGATGGACTGCGGGGGGATCAGCAGCCGCTGCGCCTCGGGCCACAGCTGGCCGAGCAGCGAGGGGCCGAGCAGGATGCCCGTGGCGATCTCCCCCACGACGGGCGGCTGTCCGACGCGGCGGGCGAGGGCGGCGCCGGCCCGGCAGGCGACGATCACGGTCGGAACGGCGATCAGGAGTCCGGGCAGCGGATCGGTTGCGGACACGGGCGCTTCCTTCCGGGCGAAGGGGCCGTCGGGCGGGGCCGCCGGGCCTTCACGGTGGGCGAGGTGGGCGACGGATCGGGCGGGTGCCCCCACGAGGCGCTGCGGGAGCGGGCGGAGCCGGAACCCGTCCAGGGTGGGAGCGGGACCTATACCTGCCCTATAGGGCCCGCGGGTGCGGCGGCGGGGCGGAGGGCGGCAGAGACGGAATATAGGGCGGGCTCGGAGGCTGGGAGGCCGGTAACCCCTCTTCGGAAGGAAGCCATGAACCGCACACAGCGCTTCGCCCTGACGGCCGCCGCCGTCATGGCCGCCACCGGCCTCGGCGGCCTCGCCCCGGTGGCCCAGGCCGCGCCGGCGGCCTGCACCTACCGGCCCAGCCAGCTGCCCGTCCCGGCCGGCGCCACCGCGGGCGTGGTCACCGCGATGGCCGGTACGGACGTCTACGCCGGGCGGATCGAGTACCCGGTCTCCGGCGGGACCCAGCCGCACGCGGCGATCTGGTCGGGCGGCACCGTCACCGACCTGGGAGTCGTGACCGGCGCCGACACCACGCTCGGCGTCTTCGACGTGAACGCCTCCGGCGTCGCGGTCGGCTACGCCTGGCAGCTCACCGGCTCCGACGACGGCTGGCCGACCGGGAAGGACTTCCCGATCCGCTCCCGCAACGGGCGGCTGGAACTGCTGCCGCTGCCCGCGGGGGCCTACGACGTCGTGGCGCGGGTGGTCACGGCGAACGGCGACATCTACGGCGACGGCTACGCCGATGACCCCAACCACCGGGTCGTCTTCCACTGGCCCGCCGGCAGCACCGGGCCCGCGGTCCGGCCGTCCGGGTTCCCGGTCGGCAGCCGGGTCGAGGGTGTCGACACGGACGGCACGGTCGCGGTCACGGCCGTCGACGACATCAAGGGGACCACCCGCCCCTACCTCTGGAAGGCCGGTGTCGCGCGGGCGCTGCCGATTCCGTCCGGGGCGGTGAACGCCACCATCTCGGCGATCTCCAACGGCGTCGTGTCGGGCGACGGCCAGGCCGCGGACTTCAGCCGGTTCGGCGTCGTGTGGGGCGCCTCCGGCCAGGCCGCGCGGCTGACCGACAGCTACGGGACCTCGGACGTCAACAGCACCGGCCTGATCCTCGGCACCTCCGGCAGGTCCCGCTCGACCACGCTGTGGCAGGGCACCGCCACGGCGGCCACGGTCGCCGGCGACGGCCAGGTGTACGCCCTCAACGACGGCGGGACGCTGGGCGGAGCGAACGCTCCGGCCGGCACCACCTACCCCAGGTTCCCCGCTGTGTGGCGCTGCTCCTGATGCCCGGTCAGCACTGAGGAAGGGGCCCGGCCGTCTCGGCCGGGCCCCTTCTGCATTGGCAGATGACAAGAGAAATGAGTACCTGCTAACGTTCCTTTGCATGTGCTGGGTGTTGCGATGAAGACGCCACTGCCAACCGGTGATGAGCTGGTGCTGATGTTGGCGACCCTGGCCAACCCGCACCGCCTTCGGGTCGTCGCGGTGCTGGCCGGGGGGCGCAAGTACGTGAGCCAGTTGGCTCGGGACATGGGGATCAGCCGCGCGCTGCTCCAGGTCCACCTGAAGAAGCTGGAGACGGCCGGGCTCGTGTCGGCGCAGCTGGAGATCTCACCCGATGGGAAAGCGATGAAGTTCTACGAGGTGACACCCTTCGCGGTGCACCTGACGCCGGAGTCGATCGCGGCCGTGATGCCGACGCTGACCAGTGCCGACGCGGCGCCGGGGCGCGAGGAGAAGGGGGGGGACCGATGAACGGGTCCGACTGGACGGAGATCATCGGGGCGCTGGGCCTCTTCCTCCTGGTCACCGTGGTGCTCGCGGTGCTCATCTGGCAGTTCGGTGCCACCTACCGCGCCAAGGCGGCGCTGGCCCGCGAAGGGGAGTACCGCAAGCTGGCCGAGACGGCCGTCGCGGTCCAGCAGGACACCGAGCGAGAACTCTCCGAGATGCGCGGGCGGCTGGAGTCGCTGGAGCGGATCCTCAAGGAAGTCGAGTAGGAGGCGGGCGCGCGTCGCCTTCGCGCACCACGCGACACATCGAGCGGGGCCGCCGAGCGGCAACTCGGCGGCCCCGGTTTCGGAAGGCATCTCCCTCGCCGACAGGCGAGTTTTCCCTGGACAAGCACCTCCATCTCAAGGAGAGCAGTTCATGCTGCGCAAAGGCAAGCCGGATGCCGCGCCTTCCGGCGGCGGGACACCGGACGTGACGGCCGCCAAGGGCGGCGTCGTGGAATCCGTCGTCGGCTGGTCGGTCCGCCACCGGACGCTGGCGATCACCGGCTGGCTGGCCCTCGTGATCGTCGCCGTCCTCTCCAGCTCGTTGATCAGCGGGCGCGACGCCCGCTCCACCGACCCGGGCGACGCCGGGAAGGCCCAGCGGATCGTGCGCGCCGAGGACGCCGGCGACTCCATCCGCGAGAACGTCCTGATCCAGGCCCGCGAGGCCGGCGGCCCCGCGTTCCTGTCCAGCCCCGAGCTCAAGGAGGCCGCGCAGAGCCTGGTGACGGCGCTGCAGGGCACCGGAGAGGCGGTGGCCGACATCGGTTCGCCGCTGGGCGCCGACGGCGGACGCTGGATCTCCCAGGACGGCCGCTCCGGCCTCGTCACCTTCGAGCTCGCCGGCCCCCTGGAGAACCGCAAGCAGAACTACCGCGCGGTCCTCGACCTCGTGAAGAAGGCCCAGGACACCCATCCGCAGCTGCGGATCGTGCAGGCGGGCGACCGCAGCCTCAACGCCGTCGTGGACGACGCGATCAAGGACGACTTCAAGCGCTCCGAGGTCACCTCGCTGCCGCTGACCCTGGTGATCCTGCTCGTGGTCTTCGGTTCGCTGATCGCCGCGGGCATCCCGCTGCTGCTGTCGGCGACGGCGGTCATCGCCACCTTCGGCCTCCTGCAGACCATCGGCAAGGTGGTGCCGGTCAACAGCGCCGCCTCCTCCATCGTGCTGCTCATCGGCATGGCCGTGGGCATCGACTACTCGCTGTTCTACCTGCGCCGGGAGCGCGAGGAGCGGCTCGCCGGACACGACACCCGCACGGCGCTCGCGATCGCGGCCCGCACCTCCGGCCACGCCGTGGTGGTCTCCGGGCTCACCGTGATGGTCTGCGTGTGCGGCCTGCTGTTCACCGGGCTCGACGTCTTCAAGGGCCTGACGGCCGGCACCGTGGTGGTCGTCGGCCTGACGGTGGTCGGCTCCGTGACGGTGCTGCCGGCGCTGCTGGCCGCCCTGGGCCACCGCGTCGACAAGGCCCGCATCCCGTGGCTGGGCCGGCGCCGGACCGCGGCCCGCGAGTCGCGCACCTGGTCGTCCATCGCCCGCGGCGTCGTGCGGCGCCCCGCGCTGACCGGTGGCATCGCCACGCTCGTCCTGCTCGTCATGGCCCTGCCCGCGCTCGGCATGCACCTGCAGGACCCGGCCACCACCGACAGCCTGCCGCGCAGCGTCGCCCCCGTGGACGCCGCGGTGCGCATGAACGAGGCGTTCCCCGGTTCGGCGAGCCCCGCCCGGGTCGCGATCGCCGACCGCTCCGGCGGGAAGGTCGACACCCCCGCCCTGCGCGAGGCGGTCGGCGCCCTGCACAAGCAGGCCGCCACCCCCGGCAGCGGCATCGCCGAGCCGATCACCGCGGTGCCGATCGGCGACGCGATGGTGGTGCGGGTGCCGCTGGTCGGCAAGGGCACCGACGACACCTCCAACCGGTCGCTGGAGAAGCTCAGGGACACCGTGCTCCCCGCCACCGTCGGCGCGGTGCAGGGCGTCGACTACGCGGTCGGCGGCAAGACGGCGCAGCCGTACGACTTCGCCCAGCGGCTGAACGGGCGGACCATCGCGGTCTTCGCCTTCATCCTCGCCCTGGCCTTCGTGCTCCTGCTGGTCGCCTTCCGCTCCTGGGCCATCCCGCTGGTGTCGATCCTGCTCAACCTGCTCTCGATCGGCGCGGCCTACGGCGTGCTCACCTGGGTCTTCCAGGACGGCAACCTGGCCTCGCCGCTCGGCTTCACCTCGTACGGCGGTGTGGTCGCCTGGCTGCCGCTGTTCATGTTCGTGATCCTGTTCGGCCTGAGCATGGACTACCACATCTTCATCCTCAGCCGGATCAGGGAGCGCTGGGCGAAGGGCGCCAGCTCGAAGAACGCGATCATCGGCGGCATCGGCAGCAGCGCCGGCGTGGTCACCAGCGCCGCCGCCATCATGACCGCCGTGTTCACGGTGTTCGTGAGCCTGACCGCCATCGAGTACAAGATGATGGGCGTCGGCATGGCCGTGGCCATCCTCATCGACGCCACCGTCGTGCGCGGCGTGCTGCTGCCCGCGGCGATGGCCCTGCTGGGCGACCGCGCCTGGTCGGCCTCCGGGCGCGGCCGGCACCGCCCGGCGGCGCAGGAGTCCGCGGCGCCCACCCTTGAGCCGGTACGCCCCGCCCACCATTCCCCCGTGTCGTAGGCGGGGCGTACCGCACCACCGAAGCGCCCCGTCCCGGGAGTCAGGCATCCGCCGGCTCCCGGGGCGGGGCGCTTCGCGCGTCCGCACACCGGCCGGGGCGCGCCCGTGGACGCCCGCATAGCTCCGGTATAGGCGAAGTATCGGGCGGTCGAGAAAGCTTCAGACGTTGATCGACGAGCATCCGAGAATCCGAACTCCGTCTCTCATGTGAGGACTTCTGATGGCTGAAGAGCGGGACGACGCCGAGATCTACCTGGTCGTGGTCAACGACGAGGAGCAGTACTCCGTCTGGTGGGCCGACCGGGAGCTGCCCGCCGGGTGGCGTGCCGAGGGCACCACGGGAACCCGTGCCGCCTGCCTGGAGCACATCGGCGAGGTGTGGACCGACATGCGTCCGCTGAGCCTGCGCCGGCGCATGGAGCAGCAGCCCGCGCACTGAATTCCCGGCCGCCGGAGGCCGGTCGAGGAAAAGCGAGCAAGGTCCCACATCAAGTCGGCTACGCAGTAGCGGTGGCAGAGGAGCAGCTGAGATGAGCGCCGGTAACAACAGGGACGGCGCTGCCGTCGACGCCCTTCGGGAAGAGCTCCTCCGCCGCCGGCTCAGCGGGGCGGCACCGCGCGGAGGCCGGCCGGGCATCGGTCCCGCGGACCGGACCGCCCCGCTGGTGCTGTCGCACGGGCAGCGGCAGATGTGGTTCCTCAACCGGCTCGAACCGGGCAGCCCCGAGTACCTGGTGCCGTTCGCCTTCCGGCTGCGCGGCGCGCTCGACGTCGCCGCGCTGCGCCGGGCCTGGACCGAACTGACCGCCCGGCACGAGGTCCTGCGCACCCGGTACGCGCTGGCCGGCGCGGAGCCCGTGCAACTCGTCGACGACGCGGCCGCCGAGCCGGAGCTGCCGCTCGTCGAGGCCACCGGCGCCGCGGCGGACCGGATCCTCGCCGAGGAGGCCGTCACCCCCTTCGACGTCGAGCGGCAGTGGCCCGCGCGGGCGCGGCTGATCCGCACCGGCCCCGACGAGCACATCCTCACCGTGGTCTTCCACCACATCGCCTTCGACGCCTGGTCCACCGGCGTGCTCGGCGGCGAACTCGCCGCCCTCTACGAGGCGTTCCGCGAGGGCCGGCCCTCCCCGCTGCCCGCCCTCCCGGTCCAGTACGCCGACTACGCGGCCTGGCAGCGCGCGGAGCTCTCCGGCGACGCGCTGGAGCGGCACCTGGCGTACTGGCGCGAGCGGCTCGCCGGCCTGCCGTCGACCGACCTGCCCGCCGACCGGCCGCGCCCGGCCTTCCGCAGCTCCGCGGGCGGCGACGTCTCCTTCCCGGTCTCCGCCGAACTGTCCGCCGCCGTCCGGGACATCGCGCGCCGCCACGGGACCACCCCGTTCGTCGTGCTGCTCTCGGCGTTCCAGCTCCTGGTGTCCCGCTACACCGGTCTGCGCGACGTCCCGGTCGGCACGACCGTCTCGGGCCGCGTCCACCCGCAGCTGCAGGACATGATCGGCTACTGCGTCAACAGCCTGGTGATGCGCGGCCGCTGGCAGGAGGACACCGGGTTCGACGACCTGGTGGCGCTCAACCGGGCCGCCCTCGCCGACGCCTACGACCACCAGGCGGTGCCCTTCGCCCAGCTCGTCGACGAGCTGCGGCCGGAGCGCGACATGTCGCGCACGCCGCTGTACCAGGTGGCCCTCACCATGCACCAGCGCGGCGACGGCGGCCTGAGGCTGGCGGACCTCGACGTCGTCCCCCACCCGATGACCAGCCGCATCGCCAAGTGCGACCTGGAGCTCCAGGTCGACGACGCGGGACAGGACGGCTTCCGGGCCCAGCTGGTCTATGCCACCGCCCTGTTCGACGAGGCCACCGTCGAGCGGATGGCCGGGCACTTCGTACGGCTCCTGGAGTCCGCCGTCGCCGAGCCCGGCCGTCCGGTCGCCCGGCTCGGCATGCTCGGCGCCGGTGAGCGGGAGTGGTTGCTGGCGGCGGGTGGTGAGGGGTCCGTCGCGGCGGATCCGCGGGTCGTGCACGAGGTGTTCGAGGCGCGGGTGG
>NZ_JBEOWI010000037.1:0-95859 GCF_040296005.1 Kitasatospora sp. NPDC002551 | reverse complement strand
TGACTTTTGGCACGCTGTTGAGTTCTCAAGGAACGGACGCTTCCATCAGGCGGCTTTCACACCGGCCCTCCGGGCGCTTCGTTCTTTCGTGTTTCGAGCTTACCAGATCCGTTTCCCGGTGCTTAACCGGTGCTTTTCGCTTCCGAAATCTGGTGTTAACCGCCGACTCGCGGCGACTCGACCAACCATAGCGGGTCCCCGGCCGGAGCGCGAATCGAGCCACGCCGGGGGCCACCCGCCCGGACGTGTGATTTGTTGCTCTCGCGAGCATATACAGCAATGGTCCCGATTCGCCAAGATGCCTGTAGAGTGCGGCGCATCGGCCAAGAGGACTAGACCACTAGCGGTCGGCGAGATGGCCGGCCGGTGAGGGCAGGCGGTATGGGCCGACTGCCCGGGAATGTCAGCAGATGTCCGAAGTTGACATGATTTAGGCTTCAGTCGATCGCCCTGCCGCGTTCGCGGCCGCTCGCCTGTACTGCGCACTTGGGAGGCTCAACCATGACCACTGTGACGTCGCCGCTGACCGGCAAGGTCGTCGGGCTCGCCGGCGTGCCGGACCCCGTCTTCTCGGGTGCGATGGTCGGCCCCGGCACCGCGATCGACCCCGTGCGCGAGCAGACCGAGGCGGTCGCTCCGGTGGACGGCGTGGTCGTGTCCATGCACCCGCACGCGTTCGTCGTCGTCGACGCGGACGGACACGGCGTTCTGACCCACCTGGGCATCGACACCGTCCAGCTGAACGGTGAGGGCTTCGAACTGCTCGTCAGCAAGGGCGACACCGTTACCCGCGGCCAGGCCGTCATCAAGTGGGACCCGGCCGCCGTCGAGGCCGCCGGCAAGTCGCCCATCTCGCCGATCGTCGCGCTGGAGGCCTCCGCCGACGCGCTGGGCGGGGTCCTGGAGAGCGGGGAGGTCGCCGTCGGCGACGCCCTGTTCGACTGGAGCTGACCTCTCCCCCTTCCTTCCCGACACACCCGCCCCGCCGCTCCGGTCGGGGCGGCCCGGCACACAGCGGTACCCGGCGGGGCCGCCTCTCTCACGGAGACAGATATGGAGAAGACGCTGCGCGGCGTGGGTGTCAGCCACGGGGTCGCGATCGGCCAGGTACGGCACATGGGGACGGCGGTGCTGGAGCCCCCGGCCGCCCAGATCCCCACCGAGGACGCTCCGCGTGAGCAGGCCCGCGCCCAGGCTGCCGTCGAGGCGGTTGCCGCGGACCTGACCGCCCGCGGCAACCTGGCCGGCGGCGAGGCCCAGGCCGTGCTGGAGGCCCAGGCGCTGATGGCGCAGGACCCCGAGCTGATGGCCGACGTCGCCCGCCGGATCGCGGTCGGCAGCAGTGCCGAGCGCGGCGTCTACGACGCCTTCGCCGCCTACCGGGCGCTGCTCGCCTCCGCCGGGGAGTACCTCGCGGGCCGGGTGGCCGACCTGGACGACGTGCGGAACCGCATCGTCGCGCGGCTGCTGGGTGTCCCGATGCCGGGTGTGCCGGACAGCGACGAGCCGTACGTGCTGTTCGCCCGGGACCTCGCGCCGGCCGACACCGCGCTGCTGGACCCCACGCTGGTGCTCGGCTTCGTGACCGAGGAGGGCGGGCCGACCAGCCACAGCGCCATCCTGGCGCGGGCCATGGGCGTGCCGGCCGTGGTCGCGCTGCCGGGGGCGACCGAGGTCGCCGAGGGCACCGTCGTCGCGGTGGACGGCAGCTCCGGTGACGTGCTGGTCGAGCCGGGCGAGGAGAAGAAGGAGGAGCTGCGCCGGATCGCCGCCGAGCGCAAGGCGGCGCTCGCCGCCTCCTCCGGCCCGGGTGCGACCTCGGACGGGCACAAGGTGCCGCTGCTGGCCAACGTCGGCGGCCCGGGCGACCTGCCGGCCGCGCTGGAGGCGGGCGCCGAGGGCGTCGGGCTCTTCCGCACCGAGTTCCTGTTCCTGGACGACTCGGCCAAGGCGCCCAGCGAGGAGAAGCAGGTCGAGGCGTACCGCAAGGTCCTGGAGGCGTTCCCGGAGAACCGGGTCGTCGTCCGGGTGCTCGACGCGGGCGCGGACAAGCCGCTGGACTTCCTGACCCCGGCCGACGAGCCCAACCCGGCGCTGGGCGTGCGCGGGCTGCGCACCCTGCTGGAGCACCCGGAGGTGCTGCGCACCCAGCTGCGGGCGCTGGCGAAGGCCGCCGAGGGCCTGCCGGTGCACCTTGAGGTGATGGCCCCGATGGTGGCCGACCGCAAGGACGCCAAGGAGTTCGCCGAGGCGTGTCGCGAAGCCGGGCTGAACGCCAAGTTCGGTGCGATGGTGGAGATCCCGTCGGCCGCGCTGCGGGCGCGCTCGATCCTCCAGGAGGTCGAGTTCCTGTCGCTGGGCACCAACGACCTCGCGCAGTACGCCTTCGCCGCCGACCGGCAGGTCGGTGCGCTGGCCCGGCTTCAGGACCCGTGGCAGCCGGCGCTGCTGGACCTGATCGCCGCCGCGGCCGAGGCCGCGCAGGCCGAGGGCAAGAGCTGCGGCGTCTGTGGCGAGGCCGCCTCGGACCCGCTGCTCGCCGTGGTGCTGACCGGTCTCGGTGTCACCAGCCTGTCGATGGGCGCGGCGTCGATCCCCTACGTGCGGACCGCGCTGGCCAAGTACACCCTGGCGCAGTGCCGTCGGGCCGCCGAGGCGGCGCGGTCGGCGGACAGCGCCGACGAGGCGCGGGCCGCCGCGCAGCAGGTGCTGTCGGGCGAGTAGCCGCCGCATCCGTAGAGCTGTACAGGGCGGTACCGGAACGCCCGGAGGGGCCCTTCCACTGTGGCTGTGGAAGGGCCCCTCCGGTGTGTCCGGGCCGGGTGCGGTCGGCTACCGGTGGGCTACCGGGCGGCGCGGTCGCGGCGGAGCTGCTCGAACCAGCGCAGGTGGTCGAGGTTGTCGACGGAGCCGGGGTTGACGGCCTGGTCGAGCGGGGTGCCGGAGAGCAGGCGCTTGACCGGGACCTCGATGCGCTTGCCGGTCAGGGTGTGCGGCAGGCCGCGGACGGCGATGACCTCGTCGGGGACGTGGCGCGGGGAGAGCTCGGTGCGCAGCGAGGTGCGGATGCGGCCGATGAGGTCCTTGTCGAGCTCGGCGCCGGGGGCGAGGACGACGAAGAGCGGCATCCAGTAGCCGCCGTCGGGCTCCTCCAGGCCGATGACCAGGGACTCGGCGATCTCGGGGAGGCGTTCGACGACCTCGTAGATGTCGGAGGAGCCCATCCGCACGCCCTGGCGGTTGAGGGTGGAGTCCGAGCGGCCGTGGATGACGACGGTGCCGCGGGAGGTGACGGTGATCCAGTCGCCGTGGCGCCAGACACCGGGGTAGGTGTCGAAGTAGCTGTCGTGGTAGCGGGTGCCCTCGGGGTCGTTCCAGAAGCCGGTGGGCATGGACGGGATGGGCTTGGTGACGACGAGTTCGCCGACCTCGTCGGTGAGCGGCCGGCCCTGGACGTCCCAGGACTCGACGGCGGCGCCGAGGCAGGGGGCCTGGATCTCGCCGAGGTGGACGGGGAGGGTGGGGACGCCGCCGACGAAGCAGGAGCAGACGTCGGTGCCGCCGCTGACGGAGGCGAGCCAGACGTCCTCCTTCACCTCGTCGTAGATCCAGCGGAAGCCGTCGGGCGGCAGCGGGGAGCCGGTGGTGCCGATGCAGCGCACGGCGGAGAGGTCGAGGTCGCGGCCGGGGTGCAGCTCGGCCTTGCGACTGGCGATCACGTAGGCCGCGGAGGTGCCGAGGACGGTGGCGCGGGTGCGGGCGGCGACGGACCACAGGGCGCCGGTGTCGGGGTGGCCGGGGCTGCCGTCGTAGGTGACGACCGTGGATCCGACGAGGAGGCCGGCGAGGAGGAAGTTCCACATCATCCAGCCGGTGGAGGTGTACCAGAGGAAGCGGTCGTCGGGGCCGAGGTCGAGGTGGAGGCCGGCCTGCTTGAGGTGCTCGACGAGGATGCCGCCCTGGCTCTGCACGATGGCCTTGGGCAGGCCGGTGGTGCCGGAGGAGTAGAGGACCCAGAGCGGGTGGTCGAAGGGGACCGGCTCGAAGACCGGCTCGGTGTCGGCGGCGGTCAGGTCGTCCCAGGTCAGCGCGCCCTCGGGGGCGGGGGCGCCGAGCAGGGGGACGTGCACGACGGTGCGCAGCGAGGGGAGTTCGCGGCGGATCTCGGCGACGACCTCCGTGCGGTCGTGGTCCTTGCCGCCGTAGTGGTAGCCGTCGACGGCGAAGAGGACGACGGGCTCGATCTGCTGGAGGCGGTCGAGGACGCTGCGGGCGCCGAAGTCGGGGGCGCAGCTGGTCCAGACGGCGCCGACGGCGGCGGTGGCGAGGAGGGCGACGGCGGCCTGCGGGACGTTGGGCAGGTAGGCGCTGACCCGGTCGCCGGGGCGCACGCCGTGGGCCCGGAGGGCGGCGGCGAGGGAGCCGACCTGGCGGCGCAGTTCGGCCCAGGTGAGGACGGCGGGCTCGTCGGTGGTCTCGTCGAGGTGGAGGATCGCCGGGCGGTCGGCGAAGCCGTCCCGCTCGCCGGCGCGCAGGGCGTGCTCGGCGTAGTTGAGGCGGGCGCCGGGGAACCAGCGGGCGCCGGGCATCGCGGGGTCGGCGAGGACGGCGTCGGGGGCCTCGGTGAAGCGGACGTCGAACCACTGGGTGACGGCGGTCCAGAAGCGGTCGAGGTCCTCGACCGACCAGGCGTGCAGGGCGGCGTAGCGGGCGGCGGCCTGGTCGTCGTCGGTGGTCGGGGCGAGCGGGGCGGCCGGGGCGCCGTGGTGCTCGGCGGCCCAGGCCTGGAAGGCCACGATCCCGGTGCCGGCGGCACGCGCGGGGTCGGGGCGCCAGAGCGGTTGGTCCTGGGATGGGGTGCTCACGGTGGTGGTCTCCCGGCCGGTGATGAGGGCGGACGGGGGTGCTTGTGGCAGGGCCCACGTCCGGTTGGGGGCTGTCGGTGCAGACCCTGCCACGTGATAGGCCGGTGCGCCAGGGTCTGCCCGGCCGGTGGGGCGGTGCCCGGGTTGCCTGGTCAGAGGCGGGAGAACTCGCCGTTGAACCAGGAGCGGGAGACGCGGGTGTGGAAGGGGAAGGCGAGCGGGGTCTCGGGGGTGGCGAGCTGCCAGCCGTCGGTCTCGTCGGTGGGGACGGAGGGCGGGAGGGCGGCGAGCGGACGGGCGGGGAGCAGGCCGAAGAGGCAGAGGAAGCCGCCGCGGGCGTCGGAGTCGGTGGCGACCAGGGTGATGTCGGCGGCGTCGGCGAGGATCCCGGTCTCCTCGCGCAGTTCGCGCACGCAGGCCTGCTGCCAGCTCTCGCCGTAGTCGATGTATCCGCCGGGGAGGGCGAGTTCGCCGTAGCCGGGTTCGATGGTGCGGCGGATGACCACGAGGGTGGGGGCGGTGCCGGACGCCTCGGTGACGGGGAGGAGCGTGACGACGACGGGCAGCGGGTTGCGGTAGCTGATCTCGGTGCAGTGCGGGCAGGTCCGGGGCCAGGCGGAGGTGCCGGGCGGGTAGGGGGCACCGCAGAAGTGGCAGTGGGAGTTGGCCCTGTGGCGCACCGTGCCGGTCTCGTGAGTCGTCATGGCCGGATGGTAGTCCGGGCGGGCGGGGCCGGGTCAGGGGGTCGGCGGACGTCAGGGGGTCGGCGGCGGATCGCTGCGGGTGGGGCGGAGCAGGGCGGGGTGGAGGAGGCGCGCGTCGCCGGCGTGGTAGGTGCGGGCGCGGGGGCCGCCGCGCGCGCCGCCACGGTCGGTGGTGGTGCCGGTGCTCTCGACGAAGCCGGGGACGGAGAGCACCTTGCGGTGGAAGTTGCCGGGGTGGAGCTTCTCGTCCCAGACGGCCTCGTAGACGGCGCGCAGCTCGGGGATGGTGAAGTCGTGGGGGAGGAAGGCGGTGGCCAGCGGGCTGTACTCGATCTTGGCGCGGGCGCGCTCCAGGCCGTCGGCGAGGATCCGGGCGTGGTCGAAGGCGAGCTCGATCGGCGTCCCGGGCGTCTCGGCCGTCCCGGACGTCCCGTCGGCTGCGGCGTCCGTGGGCTCGGTGGAGCCGGTGCGCCCGTCGACGCCACCCCCGTGGGTGTCGGCGGGCGCACCGGCGGTCTCGGTCCGGCCGGTGGGCCGGAGGTCGAGGGCGGTGACGGGGTGCCAGGCGGCGTGGGCCGCGTCGCTGCCGGCCTGCGGGTCGGGCAGGTCCGGGGCGAAGGCGAGGTAGGCGACGGAGACCACGTGCATCCGCGGGTCGCGGTCGGGTGCGCCGTAGCTGCCGAGCTGTTCGAGGTGGATGCGGCTGAGGGCGGCCTCGGCCCCGGCGGTGCCGTGCAGCCCGGTCTCCTCGGCGAACTCACGGGCGGCGGCCTCGTCGAGGCTCTCCTCGCCGGCCCGCAGGAAGCCGCCGGGCAGTGCCCAGCGGCCCCGGTAGGGCGGGAGGGCGCGGTCGACGAGCAGGACGTGCGGGCGGCCGTGGCGCAGGGTGAGGGCGACGACGTCGACGGTGACGGCGACCGGGGTGTAGGCGCGCGGGTCGTAGGCGGCGAGCCATTCCTGCTCGGTGCTGTCCACGGTGCGCGCGCTCCTCTCCACCGGGCCGTCGGGGGCGTCCTTCTCGGACTGAGCAGAACGTAGCCGTCTCTTGACTCTGCGGCAAATCAATTTCCCCCCGGACCGCCCGCCGCTCCCCCGCGCTGCTCCTAGGCTGTGACCAGGACGTTCCCCGAGGAGGCCGCGATGGGCGCACCCGGCGTGCCGGACTTCGCCGCCGCGCTGGCGGCCGGGCCGCTGGTGCTGGACGGCGGGCTGTCCGACCAGCTGGCGGCGGGCGGGCACGACCTGGCGGACGCGCTGTGGTCGGCGCGGCTGCTGGCGGACGCGCCGGAGGCGGTGGTGGCGGCGCACCGGGCGTACTTCGCGGCGGGTGCGCGGGTCGCGATCACCGCGAGCTACCAGGCGAGTTTCGCCGGCTTCGCGCGGCGCGGGATCGGCCGGGACGGGGCGGCGCGGCTGCTGGCGCGCAGCGTGGCGCTGGCGCGGGAGGCGGCGCGCGGGCTGCCGGGGCCGCGCCGGTGGGTGGCGGCGTCGGTCGGGCCGTACGGGGCGGTGCTGGCGGACGGGTCGGAGTACCGGGGCCGCTACGGGCTGACGGCGGCGGAGCTGGAGGCGTTCCACCGGCCGCGGCTGGAGGTGCTGGCGGCGGCGGGCCCGGATGTGCTGGCGCTGGAGACGGTGCCGGACGTGGCGGAGGCGCGGGTGCTGCTGCGGGCGGTGCGCGGGCTGGGGGTGCCGGCCTGGCTGTCGTTCGGCGCGGCGGGCGGGCTGACCCGGGCGGGGCAGCCGCTCGCGGAGGCGTTCGCGCTGGCGGCGGAGGCGGACGAGGTGGTGGCGGTGGGGGTGAACTGCTGCGCGCCCGAGGACGCGGACCTGGCGGTGGGACTGGCGGCGCGGGTGTCCGGCAAGCCGGTGGTGGTGTATCCGAACAGCGGCGAGGGCTGGGACGCGGCGGCCGGGGCGTGGTGCGGCGAGCCGACCTTCGAGGCGCGCAGGGTGGCCGGGTGGCTGGCGGCGGGGGCGCGGCTGGTGGGCGGCTGCTGCCGGGTCGGGCCGGCCGGGATCCGGGCGGTGGCCGCGCAGGTGGCGGCCGCCGGGCGGGCGGGGGTGTGACGGCGAGCCCTCGACGGCGGGCCGGGGCGGGGTTACCGAGGGGGAAGGTGCACGGAACGGGGACGGCCTGGCAGACTCGTGCCGTCAACACTGCGGTCGACAATGTCGACCGCCTCTCAGCGCGGAGGTACCCATGCCCGGCCCGATCCAGTCGCTCTCCCGGGCCGCCGCGATCATGCGCCTGCTGGCCGGCGGCGAGCGCCGCCTGGGCCTGTCGGACGTCGCGACGGCGCTGGGCCTGGCCAAGGGCACCGCGCACGGCATCCTGCGCACCCTCCAGCAGGAGGGGTTCGTGGAGCAGGACCCGGAGAGCGGCAAGTACCAGCTGGGCGCCGAGCTGCTGCGGCTCGGGCAGAGCTACCTGGACGTGCACGAGCTGCGCGCGCGGGCCCTGGTGTGGGCCGACGACCTGGCCAGGGCGGCCGGGGAGACCGTGTACCTGGGGGTGCTGCACCAGCGCGGGGTGCTGATCGTGCACCACGTGTTCCGGCCGGACGACACCCGGCAGGTGCTGGAGGTCGGCTCGATGCAGCCGCTGCACTCGACCGCGCTGGGCAAGGTGCTGGTGGCCTACGACCCGGTGGCCCGCGGCGAGCTGGGCGAGGGCCCGTTCGAGTCGTACACCGCGCGTACGCTGACCGATCCGGCGGACGTGGACGCCGAGGCGGCGCTGACCCGCGAGCGGGGCTGGGCGGACTCGATCGAGGAGACCTGGGAGGGCGTGGCCTCGATCGGCGCACTGATCCAGGACCGGCGGCGCAACCCGGTCGGCGCGGTCTGCATCAGCGGCGCGGTCGAGCGGGTCTGCGAGGACGGCTTCGTGAAGCCCTCGCTGGTCGCGTCGGTGCGCAGCGCGGCGCGCGCGATCTCCCGGGACCTGGGCGCCGGGCGGTTCTGAGCGGCGGCCGCAGGGCCCGCCGGCACCCGACGGAACGTTCACGCTGAGGCGCGGACGGGCGAAATGCCCGTCCGCGCCTTACCGTTTTGTCCAAAATTCCGATGATCCATCCGGTGACGCCGGGTAGCGCGGGACGACAAGGGTCACAGCTGCGTAACCCGGCCTTGACGAGAGGGCGACCCGGGGAGGAAGCTTCCGCATGACGGTCGACATTGTCGAACGATGGCCGTGCGAATCGATCCCACAAGGCGCTCACCCGCCCAGCGGTCGCCCGGCCCCTGCCCCCACCCGCACCCCCGGGCCATATGGACAAGGGAGTCTTTGTGTCCGCGTTCTCCAACGGCGACATCTTCGTCGGCGAAACCCTCGGCACCGCCGCCCTGATACTCCTCGGCGGCGGCGTCTGTGCCGCCGTGACGCTCAAGAAGTCGAAGGCCCTGAACGCCGGCTGGCTGGCGATCACCTTCGGCTGGGGCTTCGCGGTGATGATCGCCGCCTACATGTCGGCCCCGAAGTCCGGCGCCCACCTGAACCCGGCCGTCACCCTGGCCATCGCCGTCGACAGCGGCGACTGGAGCAAGGTCCCGCTCTACCTGGTCTCCCAGCTGATCGGCGCGATGATCGGCGCCGTCCTGGTCTGGCTCACCTACCTCGGCCAGTTCCAGGCCAACCAGGAGCCCACCCTCGGCATCTTCTCGACCGGCCCCGAGATCCGGAACCCGGTCCAGAACCTGCTCACCGAGATCATCGGCACCTTCGTGCTCGCCCTGGCCATCCTGACCCAGGGCCTGACCAAGGGCCTCGGCCTGTCCGGCACCGGCATCCTGATCGTCGCCTTCACCGTCGTCGGCATCGGTCTGTCCCTCGGCGGCCCGACCGGGTACGCCATCAACCCGGTCCGCGACCTCGGTCCGCGCATCGTCCACTCGCTGCTGCCGATCCCGAACAAGGGCGGCTCGGACTGGTCCTACGCCTGGATCCCGGTGGCCGGCCCGGTCATCGGCGGTCTGCTGGCCGGCGGCCTGTACCACGCCGCGTTCTGACCGAACGGGTTTCCACCCCGCCCGGACCCGGGGACTGACCTGAGAGTCAGGCCCACCCTCCCCCGCACACCTTCTCTAGCCGAGGACCCTCATGACCTCCACTGGCAACTACATCGCCGCGATCGACCAGGGCACCACCTCCAGCCGCTGCATCATCTTCGGCGCCGACGGCCGCATCGTCGCCGTCGACCAGCAGGAGCACCGGCAGATCTTCCCCCAGCCCGGCTACGTCGAGCACGACGCCGCCGAGATCTGGACCCGGGTGCAGTCGGTCGTCCGCGGTGCGCTGGAGAAGGCCGGCCTGACCAAGGACGACATCCGCGCCGTCGGCATCACCAACCAGCGCGAGACCACCGTCCTGTGGGACAGGCACACCGGCGAGCCGGTGCACAACGCGCTGGTGTGGCAGGACACCCGCACCGAGGCGCTCTGCCGCGAGCTGGGCCGCAACGTCGGCCAGGACCGCTTCCGCCGCGAGACCGGCCTGCCGCTGGCCAGCTACTTCGCCGGCCCGAAGATCCGCTGGCTGCTGGACAACGTCGAGGGCCTGCGCGAGCGCGCCGAGGCCGGCGACATCCTCTTCGGCACCATGGACACCTGGGTCATCTGGAACCTCACCGGCGGTGTCGACGGCGGCAAGCACGTCACGGACGTCACCAACGCCAGCCGCACCATGCTGATGAACCTGCACACCCTGCGGTGGGACGAGAAGATCGCCGAGTCGATGGACGTGCCGATGGCCGTCCTGCCGGAGATCCGCTCCTCCGCCGAGGTGTACGGCGAGGCCGTCGGCGACCTGGCGGGCGTGCCGGTCGCCGCCGCGCTCGGCGACCAGCAGGCCGCGCTGTTCGGCCAGACCTGCTTCGACGAGGGCGAGGCCAAGTCCACCTACGGCACCGGCACCTTCCTGCTGCTCAACACCGGCGAGAAGGTCGTCAACTCCTACCACGGCCTGCTGACCACGGTCGGCTACCGGATCGGCGACCAGAAGCCGGTCTACGCCCTGGAGGGCTCGATCGCCGTCACCGGCTCGCTCGTCCAGTGGCTGCGCGACCAGCTCGGCATCATCTCCACCGCCGCCGAGATCGAGACCCTGGCCAACACGGTCGAGGACAACGGCGGCGCCTACTTCGTCCCGGCGTTCTCCGGCCTGTTCGCCCCGTACTGGCGCTCCGACGCCCGCGGCGTGATCGCCGGCCTCACCCGGTACGTCACCAAGGGCCACCTGGCCCGGGCCGTCCTGGAGGCCACCGCCTGGCAGACCCGCGAGGTCGTCGACGCCATGCAGAAGGACTCCGGGGTCGAGCTCACCGCCCTCAAGGTCGACGGCGGCATGACCAGCAACAACCTGCTCATGCAGAACATCGCCGACGTCCTGGACGCCCCGGTCGAGCGCCCGTACGTGGCCGAGACCACCGCCCTGGGCGCCGCCTACGCGGCCGGTCTGGCGGTCGGCTTCTGGAGCGACCTCGACACCCTGCGGGCCAACTGGCACCGCGCCGCCGAGTGGACCCCGCGGATGGACGAGGCCACCCGGGAGCGCGAGTACAAGAAGTGGCTGAAGGCCGTCGAGCGCACCATGGGCTGGGTGGAGGAGGAAGAGACCGACTGACCGCGACGCCGGTCGGGGCACGCGCCCCGGCCGGCCCGCTCCCGTTTCACCGGCCCGCCGCACCGGGCCGACCCGGCCTCTCCGCAGGGGCCGTACGCACACCGAGAGGAGTAACGGCGCCGCCCGACCCGCGCGCCGTACACACACCATGGCAACCATTCCGACCCTGGGCGCCGAGCTGACCGCCGGCCGCACCGCCTCCCGCGCCGAGACCCGCGAGCTGCTCGGCAAGGCCACCTACGACCTGCTGGTGATCGGAGGCGGAATCCTCGGCACCGCCGTCGCCTGGACCGCGTCCCAGGCCGGTCTGAAGGTCGCCATGGTCGACGCCGGCGACTTCGCCGGCGCCACCTCCAGCGCCTCCTCGAAGCTCGTCCACGGCGGCCTGCGCTACCTGCAGACCGGCGCGGTGAAGCTGGTCGCCGAGAACCACAAGGAGCGCCGCGCGCTCTCCACCGACGTCGCCCCGCACCTGGTCAACCCGCTGACCTTCTTCGTGCCGGTCTACAAGGGCGGCCCGCACAGCGCGCCCAAGCTCGGCGCCGGCGTGTTCCTGTACTCGGCGCTCTCCGCCTTCCGCGACGGCATGGGCCGGGTCTCCACCGCCGCGCACGCCGCTCAGCAGGTGCCCGCGCTGCGCACCGAGGGCCTGCGCTCGGTGGCCGTCTACGGCGACCACCAGATGAACGACTCCCGGGTCGCGGTGATGACCGTGCGCGCCGCCGTCGAGGCCGGCGCGGTCGTGCTCAACCACGCCGAGGTCACCGGCCTGCGCTTCACCGGCGGCCGGGTCACCGGCGCCGAGCTGAAGGACCGCATGGACGGCACCGAGTTCGGCGTGGACGCCCGCCTGGTGCTGAACGCCACCGGCCCGTGGGTGGACCACCTGCGCCGGATGGAGGACGCCGGCGCCGCGCCGTCGATCCGGCTGTCCAAGGGCGCCCACGTGGTGGTCAAGCGCCGCTCCCCGTGGCGCGCCGCGCTGACCATCCCGATCGACAAGTACCGCGTCTCCTTCGCCATCCCGTGGGAGGACCACGTCCTGCTCGGCACCACCGACGAGGAGTACACCGGCGACCCGAAGGACGTCCGGGCCACCGAGGCGGACGTCGACCAGATCCTCGGCGAGGCCGCGCACGCGATCCGCGACGAGCACCTCGACCGCGACCTGATCACCTACACCTTCGCCGGCCTTCGGGTGCTGCCCGGCGGCCCGGGCGACACCGCCGCCGCCAAGCGCGAGACGGTCGTCACCGAGGGCAAGGGCGGCATGCTGTCGGTCGCCGGCGGCAAGTGGACCACCTACCGCCACATCGGCCGCACCGTGCTGGAGAAGCTGGCCCACGTGCCCGGCACCTCGCTCGGCGAGGACATCTCCCCGATCGCCCCGACCGTGCCGCTGCCGGGCGTCGGCGCGCCGAACGCCGTCGCGCACCGCCTGCTGATCGACCGCGAGCCGGGCTCGCGGATGGAGCCGCTGGTCGCCAAGCACCTGGCCGGCCACTACGGCACGCTGTCCTTCGACATCGCCCGGATGATCGACGAGAACCCGGAGCTCGGCCGGCCGATCCACGAGGACGGCCCGGACGTCTGGGCGCAGGTCGCCTACGCGGCCGACCACGAGTGGGCGTACACCGCGGACGACGTGCTGCGCCGGCGCACCACGATGACCGTCCGGGGCCTGGACACCCCGGAGGTCCGTGCCGAGGTCGAGGCCTTCCTCGCCAAGCGCGGAACGAAGTAGCGGCGAGCACCCTCCGACCCGACGGGCGGGCACCCCGGGGCTGGGGGCGCCCGCCCGTCGGCATGCCCGCCGACCTGCGCGGACGATCAGTCGCCGGGCGGCGGCCGGCGACGGGTCCGCGTGGAAGGTCAGCCGCACGCTCCGCCCGGACGGCGCGGACGGCGGGGGCAGCGGGGGCGGGAGCGGGGGCGGCCGGCGGGTCCCGCTGGTCCGACCCCCGCGGTGGAACGGACGAACGGGCGGGCGCTCCTCGTGGAGCGCCCGCCCGTTCGGCGTGGTGACCGGGACCCGCCCGGCCGGCTGGCCCGGCCCGCTAGATGATCAGGCTGAGCGGCATGATCAGGGCGATCGCGACCACCGAGATCACCGTCTCCATCACCGACCAGGACTTCAGCGTCTGGCCGACGCTCATCCCGAAGTACTCCTTCACCAGCCAGAAGCCGGCGTCGTTGACGTGCGACAGGAACAGCGATCCGGCGCCGATGGCCAGCACCAGCAGGGCCGCGTGGGTGGACGACATGTCGGCCGCCAGCGGGGCGACGATGCCGGCCGCGGTGATGGTGGCGACCGTCGCCGAGCCGGTGGCGAGCCGGATCAGCACCGCGATCAGCCAGCCGAGCAGCAGCGCCGAGATGTGCCACTTGGACGACCACTCGCTGACCGCGTTGCCGACGCCCACGTCGATCAGGGTCTGCTTGAAGCCGCCGCCCGCGCCGACGATGAAGACGATGCCGGCGATCGGGCCGAGCGACTTGCCGACGGTGTCGGAGATCCGGGCCTTGTCGAAGCCGGCCGCCCGGCCCAGGGTCAGCATGCCGAGCAGGGTCGCCGCGAGCAGGGCGATCAGCGGCGAGCCGATGAAGTCGAAGACCCGCTGCACCATCGCCTCGGGGTCGTCGACGACGACGTCCGCCAGCGCCTTGCCGAGCATCAGCACGACCGGCAGCAGGATGGTCGCCAGCACGGCGCCGAACGAGGGGGTGTGCTCGCGCTCGCCCGCCTTCGCCGCGGCGGCCTCCGGGGCGGTGGCCTCGGGGATCTCCAGCGGTCCGACCCAGCGCTCGGCGAGGCGGGCGAACAGCGGACCGGCGATGATCAGCGTCGGGACGGCGATCAGCAGACCGAGCGCCAGGGTGACGCCCAGGTCGGCCTTGAGCGCGTCGACGGCGACCAGCGGACCGGGGTGCGGGGGCACCAGGCCGTGCAGCACCGAGAGACCGGCCAGCGCCGGGATGCCGATCCGCATCAGCGGGACGTTTCCGCGGCGGGCGACCAGCAGCACGATCGGGATCAGCAGCACCACGCCGACCTCGAAGAACAGCGGCAGGCCGAGCACGGCGGCGATCAGCGCCATCGCCCAGGGCAGCGCCCGGGGCCCGGAGCGGGAGAGCACGGTGTCCGCGATGATGTTGGCGCCGCCCGAGTCGGCGAGCAGCTTGCCGAGCATCGCGCCCAGGCCGATCAGCAGGCCCACGCCCGCGACGGTGGAGCCGAAGCCGGTGGAGAAGCTGGTGAGCAGCTTGTCGAACGGCGCGCCCGCGACGGCGGCCAGCAGGCCCGAGCCGAGGGTCAGGGCCAGGAACGGGTGCAGCTTGAGCTTGGTGATCAGCAGCACGATGGCGCCGATGCTGAGCAGCACCGCGATCAGCAGCTGGGAGTCGCTGCTGGTGTGCGGGAGGGCCGGTGGGGCGGCCGCGAGCACGGTGAGGGTGGGGGACGGGGTCACGCGAGGTCTCCATTGACGGGCCGCAGCAGGGCGACGGCCTTCTCGACGAGTTCTTCGGGGGTCGGCCCGACGTCCAGCACGGCGCCGCGCTCGTCCGGACCGAGGGGTTCCAGGGCGGCGTACTGGGAGCCGAGCAGCGACGGCGGCATGAAGTGGCCGGTGCGGTGGGCGAGCCGGTCCTCGACCAGCTCGGTCCGGCCGCTGAGGTGCAGGAACCAGGCGTCCGGGCAGGCCTCGCGCAGCAGGTCGCGGTAGCCGTGCTTGAGCGCCGAGCAGGTGACCACGCCGCCGGTGCCGGCCTCGGTGCGCTCCGCCAGCCAGGCGCCGATGGCGCGCAGCCAGGGTTCGCGGTCCCGGTCGTCCAGCGGGATGCCGGCCGACATCTTGGCGATGTTGGCCGGCGGGTGGAAGTCGTCCGCCTCGGCGAAGGGGAGCCCGAGGCGGTCGGCCAGCAGGCGGGCCAGGGTGGTCTTGCCGACACCGGAGACGCCCATCACCACGATGGTGAGGGGCGCGCTGGGGGTGTCGTGGTTCTCGACGCTGAGAGCCATGGGTGGTGCTCCTTCGTTGCCTGGCGCCACTATCGCCTCAAAGATATGACGTATTCAAGTGGCGGAAACCAAATCGTCATACTTTTATTCCGATCACTCGGGGGTCGGGACGGACCCCCGGATACCCGGCGGATCCGGACGCAACCGGGGGCGAGCGGGGTGGCGGCACCGGGCGGACCGGGGAGGTCTAGGCTGGCGGGATGGAGATCCAGGGGCTGCCCGGCCGACTGCTCGCGGAACTGGGGCCGGCCATCGCGTCCGGGGAGGTCCCCGAGGGCGCGGTGCTGCGCGCCGAGGAGCTGGAGGAGCGGTTCGGGGTCTCCCGGACGGTGGTCCGCGAGGCGGTCCGGATCCTGGAGGGGATGCACCTGGTGGCCTCCCGCCGCCGGGTCGGCATCACCGTGCAGCCCAGGTCGGACTGGGACGTCTTCGACCCGCTGGTGATCCGCTGGCGGCTGGCCGGCGCCGACCGGTCCGCCCAACTGCGCTCGCTCGGCTCGCTGCGGCTCGCCGTGGAGCCGGCCGCGGCCGCGCTCGCCGCCCGCCACGCCACCGACGACGAGCGGCGCCGGCTCAGCGCGCTGGCGGTCGAGTTGACGATGACCGCGCGCGCCGCCGACCTGGCCACCTTCCTGCGGCACGACATCGACTTCCACACCACCGTGCTGCGGGCCTCGCGCAACGAGATGTTCGCCCACCTCGGGGAGACCGTCGGTGCGGTGCTGACCGGCCGGACCGAGTACCATCTGATGCCCCATCAGCCGGAGCCGTACGCGATCCGGCTGCACCGCGAGGTCGCCGAGGCGGTCTGCGCGGGGGAGGCCGAGCGGGCCGAGCAGGCGATGCGGACCATCGTCGAGGGCGCGCTGGCCGAGCTGAACGAACAGCTGGGCTGAGCGAACAACCGGGCCGAGCGGGCCCGGAGTTCGACGGGCTGTTCGGTACGGTCCGGGACGGATCACACGATTTGGTGTCGGTTGGGGGATTCGCGCGCATAGTCCGGGTACGACGGGGCAGAGTGGAGCGCGGGGGCGTATGCTCGGCGCCCGCCCCGCTCGTGTCCACCACCCGTCCGCGCCTGGGGGTCGCCCGATGCCAACCGCCCGCCGTCGCCGCCGTCTTCCCGACGAGGTCCGCAGGGCCGTCGTCCGTGCGGTGCTCTGTCTGGCCTTCACGCTGGTGGGCATCGTGGTGGCGACGCTGTCCTCGTACGCCGACAGCTGGTTGATGACACCGGCTCTGATGGCGATGGGCGTCGGGGTGTTCGGGACGATGTGGTGTCTGCTGGAGATCCTGATCTCCCGGCAGGTCGCCGCCCAGCGGATGCGCGCGCCGAACTCCGCCTCCCCGATGGCCGGCAGCCGCGCCCCGGCCCGGCCGGTGCCGCCGGCGCCGCGGGCGCCCCTGCCGGGGCCGGGCGCGCAGCAGGCCTACCCTCCCCAGCCCTACCCTCCCCAGCCGTATCCTCCCCAGCCGTATCCGCCCCAGGGACAGCGGCCGCAGGGGTACCCGCCGCCGGCCGGGCCGCCCTACCCGGGCGGTCCGGCGCCGCGTCAGGCGGGGCTGACCACCCGGTAGTGGGTGGTCAGCCGGCGATCCCCGTCCATGACGTGGAAGGCCAGCATCGGCGGGTGGTCGAAGGCGATGCCCGGCCCGCCCTCGCAGGGCAGCGTGACGGTGGAGACCACCCCGGGCGCGACCAGCAGCGGCAGACCGGCGAAGGCGGTCGCCGCGGAGGTGTGCGCGTGGCCGCAGAGCAGGGCGGCCACCCGGGGGTGCCGGCGCAGCACCCGCGCCAGCCGCACCGCGCCGAACTGGCGGACCGGGTCGACGTGGGGCAGGTGCAGTTCCGCCGGCGGGTGGTGGAAGGCCACCAGGGCGGGCAACTCCGTGCGCCCCGTGCCGAGTTCGGCGTCCAGCCAGTCGAGCGTGGCGTCGTCCAGCAGGCCGTCGTCCTGCTGGGGCACCGAGGAGTCGAGCATCAGCACGTCGGCGCCGGGCAGCCGGTGCAGCCGGTTCACCGGCTCCTCCCCCGGCGCTTCGCCGAGCAGCACCTCGCGGTACGGCGAGCGGCGGTCGTGGTTGCCGGGGCAGAGCAGCACCGGGTGCCGCGAGGCCAGCACCTCGGCGACCTGCCGGTACTCCTCCGGCAGGCCGTGGTCGGCGAGGTCCCCGGTGACCAGCACCGCGTCCAGCGGGCCGGGCAGGGCGTCGAGGTACGCCATCACCTGCTCGGCCCGCCGCCGGGCGCGCTCGCCGCCGTCCCGGCGGTGGACCTGGCCGAGGTGGATGTCACTGAGGTGAGCGATCGTCAGCATGGGCATGGGCCCCACGCTACGGCCGTCACGACGAGGCGGGGGCCTCCACCGGGCGCTTGAACATCCGGGTGGCGGTGATCTCGCCGTGGATGGCCGGACCGTCCGGGTCCTGCGGAGCCGGCAGGCCCGGCCGCAGGTGCTCCTCCACCGAGATGTACTTGAGGCCGGCCCGCAGGTCGGCGTCGTTGCGCAGCCGGATGACCAGCGGGAACTCGGCGAGCGCGGTGGTGTCGAACAGGCCGGTGGTGTAGATCAGCTGGACGCCGAGGGCGTCGGCCACCGCGCGCTGGAGCTCCAGCAGGTAGGTGGCGTTGGCCCGGCCGATCGGGTTGTCCAGGAACAGCGTGCCCGCGTGCCGCAACTGGGACTGGCCCCGGTCGTTGGCGCGCAGCGCGGCCATCGTGCAGTACAGCGCGATGGCGGCGGTGAGCAGCTGACCGCCGGAGAACACGTCGGACATCTGGCCGACGCTCACCCGTTCGGCGCGCAGCACCGCGTCCGGCTTGAGGATCTCGACGGCCACGCCCTTGGGGCCGATCGCGGCGGCGACGCCGCGCAGCAGCAGGGACATGCCGTCGCGGCGCAGGTCGCTGTTCTTGCGGACGGCGGCACGGGTGGCCTCGTCGATGACCTCGCCGAGGCGCTCGACCAGGGTCGCGTGGTCCGGGTCCTCGAAGCGGATCCGCAGGAACTCCTGGCCGGACCACTCCCCCAGGCCCTCGGGCAGGCGGGAGAGCCGCTGGGCGGCGCGCAGGGTGGCCAGCGAGGACTCGACCAGGCCGCGCAGCCGGTCGACGATCGAGCCCCGGTTGCGCTCCAGCTGGGCGAGTTCGTCGGTGAGCACGCGCAGCCGGGGGGCGAAGGCGGCGGCCCAGTTGGCGGCGTGGTCGGGCAGCGCGGAGGCGGGCAGTTCGCGGATCTGCTGGCGGGCCGGGGTGCGCACGGCCTCGTAGCGGGCCGCGTTGGCGTGCCGGACCAGGGCGTCCGAGGCGTCGCGGACGGCGAGTTCGGCGGAGGACAGCTCGCCGGCGGCGGTGCGCAGGGCGCGGCGGGCCTCGGCGGCGGCGGTGCGGGCGTCGGCGAGCGGGCCGAGGTAGGGCTCGACCAGGGTCTCGGCGTCGTCCTGCTGCTCGCGCAGGCCGTCGCGGAGCTGGCCGGCGTGCTCGTCGAAGTCGGCGGCGGCGGCCTGGGCGGCGTCGAAGGTGCGCTGCAGGTCGGCGTGGGCGGTGCGGGCGGCGTCGACGGCCTCGCGGCGTTCGGCGAGCCGGCTGGTGGCGCTGCGCAGCAGGATCTGGGCGTGCTCGGGGTCGGTGGGGACGAGGTCCTCGGGCAGCTCGGTGTGCGCCTCGCCGTCCGCGGGGGCGGAGCGTTCGGCCTCGCCGCGCAGCCGGCCGAGCTGCTCGCTGGCGGCGGCGGAGCGGGCCTCGATGGTGGCGACGAGTTCCTCGGCACGGGCGGCGGCGGCCTGGCGGGCCGGGCCGTCGGCGCCGTCGGGGCTGTTGAGCAGCTCCTCGGCGCGGACGCGGACCTTGTTGGTGAGGCGGTCGAGTTCGGCCGCGGCGGCGGCCTCGTCTCCCTCGGCGCGGGCCTGTTCGGCGCGCAGGTCGGCGCCGACGCCGACCTTCTCGTAGAGCTGCGAGGCGGAACGGTAGGCCTCGCGCAGCTCGGGCAGCGCGGCGGGGGCGGCCTCGGCGGGCTCGTCGGACTGCTCGGCGGCGGCGATCTCGGCCCGCTCGGCCCGCAGCGCGCGCCCCGTGCGGCGGGCGTCGTCGGCGGCGCGCTGAACGGCCCGGCGGTCCTCGTCGCAGGTGCGGGCGCGTTCGGCGCAGACGGCCTGGCGGCGGTCGCACTCGGCGGCGTCCTCGGCGAGTTCGCGCCGGCGGCGGCTCCAGTTGGCGCGCTCGCGCAGCCGGAAGGCGAGGCCGGAGAGGGCGTCGGCGCGGCGGCGGGCGCGCTGGGCGACCTCGCGGTGCTCCTCGTGGGCGGAGGCCGCGGCGGCGTGGTCGGTCTCGGCCTCGTCGTGCTCGGCGCGCAGGGTGGCCAGGGCGGCGGCGGCCTGCTCGGCGTGCTCACGGGCGGCCTCGGCGGCGGCGGCGAGTTCGGCCAGGGTGCCGGGCGGGCAGCTGGCGTGCCAGGAGGCGAGCCGGGCGGCCAGCGCGCGGTCGCCGCCGAGGCGGGCGGCGAGTTCGCGGATGTGCTCCTCGCGGGCGGTGGCGCGGGCGCGCAGCTCGCGGCGCTCGTCGTCGGCGGCGGACTCGTCGTGCATGGCCGGGTTCGGCGGCACGAGGAAGAAGGCGGGCTCGTCGGTGATCGGGGCGATCAGCGAGGCGGCGGCGCCGACGGCGACGGTGGAGCGCGGCAGCAGGGCGGCGGCGCGCAGCGCCTCGCGGGCCCGCTCCAGGGAGTTGGGGTCGGTGACGACGACGCCGTCGACGAGTTCGGGGCGGGCGGCGAGGATCGCCTCGTGGTCGGCCGGGTCGACGGACTGGGCGAGGTAGCGCCAGCCGGGCAGGGCGGGGATGCCGTGCTCGGCGAGGTACTCGACGGTGGCGAGCACGTCCGGGCCGGGCGGCAGCAGGCCGCCGTCGCCGAGCGCGGCCAGGATCCGGGAGTCGTCGGCGGCGGCGGTGCGCAGGTCGAACAGGGTGCGTTCGGCGGTGGCGATGGCCTCGTCGAGGAGTTCGCGCAGGTACTCGGCGTTGCGGTCGAGGACGGCGGGGGTGAGGAAGCCGGCGTCCTCCTCGGCGCCCGACCCGTCCTCGCTCCAATCGGTGGGTGCGGGGGTGAGGGAGAGCAGGTCGGCGAGCCGGGGCTCGGTGGCGAGCAGGGCGGCGGTGCGCTGCTCGGTGGCGAGCGCCTGGGCGGCGGCCTTGCGGGCGTCGGTGGCGCGGGCGGCGGCGAGTTCGGCGCGGCCGGTGCCGGCGGCGGCCTCGCGCAGCCGGGCGGCGGCGGACTCGGCGGCGGTGCGGGCCTGGGCGAGGGCGGCGGCGGCGGCCTTCTCGACGTCGGCGGCGTGCAGGGCGGCGCGGGCCGGGTCGACGTCACCGTCGGTGTCGATGAAGCCGGCCTCGACGGCGGCGGCGGTCTCCTGCTCGACCTCGGCGAGGCGCTGGCGCAGGTGCTCGGCCTCGCTGCGGGCCTTCTGGGCGGCGGTGGCGGCCTCGGTGGCGTCGCTCTGGGCCTTGGAGCCGTCGGCCTGGAGCTCGGCGGCGCGCTGCTCCTCGGTGTCGGCGCGGTCCTCGGCGGCCGCGGCGGCGCCCTCCAGGGCGCGGGCCAGGGCGGTGGCGGCGCGGGCCCGGGCGGCGAGCGCGGGGGCGGCGTCCAGCTCGGCCTCGCGGATCGCGGCGGCGACCCGGCCGACCCGGTCGGCGGCGGCGCGGTGGCGCAGCACGGCCTCGGCGGCCTGCCAGGCGGCGTGCAGGGTGCGGGCGTCGGTGAGTTCGCGGCGCAGCGCGGCGGCCTCGGCGGTGGCGGCGGCCAGTGCCAGGGAGGCGTGCCGGTGGGTGAGTTCGGCGGCGATCAGGGTGTGCCGGGTGCGGTCGGTCTCGGCGGCGGTGACGGCGCTCGCGGCGGCGGCGACCTCGACGGCGAGGTCCTCGGCGCGGTCGCGTTCAGCGGTGGCGCGGGAGGCGAGGGCGTGGGCGAGCCGGCGGGTGCGGCGTTCGGCGGTGCGGTGGGCCTCGCGGACGGTCTCGCGGGCGGTGGTGGCCTCGGCGATCCGCTCCAGCAGTTCCAGCGAGCCGGCGGTGAAGTCGCGTTCGGCGGTGAGTTCGGAGCGCAGGCCGAGCTTGGCCGCGAAGCCGTGGACGAGGTCGGCGAGGCCGTCGGTGTCCCGGGTGTCGGTGACGGCGCGCAGCAGCAGGTCGGTGAAGTCCTTGTCCTGCTTGACCGCGAAGAGGCCGGCCGCCTCGCCCTCGTCGGCGTTCATCTCACGCTGGTAGCGGAAGAGTTCGGGGTCGAGGCCGAGCTCGCCGAGGTGTTCGGTCCAGCGGTCGTGGCCGTCCTCGAAGACCAGGTCGAGGTGGGGGTGGGCCTTGCCGGCCTCGGTGAGGGCGTCGCGGAAGCCCTTCATGGTGCGGCGGCGGCCGCGGGCCTTCTGGTCGCCGGCCAGGCTGACCCGTTCGGCGACCGGCAGGGAGTCGAGGGTGAGGCCGGGTCCGGGGCGGAAGGAGTACCAGGTCTCGGCGAACTTGCGCGGGTCGGAGGAGACCTGGCGGCCTCGCCATTCGCTGACCTTGCCGACGACGATCGGCTCGCCGGTGACGGTGTGCTGCCACTCCAGGGCGACGTGGCCGCAGTCGTCGGCGAGCAGGAACTTGCGGAGCACCCCGGAGCTGGCGCCGCCGAGGGTGTTGCGGTGGCCGGGGAGCATGACCGAGAAGATCAGCTTGAGCAGGACGGACTTGCCGCCGCCGTTCTCCAGGAAGAGCACGCCGGCCGGGGCGGGGCGGCGGACCGGGCCGTCGGTGTCCTCGCCGAACAGGCCGATCTGCCGGGGCACCGGGTCGGCGACGGGCTCGCCGACGCCGCGCAGGTCGAGCACCGTGTCGGCGTAGCGGGCGCCGGCCGGTCCGATCGAGTAGAGGCGGACCCGGTTGAGCTCGTACATGTGCGGCGGTTCTCCAGGAGGCGGGTGGGTCGGAGGGTGGGGCGCGGGGGTCAGAGGGAGTGGAACGGCAGTCCGGCGTCGGCGACCAGGTCGTCCCCGGTGTCGGGGGGCAGCAGCGAGGCGGTGCCGTCGGAGACCGGGACGACGCCGAGGTCGAGCAGTTCGGCCATGGCGGCGGTGCCGGCCAGGTCGCGGACCTGGAGCTGGTAGCGGGCGGTGGTGCGGTAGGTGCCGCCGGCGTCGTCGGAGACCTTCTGCAGGAAGCCGGAGTCGACCAGGAACAGCACGGCCTTGGCGACGATGCCGATGGTCGAGCCGGAGAGCCGGCGGGCGTCCTTGGTGGCGCCGGTGGCGGTGCGCCGGGCCCAGACCCGCCAGGCGGCCTCCAGGCCCGGGGCGTCGCTCTGCGGGTCGGTGTTGTCGCCGTCGGCGGCGGCCTGTTCCTCCAGGCGGCGGCAGGCCTGGCGGACGAAGGAGTCGATGCCGTTGACGGTGATCCGGCCGAGGTAGCCGTCGTCGGCGAGGTCCTCGGGGCGGGGGAAGGCCATCGCGGCGACGGCCAGGTGGGCGAGGCCGTGCAGGAAGCGGTCGGTGGACTCGGAGGCGGCGCGGCGCGAGTAGTCGCCCATCCGGACGGCGAAGAGGGAGTCCTCGGCGGCGGCGACGGCCATGCCGGCGCGCGGGGAGACCTCCAGGACGACCAGGCCCATGCCGGTGGCGACGGCGTCGGCCAGGCGGGCGAAGGGCGGGTCCTCGCGGTGGCGGCGGACGAGCTCGGCGTACTCGGCGTCGCGGGCGGGGAGCAGCTTGGCCTGGAGGCCGAAGGAGACCAGGCGGGCGGCGTCGGAGACGTCGGCCGGGGTGATCGGCGCGGGGGCGGCCGGTTCGGTCTCGGGCGCCCAGGACGTGTCGTGGTGGGTCGTCACGGGCGGTGCTCCTCGGGGGCGTTGCGGGGGGGTGCGGGTGGGGTGGTCGGCCGGGCGGACGGGGGTCAGCCGGCGTCCTTGCGGTCGGCGGCCATGCCGACCGCGTCGAGCAGGGCGCTGCCGACGATGAGGTCGGCGCCGCCGAACTCCCTGTCGTGCAGCGGGGTGCCGTCGTCGACGGCGAAGAGCAGCCGCTCCTCGCCCTGCCGGTAGGCGGTGCCGACCGGCGGGCTGGCCGCGTGCACGGCCAGCAGGGCGACCAGGTACGGCAGGTCCGCGTCCTGGTCGCGGGCCTCGGCGAGCAGGCCGGAGAGCCGGCGGGGCGCGTCGGGGGGCAGGTCGAGCAGGACGAGGGCGGCTTCCAGCTGCTCCTCGGTGAACCGGCTGTCGTCGGGGGTGGCGACGAGGTCCGGGTCGGGCAGCTCGGCGCCGAGGTGCTCGCGCTCGACCGGCGGGGTGAGCAGCAGGTCCACGAGGTCGGCGACGCGGACCGAGACGGGGGTGCGCAGGCCGGTACCGCGGGCGAAGAACGCGCCGGTGGGGCGGACGGCCTGCTCTATCGGCAGCCGGAGCACCGGGGCGAGCAGCTGGCCGTAGAGGTCGATGCCGCTGCGGGCGCCGGGGGCCGCGAAGGCCTGCCGGTCCTGCTCGGCGCGGAACAGCGGGCCGGCCTCCAGGAGCCGGGTCTGCAGCTGGGTGTGGCGGCGGATGCAGTCCTTGACGATGTCGACCAGTTCGGCGGCGCGGCGCTTGTGCTCCGGCTCCTCGGCCTCGTCGCGGGCCTTGCGGATGTTGGTGAGGATCGCGTTCTCGTGCCGGTAGCGGTCGGCGATGTGGTCGAGCGCCTCGTCGATGAGGTCCGGGATCGCCCGCATCCAGTCGACGGCGCGGACGTTGCGGCGGGTGGCCTCCAGGGCGCGGCGCAGCGTCTCGGCGTACTGGACGGTGCGGTAGCGGGCCTGCTCGGCGGCGAGCTGGGCGTCGGCCAGGCGTCCGCGCCGGATCAGCACCTCCAGCTTGACCTCGGCGGCGATCTGGGCGGAGGTGACGTCGGTGTCCAGGGCGCCGACCAGGACGTTGACCGCCTCGTCGGTGGTGCGCAGGTAGACGCCGCCGTCGGGGCCCGGGACCTCCTCGATCAGCTTGAAGTCGTAGTCGCGGCGGACGTAGGCGCCCTCGGCGTCGAAAGTGCCGTAGACGGCGCGGAAGCCCCGGTCGACGCTGCCGACGTTGATCAGCGAGTCCAGCACCCAGCGGCCGACCCGCTGGTGCTCGGTGGTGGGGCGGCCGGGCGCCTGGGCGGCGACCCGGGGCTGCAGCCGGGCCAGCACCGTGTCGCGGTCGGCGCCGGTGTCGAAGTCCATGGCGAGGGTGACCAGGTCGATCGCGGCGAGCCCGACCTCGGCCATCGCGTAGCCGCCGTACTCGCCGGCCAGCATGACCTTGCGGTTGTCCAGGTCGTGCAGCGGGGCGGTGCAGGCCAGCGCCTTGAGCCGGCGGGCCAGGCCCTCGTCGGCGGCGGGGCCCGGCGCGGGCCGCGCGGCGGCGACGGCGGACCCGGCGGGCGGCCGGGGGCCGGGCTCGGTGGGCTGGTCGGCGATGACGGTCACGGGGGACAAGACTAGAGGCAGGGGCCGACATCGACCGAAACGGACCTTCCGGACAGCCGTCCGGCGCCCGCCGACGGCTGGTTGAACGCATTCGATTCCGGCTCCAGGGCCGGAGCCGAGCAGACGGGAGCGGCCCGGCCCGCCGATTCGGCGCGCCCTGACATGCCGCCGTTCCCGGGGACGGGCGGACCGCCGCGGGGCATTCCGATCTCCTGGCGGTTTATCGACATGTCGTCCGGAATCGCGGGCGTCGCCCCCCTGTTCATCGGGCCGCGCACCCTGGGGCCGCTGGTCGAGAGGGCCGAACGCGCCGAGCGCGCCGACGGGGCGGGGCGCCGTCCGGCCACCGCGACCGGCCGACCGCGACCGGACGGACCAGCGGCGCGAGGCGCGCCCCTGCCCAGGCCCTACCATCTGGCTCAACAGCTGCTGGAAGGCGGACGGCGTGGCCGATGCGGTGATCGATCTCAATGCGGACCTCGGCGAGGGGTTCGGGCGCTGGACGCTGACCGACGACGAGGCGCTGCTCTCCGTCGTCACCAGCGCCAACGTCGCCTGCGGCTTCCACGCCGGGGACCCGTCCACCATGCGCCGGGTCTGCGCGCTGGCCGCCGAGCGGGGCGTGCGGATCGGCGCCCAGGTCTCCTACCGGGACCTCGCGGGCTTCGGCCGCCGGGCGATGGACGTGCCGCCCGAGGAACTCGCCGACGAGATCGCCTACCAGATCGGCGCCCTCCAGGTCTTCGCCCGCGCCGCCGGCTCCCGGGTCTCCTACGTCAAGCCGCACGGCGCCCTCTACAACCGGGTGGTCGCCGACGCCGAGCAGGCGGAGGCCGTGGTCGCCGGGATCCTGCGCTCCGGCGCGGTCAGCGACGGCCCGCTGCCGGTGCTCGGCCTGCCGGCCTCCCGGCTGCTGACCGTCGCCGAGGGCGTCGGACTGCCGGTGGTCACCGAGGCGTTCGCCGACCGCGCCTACACCTGGGCCGGCACCCTCGTCCCGCGCCGCGAGGCCGACTCCGTGATCCACGACCCCGAGAAGGTCATCACCCGCGCCGTCGGCATCGCCCGCGACGGGTCCGTGGAGGCCGTCGGCGGCGAGTCGATCGCCGTCGAGGCGCGCTCGCTCTGCGTCCACGGCGACACCCCCGGCGCCGCCCAGCTCGCCTGGCGGATCCGCGGCGCGCTCGCCTCGGCGGGCGTCCGGGTCGAGGCGTTCACGTGACCGGCCCGGAGGCGGCCGGCGTCGGGCCGGTGGCGGTCCGGCCGGGCGACGTCCGGCCGGTGGGCGAGCACGCGCTGCTGGTGGAGCTCGCGGGCACCACCGAGGTCACCGCCCTCCACGGGTGGCTGCTGGCGCGCCGGGAGGCGGGCGAGCTGCCGCCGGTCGGGGAGATCGTGCCCGCCGCCCGGACCGTCCTGCTGGACGGCGTGCCGGACACCGGCGCGCTGGCCCGGGTGCTGCGCACGGCCCGCCCGGACCCGGCGGCCGCGGCGTCCGGACCGCTCGTCGAGGTGCCCACCGTCTACGACGGCGCGGACCTCCCCGAGGTGGCCCGGCTCTGGGGCGTCTCCCCCGAGGCGGCCGTCCGGATCCACACCGAGCCCGAGTACGTCGTGGCGTTCTGCGGGTTCGCCCCCGGCTTCGGGTACCTCACCGGACTGCCCGAGCGGTACGGGGTACCGCGCCGCGCCACCCCGCGCGGCAGCGTCCCGGCGGGCTCGGTCGCCCTGGCCGGCCCCTACACCGGCGTCTACCCGCACCCCTCCCCCGGCGGCTGGCAACTCCTCGGCCGCACCGGCCTGCCCCTCTGGGACGCCGCCCGCACCCCGCCGGCCCTCCTCGCACCGGGCACCCGCGTCCGCTTCACCCCGCTGCGGGGAGGCACGGCGTGACGGATGGGCTGGTCGTGGTGCGGCCGGGGCCGCTGAGCACGGTGCAGGACCTGGGGCGGCGCGGCGTGGCACATCTCGGGGTGCCGCGGGCGGGGGCGCTGGACGGGCCGGCGCTGCGGGCGGCCAACCGGCTGGTGGGCAACGAGCCGGGAACGGCCGCCGTGGAGGCCACCCTGGGCGGGATCGCCCTGCGGGCGCTGCGGCCGCTGGTGGTGGCGGTGACGGGTGCGCCCTCGCCCGTACGGGTGGACGGCCGCCCCGCCGCCTGGGGCGCACCGGTCGCGGTGCCGTCCGGCGCGGTGCTGGACGTCGGTGCCGCGACCGCCGGGGTGCGCTCCTACCTGGCGGTGGCGGGCGGGCTCGCCGTCCCGCCGGTGCTGGGCAGCCGCTCGGCGGACCTGCTCTCCGGGCTCGGCCCGGCCCCGCTGGCCGCCGGCGACCGCCTGCCGGTCGGGCCGCGCCCGCCGTACGGGCCGGTGCCGGAGCTGGTGCCGCTGCCCGCTCCCCCGGCCCAGCTGGTCCTGCGGCTGAGGCCGGGCCCGCGCGCCGACTGGTTCGCCCCCGACGCCGCGGCCCGGCTCGCCCGGGCGTCCTACCGCGTCGCCCCGGCCAGCAACCGGATCGCGCTGCGCACCGAGGGCCCGCCGCTCGCCCGGGCCCGGCAGGACGAACTGCCCAGCGAGGGCATGGTGCTGGGCGCCGTGCAGGTCCCGCCGGACGGCCTGCCGGTGGTCTTCCTGGCCGACCACCCGACCACCGGCGGCTACCCGGTGATCGGTGTCGTGCCGCCCGCCGACCTGGCCGCCGCGGCGCAGGCCCGCCCGGGTACGCCCGTGCGCTTCCTCGTCCTCCCGAGCCGCCCCATCGCGGGCTGACGGCCCCTCGGCCGGGCGGTCACGGGCCCCGCGCGGGGCTCGCGCGGGCATGGTACCGACCGGGACCGCCGGATCACCGGATCGTCCGGCGGGCCTGCGGCGCCCGGACATGCGCGGATCCGAGGACGACCTGGCGACTCAACAGGGCCAGGGCGACCGCCCGTTGGCGGCCGTCGACGACGGGCGCGCCGTCCTCGACGTCCCAGAGGACGTTCTGCAGGACGCGGGCGAGGGTCCAGCGGACAGCGCGGTCGCGGTCCAGGGCCAGGCGGTCGGTCATCAGGTCGAAGCGGCGGCGCAGGGCACCAGGCAGGTCGCCGGTGGCGGTGAGGTCGGACCAGCGGTTCCCCAGGGCGGGGAGGAGTTCGAACCCCGGGTCGCCGGCCAGGGGCTTGGGGTCGATGGCGAGCCAGGACGCCCGCGCGCCGGGGCCGGGCGGGGCGAGCACGTTGCCGTAGTGCAGGTCCCAGTGGAGCAGCCGGTTGCCCGGCTCGGGCCGGACCTCGCGCAGGGCGGCCGCGAGGTCGGCGAGCAGCCGACGGTCGGCCTCCTCGGCCAGCGCGCCGCGCGCCTTCGGGACGTCCGCCAGCATGGCGTCCGCGATGTCCGCCAAGCCCCGTACCCCGCACGGTGCCTGACGTGCCGTCAATTCTGCCAGCAGGTCGGCGATGACGCCGGCGGCGGCCAGGTCGTCGGGGACGGCGAGCAGGGAGCGCGCGGGGTCGAGGCGTTCCAGCAGCATCGAACCGGTGGCCGGGTCGTGCTCCAGCAGCCGGACGGCGCCCCGGCCGTCCCAGGCCCGCAGGGCGAGCGGTTCGCCGGCGGTCTCCTCGTCCACCGGCTGGAGCTTGAGCACGGCGTCCGTGCCGTCGGCCCGCCGGACGGGCAGCACCAGGCCGACCACCCCGTGCGCGGGCTCACCCTCGATCCGCAGCTCCCAGCGCTGCGCCACCTCCGCGGCGAGCGCGGGCAGCCGCTCGACCCAGGCGCGGCCGTCCGCCCCGAGGGAGGCGGCCAGCGCCTCGGGTACCTGGATCCGCATGGCGGCACACTCCTCACGACGGGACGACGGGACGACGGGACGACGGGACGACGGGACGACGGGACGACGGGACGACGGGACGACGTTACGCCAGCGCGCCAGCGACGGCCTTCGCGAAGCCGTCCGGATTGTCGATCATGATGTTGTGCCCGCAGTCCGGCACCGCCTCCAGCACCACGCCGGCCTCCCGGAGTCCCTGCGCGCCGGACAGCTCGCCGTCGGCCTCCGGGTGGAGGAAGGTGCGCGGCAGGTCCAGGCCGTGCAGCTGCTCGCGCAGGCTCGGCACGGTCGGCAGGCAGCGGTGGACGGCGGTGCGGTGGAGCGCCTCGGGGCCGGCGAGCCGCATGGTGGCCCACCAGAACGGCCCCGCCCACTGCTCCACCTGCGCCCGGCCGCCGGCCAGGAACTCCTCCTCGGTGAAGGAGGCGATGCCGTTGCTGCCCGGGCCCGGGCCGGGGGCGACCGGGTCGATCACGGCGTCGACCAGCACCAGCCCGGCGACCAGCCCGGGGTGCCGGTGGGCCAGCTGGATCGCGACCGCGCCGCCCAGGCTGTGGCCGACCACCTCCACCCGCTCCGCCCCTGACGCCCGGACGGCCGCGGCGACGGCGTCGGCGTGCGCCTCCAGCGTGTAGGGGAAGTCGGCGGGCCGGTCGCTGATGCCGAAGCCGAGCAGATCCAGCAGCAGCGAGCGGTGGCCGGCGAGCAGCGGGTGGGCGGCGGCCGCGGCGTAGTAGACCGGCGAGCTGGCGCCGAGTCCGTGCAGATAGAGGCGGACGGGCTCCCGGCCGGGGATCTCCACCCAGCGGATCCGGTCGCCGTTCGGGGTGACGGTGGCGTCGCGCACGGTCGTGCTCCTCCTGCGGTCGTCGAGGCGGCGCCCCGGGCTCTTCCCGGGGCGCCGGAGAGACCATACCTCGATGCCGAGGTATAACAACATCGAGATATCGGCGGCCGGATCTGAGAGAGTGACCCCATGCTGAAGCTCGCGATCCTCGGGTTCCTCCACGACCGGCCCCTGCACGGCTACGAACTGCGGCGCCACCTCGCCGGGCTCGCCGGCCACGTGCGGCCGATCAGCGACGGCACGCTCTACCCGGCGATCAAGCGGCTGGAGACCGACGGCCTGCTGGTGCGCACCGCCGAACCCGGCGCGGCGGCCGCACCCCGGCACACCCTGCGGCTGACCGACGCCGGCCGGTCCGCCCTGCTGGAGCGGCTGCGCACGCCGGACGAGCTGGACGTCAGCGACGAGAACCGCTGGTTCACCGTGCTCGCCTTCCTGCGCCACCTCGACGGCGAGCCGGCCGCGCAGGCCGCCGTGCTCCGGCGCCGCCTCGCCTTCCTCAGCGAGCCGGCCAGCTTCTTCTACGACGGCGACCGGCCGATGGGCGCCGAGGACGTGGCCGATCCGTTCCGCCGCGGGATGCTGCTGATCGCCCGCGCGACCACCACCGCCGAACTGGACTGGCTGCGCGCCACCCTCGCGGAGCTCGACCGGGCGGTCTGAGCGCGCACGCGGAACGCCGCGGCCCGCACCCGCCCCGCGGAGGGGGTGGGTGCGGGCCGCGGCGTTCGGTGCGGGCAGCGCGGGGCCGGAGGTCAGTGCCGGTGGTAGGCGTGGACCACGGCGTGGCCGCGACCCTTGCCGATCATCCACTTGTTGACCGGGACGGTCAGGACGAAGGCCAGGACCAGCGCACCGGCCAGCGCGATCCAGAACAGGATGTCGCCGAGGCCCGCGTCCATCGCGCCGGGCACGGTCATCATCACGCCGTTGTCGATGATCTCCATCACGATGATCGAGACGGTGTCGGCGGCCAGGGCGACCTTGACGGCGGTGCGGACGTCCAGGCCGGCCTTGAGCACGCCGCGCATGGTCAGCGCGTAGCCGAAGACGAAGGCCAGCAGGATCGCGAGCACCAGGGTGGCGCCGTTGCTCAGCCCGAAGGCGGTGCCGAGCACCATGCCGAGGATCTCGCCGATGGCGCAGCCGGTGAGGCAGTGCAGGGTCGCCTGCGCCGCGGCCGCCCAGGTCACTCCGCCACCGCCGTGCCCGTGGTGCGCGTGGTGCGCGTGGTGCGCGTGCGGGTCCTGGTGTCCGGCGTGCTCGTGGCCGTGGTGCTCATGACCGACGTGCTGCTGGTGGTCGTGCTGGGCGGGGTGTGCCATGTCGTCCTCCACGTGCTCGTTTCCTTGGCCGTGCTGCCCGGTTCGTCGATGACTATATACCCCCCTGGGGTATCTTCCAAGCATGATTTCGCACGCCCTCTTCCCACCTCGCGCCCACCGTGCTCGGATGGTTCGCATGGCTGACGAACCGCATCACGAACTGCAGGGCGAAAGCCCCACCCACCACCGCGAGGGCTACCGGGGCACCGGCCCGGGCCCGATCACCCCGGACGGCTGCGCGGTCGACATGTACGCGCGGCTGCCGGTCAACGACGAGCCCGAGGTGATCGCGGGCGCCGTCCCGCCCGGCGCGAGCCTGCTCGAACTCGGCTGCGGCGTCGGCCGGATGACCCATCCACTGCTGGAGCTGGGCTTCCGGGTGACGGCGGTGGACGAGTCCGCCGAGATGCTGGAGCGGGTCCGCGGGGCGCGCACCGTGCTCAGCCCGATCGAGCGGCTGGACCTCGGCGAGCGCTTCGACGTCGTCCTGATGGCCTCCTTCCTGGTGCACGCCGGCAGCCCGGAGGTCCGCCGGGGCCTGCTGGACGCCTGCCGCCGGCACGTCGCCGCGGACGGCTGCGTGCTGCTCCAGCGCGAGGGCGAGGACTGGCAGACGAACGTGCCGCGCGAGCGCCCGCTGGGGAAGGGCGGGCTGGTGCGGGTGGCCTCGGCCACACCGGTGGCCGAGGGCGTCAACCGGGTGCACGTCGAGTACGAGTTCCCGGACGCCCGGTGGACCCAGACCTTCCTGTCCCACCCGATGAGCCGGGCGGAGTTCGAACAGGCCCTCGCCGAGGCCGGGCTGGTCGTCGACGAGTACCTCACCGAGGACCGGATCTGGGTGCGGGCCCGGCCGGTGGCCGTCTGACCGCCCCGGGGGCACCGGTCGCGGGAGCGGCCCCCGAGAGTGGGGGCGCGCGACAGGCCGTCACTCGAACGGCGTAGCATCAGGCGGACGCCGGGCCCGCGCGCGGCCCGAGCGCCGGGCGGGACCGGTGGTTCGCCTGCCCTCGGGCCGCGCCGCCGGACCGCGTCGGCCGGTTCGCAGGGCCGTTCCCGCACCGACCAACAAGGAACGCTTCATGCGCATCGAGCGACGGATACCCCGGGCGGGTGTCCGGTGATCGAATGGTTCCACGGGGCCGTCCTCGGCCTGATCCAGGGGCTCACCGAGTTCCTGCCGATCTCCTCCAGCGCCCACCTGCGGGTCATCCCCGCCCTGCTCGGCTGGCAGGACCCGGGCGCGGCGTTCACCGCGGTGACGCAGCTCGGCACCGAGACGGCGGTGCTGATCTACTTCCGGCGCGACATCGCCTCGATCGTCAGGACCTGGACGCTCTCGCTGTTCCGGCCCGCGCTGCGCTCGCACCAGGACGCCCGGATGGGCTGGTTCGTGATCATGGGCACCCTGCCGATCGGCATCCTGGGCAAGCTGTTCCAGGACACCATCGAGCAGGACCTGCGCGACCTGCGGATCATCGGCAGCACGCTGATCCTGTTCGGCGTGATCCTGGCCGTCGCCGACCGCACCCGGGCCGTCCGGTACGCCAAGCCGATCACCGAGCTGACCCTGCCGCACGCGGCCGGCTACGGCATGGCCCAGGCGCTCGCGCTCATCCCGGGCGTCTCCCGCTCCGGCGGCACGATCAGCGCGGGCCTGCTGCTCGGCTACAGCCGCGAGGCGGCGGCCCGGTACTCCTTCCTGCTGGCGATCCCGGCGGTGCTGGCCTCCGGCGTGCTGGAGCTGTTCAAGATCGGTGAGGGGCCGGCACCGGCCTGGGGGCCGACCATCCTGGCCACCCTGATCGCCTTCGTGGTCGGGTACGCGGCGATCTCCTGGTTCCTGAAGTACATCTCGAACAACAGCTTCATGCCGTTCGTGGTCTACCGCATCGCGCTCGGCATCCTGATCATCGTGCTGGTCTCCGTCGGCACCCTGACGCCGGACGCCGGCGTGGTCGCCAAGTAGCGGAGAACGAGAACGGCGTTCCACCCGGGAACGACGAAGCGGGCCGGTCCATCCGTGGCGGATGGACCGGCCCGCTTCCGTCTCGGCGGGGCGGCGCTTCCGGTGGCGCTACCGGCGGCGCTCGCGCGCGGCGGTCAGCCGGCCCCGGACGGCGGCGTGGACCTCGGCCTCCTCGGCCGGGTCGGCGGCGAGCCGGCGCAGGCGCTCCAGCACGCGGGCGTCGCCGGTGGTGGCGACGTGCCTCGCGGCGAGCTCCCGGGTGGACTCCTCGCAGTCCCAGAGGCACTCGACGGCGGGCCCCTCGGGGAAGTGCACATCGGTCGCGGCGAGCGCCCGGGCGGCGCGGCCGCGCAGTTCCGAGGAGACGGCCTCCCCGTAGATGTGGCGCAGGACCGGGACGGCCCCGGTGGCGGCCAGCCGCCCCGCGCCGTCGACCAGCGTCCCGAGCCCGGAGTCGGCACCGGAGACCCCGTGGAGCGAGATCCAGCGCCGCAGACCGGCCACCACCAGCGGACCGTCGGCGGGCTCGCCCGCGTCGGCCAGCAGCCGGACGGCGGCCTCGCCGAGCGCGCTGTCGGCGCCACCGGTGGCCGGGTCGGCCCAGCGGCGGGCCTGGGCCAGCGCCTCCGGACCGCGCATCCGGCCGAGCAGTTCCAGGGCGAACCGGACCAACCGGTCGTCCACCTCGGCGGCGGCCGCCTCGATCAGGCCGGCCGCGGCGGGATCGCGCTGGTCGACGAGGTAGCGCAGGGCGGCGCGGCGGGCACCGGGCAGGCCGGTGCGGGCCGCCTCCAGGACGGCGGGGCGGTCCTCGGGGCGCACCACGGCGGCCAGGCAGCGGGCGGCCGCGGCGGCGCGGCGGTCCACCGCGTCCGGCCGGGCCGGGGAGTCGGCGTCGCGGGAGGCCTCCGGACGGACCGGGCCGCCGGCGAAGGCGGCGGCGCCCAGGCCGCCGAGCTCACCCTGGTCGGCCCAGGCCAGGACGTCGGCGGTGGACCAGCCGGGGGTGACGCCGCTGCGGTTGAGCTGGCGCTGCCACAGGTCGAAGGGTGACTGCTCGGCCGCCGCCGCGACTCTCGGGTGGTACGCCGCCCAGAGCCGCCAGGGCCGGGGCTCGTAGGCGGCCCGGATGGTCTCGCGCAGCTCGGCGTCGCCCTCGGGGCCCGGCGGGAAGTGGTCCAGCACGGCGGTCCCGAGCAGCAGCAGGCCCCGGTCGTCGTCGCGCAGCGCCAGCTCGTCCAGGGCCCAGGCCCAGTTGGTGCCGGTGGCGGCGTACGTGCGGAGCATGAGGAGGGCGTCCCGGCGGCCGTACGCGGCGAGGTGCCCCAGGACGGAGAGCGCGAGGCCGGTGCGGGCCTCGTCCTCGTCGAGGAGGTCCTCCGCCGAGTGGAGGTGGTCCTCGATGCCGTCGAGCGGCGCCTCCAGTTCCATGTAGAGGCGCGCGTAGTAGAGGGAGCGGTTCTCGACCTGCCAGTCGGCTCGCGGATCCCTGGTGACGCACTCCTCCAACGCGGCGATGGCCTCGGTGCGGTCGGCGGCCAGCGCATGGAGCTGCCCGTCACCGCGACCTCGCTGCAGGAGGCCGAGGAGGCTGGCACTGGGCGCTATCACTGGCTCGAACATGAGGTCAGCATCCGTTGCGGCGGTCGTAGTGGCAACGGGATTTCCGTCGCCGGGGTCTCTGGTCGGTACTGCGGTGGGCGCCCGGGCGCCGGAATCACCGAAGGTTACCGCCTCGGACAGCCCGTCGCACACAGGGCGACCGACCCTTTGTGCGCACTGGCATATGCCGGAGGTACTTTGTCGGCGTTCTGTCCAAATCACCCTCGGACGTCGGACCACTGTGCGACAGTCGTTCCCACCGCCGGTCGGCCGACCGCTCCCGAACGGATGACTGGACAAGCCATGCCCATGACATCGACGTCCGGCCGCGACACGGTTGCCGCGGCCGAATGGGACCTGCACACCGACGACGTCCGCTGGTCCGCCGAGGCCTACCGGCTGCTCGGCTGCGACCCCGGCCACGGCCCGCTCAGCCTCGACCGGCTGCCCGACCGGCTGAGCGAGGCGGACCGGCCGCAGCTGCGCCGGATGATGACCGACGCGCTGGTGCACGGCCGGTACGCCGTCGGCACCCTCCGGGTCCGCCACCCGGGCGGCGGGCACGGCACGGTGGAGTGCGCCGGCGAACCCGTCCTGGGCACCGACGGCACCGTCACCGCCCTGCGCATGCTGCTGCGCCCGGCGGACCCCTCCTAGCGAGGAGCGGGGAGCCGCGCGCGAGGAGCGGGCAGCGGGTCAGGCGGGCTGCGGCCGGTTCTTCACCCCCACCGCCCGCAGCTCCCGCCCCAGCTCGTCCCGCAGCTCGTCCACCACCGGCACCCCCCGGTAGCGCGCGGTCAGCCGGTACATCTCCCGCAGCCGGTCCCAGGTGCGGTGCGAGGAGTTCTGGCCGATCAGGTTCAGCACCATCTTGACCTGGGTGTCCGCCGCGTCCGGCTCACCACCGAGCCAGTGCACCGAGGCCAGCGTGATCCGGTCGAACAGCGCCGAGCGCAACTGCCCCGTCCCCTCCCGCAGCCGGATCACCCGCTCGGCCTGCCGGCGGGCCTCCCCCGCGGCCGCCAGGTCGTGCTCGGCGAGCGTGCGCAGCACCAGCGCCTGCATCCCGCGCAGCTCCGCCTCGTCGAACACCTGCATCCAGGACGGCGGCGGGCCGTCCGGGTCCTCCGCGAAGAGGTCCTCGGCCTCGCCCAGCAGGCGCCAGGTCGCCTGCGACTGCCCGATCGAGGCGTACGCCCACGCCTCGACGGTGTTCAGCATCGCCCGCGTCCTCGGCAGCATCCGGCCGCCGCTCGCCCGGGCCGCCGCCATCAGGTCGATCGCGTCGTCGGCCCGGCCCAGGTGCACCATCTGACGCGCCGCCCGGGAGATCGCCTCCCCCGCGCGCGGCCGGTCACCGGCCTCCTTAGCCGCCTCCGCGGCCAGCATGAAGTACTTCTGCGCCGTCGGCTCCAGCCCCACGTCGTGCGACATCCAGCCCGCCAGCACCGCGAGGTTGGCCGCGACCAGCCACAACCGCCGTTCGACCGGCGCACTGTGGCGGTGCGTCAACAAGCCACCCACCTCGTTGAGTTGACCGACCACCGCCTTGCGCTGCAGACCGCCCCCGCGGGCCGCGTCCCAGGCCCGGAACACCTGCACCGCGTGCTCCAGCGCCTCCACCTCGTCGGACCCGACCGGGCCCGCGTCGTACAGGTCCACCACCGGCCGGGCACCGCCCTGGGTGATCACCCGCCGCGGTCCGGGCGCCGAGGCCGCGTACGCGACCGCGTCCCCGCCCAGCCAGCCCTTCAGCGAGTCGGCGATGACCGCCCCGGCCGTGAGCGCGGCACCCGCGCCCACCAATCCACGTCGGTTCAGCATGAGGTCCATTCCCGTGAACTCGGTGAGGACCGCGGCCGTCCGATCCGGCTCCCATGGCGACGTGGTGGCGGACTGCGCCGCTCCGGTCCTGGTGGGCCGGTGTCGTTCCAGACCGAGGTCCTCAGTGGTGACGACACGGCCGAGCCGCTCCGTGAACACGGCTGCCAGTACCCTCGGCACCGGATCGCGCGGGATCTCCCCCTGCTCGATCCACCGCCGCACCCGCGAGGTGTCGGTGGACAGCTGCTGCTGCCCCATCGCGGCACCGCGCCTGTTGACCAGCCGCGCCAGCTCGCCCTTCGACCATCCGGTCAGGACGAACAGATCGGCGAGTCGGGTGTTGGGTCCCCTGCTCACGTGAAGCCCCCAGGTTCCTCGGCTGATCCGAGGCTAGAGGCTCCGTCACGTGCCGGGCGAGCATTCGCCAGGCTTCGCCAGGGTCCGCCACATTACCAACCACCGTCCCGCGGGTGTGATGTAGAGGTGCGTCACCTCGCCCCCGGGTCGGGCGGCGTCCCAGACCGGTTCGGGGGTTCCCCCGCGCGGGCCGCGGGGCGTCCCCGGTCCTCACCCGAGGGGGTGGCGCGGCCGGGTGGCGCGGGGGCGCCGGGCACGGCCACGGCAGAACCGGCCGACCGCATTCCCCAGGGTGCGGACGGCCGGTCCACCGCCGCAGCACGGGGTTCCGGCCCCGGCGTCCGTGCCCGGCGCCCGCGCACCACCCGCCGGACCGACCAGGCCCCCCGCCGGACCAGGAACCCGGCGGCAACGGCCTCCCCCGCCCCCGCGGGGTGCATCCGAGACGGACAAGGAAGGGACCTCCCTCACCCCATGTACTCCTCAGCGACCTCCCCGACGCCGACCGCGCCCCGGACCGCGCTGCGCCCCCCCACCGCAGCCGCCGGCCGCCCCGGCCCGAAGCAGGTCCCGCCGCCGTCGCGGCCGGTCGCCCCGCGCGGACCCGTCGACGGCCGGCCCGCGGACCCCCGGGGCCAGGCCGCCCGGACCGCGCTGGGGCTCCGGCCGCCCGAGACCGCCGGCCCGGCCGGCTCCCGTGTCCCCGGGGTCCGGATCCCGGCCGCCCGGCCCGGCGACGGCCGGCTGCTGCGCCCGCCGACGCGGCCGGGCCAGCCGGTGGCGCAGGAGCGGATCGACCCCTCGGCGCTGCAGACGCCCTCCGTCCGGGCCGCGCTCGCCGGCGTCTCGCGGATATGTCCCGCGTTCACCCCGCGCCAGGTGCTGCGCGAGGGGAGCCGCCACATCCTGGTCGCGGGGACCATCGGCCGGGCGCCGGTGGTGGCCAAGTGCCTCGCCCCGCAGGCGGTGCGGAGCGAGTACTTCGAACAACTGGTGGCCGACTTCCACCACGAGGTGGCGGTCTACCGGGCCTTCGTGCGGCACCGTCCGCCGGTGCGGCTGCCCCGGCTGGTGGCCGCCGACCACGACCGCTGCGTGCTCGTCATGGAGCGCGTGCCCGGCCGGCCCGCCGCCCGGGAGCGCCACCCGGCCAACGCGCCCACGCCGGGCGAGGTCCGGGCGCTGCTCACCGCCGTCCGGACGCTCAACCTGTGGCGGCCGCCGACCGACGTGTTCCAGCCCCGGCTGGACTACCAGTTGGAGATCGCCCGCTACCACTCGGTGGGCCAGCTCACCGACCGGGACGCCGGGGACCTGCGCGGCCTGCTGCACGGCCTCGGGCACGCCCCGCTCCAGCTCTGCCACGGCGACGCGCTGCTCAGCAACATGCTGCTGGCACCGTCCGGGCCGGTCCTGGTCGACTGGGAGCAGGCCGGCTGGTACCTGCCCGGCTACGACCTGGCGGTGCTCTGGAGCGTGCTGTCCGGGGACACCGCGGCCCGCCGGCAGATCAGCCAACTCGCCCAGAGCGGCGGCACCCTGGCCCGGGACGCGTTCCTGGTGAACCTGGTGCTGGTGCTGATGCGCGAGATCCGGCTGTACGACGTGCCGGGCGCCGGCGAGGAGCAGCGGATCATGATCCGCCGGCTGTACGACGACGCCGCGCTGGCCCGCCGCGCGGTCCGGGCCGCCGTCGGGACGCGGTGAGGCCCTCCGGCCGACGGCGCCCGGTCAGTGCCGGGCGCCGCGGTCCAGGGCGGCCCGGCCCGCGGCCTCCAGGACGGCCTCGTCGGGGGCCAGGTGGACCCGGCTGCTGAGCACGTCCCGCAGGTAGCGCTCCAGCGGGTGACGGCGGCTCAGTCCCGGGTTGCCGGTGAGCGAAACGGCCTGCTGGACGGCGGATATCGCCGCCCGGGTGGCCAGCAGGTGGGCCGGGCCGGTGCGGGCGACCGCGTCCGGCTCGGCCCGGTCCACCCGGGGGGCCAGTCCGTGGACCAGTTCCTCGGCGCCGATCAGCTGGGCCTCGATCTCGCCCAGCGCGCTGCGGTAGCGGGGCAGGCTGCCGAGCGGCTCGGTGAGATTGGCCGGAGTTCGCTGGTGCAGGAACCGGACCAGCCAGTCCTGGGCCGAGCGGGCGACCCCGACGGCGACCGCGGAGAGCGCCAGATCGTGCCAGGCCCGGGCCAGTTCGGCCGCCGGAACGACCCCGGCGGCCGAAGCGCCACCGGGGCGCGCGGCGGAACCGGTCGCGCCCTTTCCGGTACCGCCCTTCGACGGATTCAGGCCGAGCGCGAGCTCGGCGGGCACCCGGACCTCGTCCAGCACCACGTCGTGGCTGGCGCTGGCCCGCAGGCCGAGCTGGTCCCAGGTCGGGTCGACCTCCAGGCCCTCGCTCTCGCCGCGCACCAGGAAGGTGCCGGTCCGGGGCTCCGGTTCGTCGGTCCGGGCGGTCACCGCCATCCAGGCGAGCGCCTCGGCGCCGGTGCAGTACGTCTTGCGGCCGGTGAGCCGCCACCCGGTGCCGTCCCACCGGGCCAGCGTGGACGGCGGCTCGCCGCTGCGGCCGCCGGGCTCCACGTACAGGGTGTTGACCAGGGCCGGGCCGCGCCGGGACTCGGTGAGCAGCCGCCGGTAGCCGGCCGTCGGCCAGTTCGCGGTCCGCGCCTGTTCGGCGTGCTGGAGCAGGGTGAACGCGGTGACCACGGCCACCGAGGCGTCCCCGCGCCCGAGTTGGGCCAGCACCTGGACGGTGTCGGCGAGCGAGCCGCCGGGCCCGCCGTACCGCCGGTCGACGGTCAGGGTGAGCAGGCCGGCCTCGTGGACGGCCTCGATGCCCTGGTACGGGAAGGTGGCGTCGCGGTCGTGCTCCTCGGCCCGGGCGGCCAGCAGGTCGACGACCCGGGGCAGCCGGGCGAGGGCGGCCTCGACGGGGGACGGGACGGCGGGCGACTGGTCGGCGATGGTGGTGCTCATGGGGCTGGTGCCTCCGGGCGGCAGCGTGGGCTCTGACTCCTCGACGCGCCGGGACGGGCGCGCGGTACCGGGAGGCGACCCCGGAGGTCGGCGGAACACCCGCCCCCGGAACCCGGGCTCAGCGGAACGGCCGCCCCCGGACCGGCGCCGGCCGAACGACCGGCCGCCCGCCGCCTCGGGGACGAATCCCCCTCAGTGACCCGGACACGCCGCGCTGGCGGTGCGCCGCAGGTCGAGGTAGCTGCGACGGGTCAGCAGCGGGAGACGGCACGGCATGTCCGCGACTTTACGAAGCCGTGATCGAGGCCGTCAAGCAGCGTCCGGGGCCCGGAACGCCCGGGGCGGCGGGAGCCCGGCGAGCAGCGGGACGGGAAGCGGAACCCTGCCCTCCGGGGCACGGTTCCGGACCCGGTCAGCCCTGCTGGAACATGTCCGCGGGCAGCGGCTTGAGCAACTGGTAGAGGTCGTCCGAAATCGGTCGGTCCCAGGAGGCGATGGTGACCTGCACTCCGTCACTCCGGCCGAACTGGGCACAGAAGACCCGGCCTTCGCTGACCTTGACCTTCTTCACGATCAGCAGGTCGTCCCCGAGCATCACCGGGAAGTCCTCCGCCGAGACGAACTCGACCGGTTCCTCGTCCTCCAGGGCCGCGAGCAGCTGGCGCACCTCGAAGGGCACGCTGTCGCCGGTCTCCCGGGCCGGCGAACCCTCGGGGAGGTTGCCGATGAACATCGCCGGGCCTCTGCCGCCGAACAGGTCGTAGCGCAGGAAAATCCCCTGGCAGGAACCGTCCGGGCCGGTCATCATGGCTGCGCCGAAGTCGCCCGGCCAGTCACCCGGGTCCATGGCGAGCACGTCGAAGTCCGGGCCGGTGGGCTGACCGGAGCGACGGCGGAGAAAAGACATGGGAACATCGTACGTGCCCGGCAGAGCGCCTTCGCGGGGTGGGTGGGGCACCGGACGGAGATCCACGCTCAGAGACCAATGTTGACTCTGAGCAACCGTCCGGGCTACGTTCGGTTCAGCACGACAGCCGTTCTGGGTTTCACCCTTCGGGGGGACGGCATGTCGCAACGCGGCCCTACACGCGTTTCCCTCACTGTGCACACCGTCGTGCCGATCCGCCGAGCACCCAGCTTCGACGTCGCACACCGCACAGCACACAAGCCAACAGTTCCATGCATCACAAGCAAGGTCCGCGGGGCCCCGGCCCGTCGCTCCCGCGGATCTGCTCGGGACGCCGCCGCGTGGGGGCGTGCGGGTCCCGAGCACGGCACCGTCCTCCGAGTCGCTCTCGGAGTCGGCGCCATCCTCCCGGCGACTGCCGGCCCTTCGTGGGCCGGGACCGGCCGACGCACCCCGGTGCGCAGGGGATGACTGGGAGGAGACTCGGCAGCGCTGCCGGGTTGCACAGCAGGCGCCGTGTCTGGCCGCGTGGGGGCGGTGGGCACGGCGTCTGCCTGTGCTCATACTCTGAGCTGCGTTTGTCCACCAGTCAACAGAAATTATGACAGGGCACGCTCAAATGTGATCGGAACGATGACCGCCGGAGACCTTCGGGCTCCGAGCGGCGTACCGGACGGCGTCCCGGCCCGCCGGGGGCGTCCCCTCCGCGGCACGGAGGGGACGCGGAGGGGTCCGGTCAGGTGAGGTCGAACTCGCCGTCCCGCGCGCCGAGCACGAAGGCCCGCCACTCCCCCGGTGTGAACACCAGGACCGGGCCGTCCTCCTGACGGCCGTCCCGCATGCCGATGTAGCCGTCCACGAAGGCGATCTGGACGTCGCCCACGCCCTGGCTGCTGCACAGCCAGGTCGCCCCGGTGAAGTCCACCTTCGGCTTCCCGTTCGCGCCGACCTCCGACGCTCCCGCCGGCCCGGCCTCGACCGACTCCACCCCGGTCCCGCTGTTGGCTGCCACTGCTGGTCTCTCCTCCCGACGGCCTGAACGGCCTCAGCCTAGTCACCCGCACGGCCCCGGTCAGCGGGATCGACCGGACTCCCCCGGCCGGACCGGCGGGCCGTCAGCGGCGCCGGCCCGGCCCCGCGGGGGCGTGTCCCGCGCGGGCGGGCGGCGGGCGAACTGCCAGAGTGTGGGGAGCCCGCCCGCACACCCCACCGGGGCCCTTCGAAGTCGGCCGGAGTCGGCCGGATCCGACCGAGCCCGATCGAATCCGCCCGACGCTCGACCGATCCCCACCGATCCCCGCCGGACCCCTCCGATCCCCACAGATCCCCACAGATCCCCACCGAGCGCCCCGAGGAGCAGCCGATGAGCCGCCGGGACGGCACCCGCGCCGATGTCATCCCCATCTCCGACGCCCCCTCGGCCCATCCCCCGGCGCCCCGCACCCCGCCCGCCCCACGCCCCCGGCCCACCCCGGGCCGCCCGCCCGCGCACGGCCGGGTCGGCGTCGTCCTCGTCTCGCACAGCCAGGAACTCGCCACCGCCGTGCGCGCCCTCGCCCTCGCGCTCGCCGGCGACGACTCGCCCGCCCCGGTGGCCGCCACCGGCGGGGGCCTGGTGGACGGCCCCGGCATCAGCGCCGTGCTGGTCGCCGCCGCCACCCGGCGGGTCGACCAGGGCCACGGCGTGGTGGTGCTGGCCGACCTCGGCGGCGCGGTGACCACCGTCCGGACGCTGCTCGCCGACGCCGACGAGCACGGCCTGCCGTTCCCGGTCCGGTTCGCCAACGCCCCGTTCGTCGAGGGCGCGGTGGCCGCCGTCGCCACCGCCACCGCCGGCGGCGACCTCGCGGCGGTGCTGGACGCCGCCGAGGAGGCGTACCGCCAGCCCAAGGGCTGATCCCGGCCCGGGGCCCACCGGGGCCTCCGTGGCCGCTTCCGGCCGTTCTCGGAGTTCCGGCCCACCGCGGGTGACCGCGCGGCTACCATCGGCGCAGGGCCGGCCGAGGGGCCGGGTGGTCGTGAGGGGGGAACCTCAGCCATGCGCGTGGTCGTCACCGGCGGAGCCGGATTCATCGGGGCCAACCTGGTCCGGGCCCTGTCGGCCCGGCCAGAGGTGGACCAGGTCCGGGTCGTGGACGACCTCTCCACCGGGCGGAAGGCCAACCTGGCCGGCACCGACGCCGTGTTCCACGAGGGCAGCATCCTCGACCGGGCGCTGCTGGACGAGGTCTTCGCCGGGGCCGACGCCGTGGTCCACCTCGCCGCGCTGCCCTCGGTGCCCCGCTCGGTGGCCGACCCGCTGGCCAGCCACCACGCCAACGCCACCGGCACCCTGGAGGTGCTGGAGGCGGCCCGCCGCGCCGGCGGCCTGTACGTGGCCGCCGCGTCCTCCTCCTCGGTCTACGGCGCCAACCGCGAACTGCCCAAGCGCGAGACCATGCGCACCGCGCCGATGAGCCCGTACGCGGTCAGCAAGCTCGCCACCGAGTCCTACCTGGCGGCCTACCACCACTGCTACGGGCTGGGCGTGCTCCCGCTGCGGTTCTTCAACGTCTTCGGCCCGCTGCAGCCCGCCGGGCACGCCTACGCGGCCGTCGTCCCGGCCTTCCTGGACGCCGCGCTCGCCGGGCGGCCGCTGACCGTGCACGGGGACGGCGGGCAGAGCCGGGACTTCACCTTCGTCGGCACCGTGACCCAGGTGATCACCGAGGCGGTGCTGCGCCGGGTGGTCCACCCGGACCCGGTGAACCTGGCCTTCGGCACCCGCACCTCGCTGATGGAGCTGATCGGCGAGCTGGAGTCGGTGCTCGGCCACCCGGTCGAGGTGGCGCACGTCGACCCGCGGCCCGGCGACGTCCGGGACTCGCAGGCCGACAACACGCGGCTGCGCGAGCTGTTCCCGGACGTCCGGCCGGTGCCGCTGCGCGAGGGCCTGGAGCGCACCGCGGACTGGTTCCGCGGCCTCTAGGGCGTGGTCCGAGGGAGCAGCGCGCCGTTCCACTCGAAGGCGGCCTCGGCCGGGCCGGACAGCGCGCGGTGGATCCAGGCGAGCTCCTTCTCTGCCATCGGCGGCAGCTGGTCCAGGGCGTACCAGCCGACCGCCAGCGTCTCGTCCTCGTCCACGCGGACCTCGCCGCCCACCGGGCGGCAGCGGAAGACGACCTCCAGGTACTGCGTCATGTCGCCGTTGGGGTAGGTGATCTCCGGCGAGACGGTGACCGTGACCAGACGGTCGGGGGCGGCGACGACGCCGGTCTCCTCCAGGCACTCGCGGACCGCGCCGTCGGCGGGCTGCTCGCCCGGGTCGAGGATGCCGCCGGGCGGCGTCCAGCAGCCGTCGTCGGCGCGCTGAACGAGCAGCACCCGGCCGTCGTCGTCCAGGACGACCGCGACGACGGCGCTGAGCCAGAGCATGCGGGGGCCGACCACGGCGCGCAGATCGGCGAGGAACTCGGGAATGGCCATGCCCCGCACCCTATCCGGGCCCGGGCCGGCGCCGCCCGCCCTCAGGACGCAGCGGGCGGGCCGGGGAGCCGACCACGACCTCGCCGGGCGGCACGTCCCTGGTCACCACGGCGGCCGCGCCCACGAAGGCGGCCTCGCCGACCTTGCGGCCCTGGAGGACCACGGCGTTGGAGCCGACGGTGGCGCCGTCCGCGAGCAGTACGGCGCCCGAGACGTTGCCGCCCGGATAGACCGTCACCCGCTCACCGAGCACGGCGTCGTGCCCGACCGTGGCGTTGTAGTGGACCTGGCTGTGCGCGCCGAGCCGCACGCTGCTGGACACGTAGGCGCCGCCCATCACCAGGCAGCCCGGGCCGAGCACGGTGTCCGGGGCGATCAGCGCCCGGGGGTGGACCAGGGTGGCCGGCCGCGCGCCCAGGCCGTCCAGCAGGGCGGCGAGCCGCTGCCGGACGGCCGGGTCCGCGATCCCGACCAGGTAGCGGTCGCCGGGTCCGAGGTCGGCGGGCCTGCGGACGGGCAGGCCGCGGACGGTGGCGCCGTGGCGGTGGTCGTCGAGGAAGCCCGCGACCGGGACGCCGGCCGCGAGCGCGGTGTCCAGCGCCTCGCGGCCGACGCCCCCGGCGCCGGCGATCCAGAGCCCGCTCGGGGCGGTTGCGGAGGGCACGGGGGCCATCCTGCCGGGTCCGGTGGTCAGGACGCCTCCTCGACGGCGGCGCGGACCGCCGGCGTACGGGCCGCCGGCGTACGGACCGGCGGGGCCGGCCGCGGTCCGGTGCTCTGCCGGGGCAGGCCGATCACGGCGGGCTGCTGCTCGTTCGCGGCCGCGGCCGAGGGCAGCGCCACCGGCACCGGAGCACTGGTCTCGGCCGGCTCGGTGGGTGCCGGGAAGCCCGGGTTGACGCCGCCGGCCGCGGTGATCCCGGCCGGGCGCAGCAGCACCTTGACGGTCAGCAGCAGGATCCGAAGGTCGAGCGCGAGCGAGCGGTTGCGGACGTACCAGAGGTCGAGTTCGATCCGCTCGGGCCAGGTGATGGAGTTGCGCCCGCGCACCTGGGCCCAGCCGGTGAGGCCGGGCCGGACGTCGAGCCGGCCGCGCTGCCGGCGGGAGTAGTGGGCGACCTGCTCGGGCAGGGTGGGCCGGGGCCCGATCACGCCCATCTCGCCGCGTGCGACGTTCCACAGCTGCGGCAGCTCGTCCAGGCTGGTCCGGCGGAGCAGTTCTCCGAGCCGGGTGATCCGGGGAGCGTCCGGCTCCTCGGGGAAACGCCTGTCCCGCATGGTGCGGAACTTGAGGATCTCGAACTCCTTGCCGTGCAACCCCGTCCGGGTCTGCCGGAAGAGCACCGGTCCGCCCATCGTGCAGCGGATCAGCAGGGCGATCACCAGGCCGAGCGGAATCGCGGCGATCCCGGCCAGGACGGTGATCACGAGGTCCCCCCCTCGCTTCATGACGGTCCTTCCCCCTGATGCGGTGGTGTGGGTCGTGGATGGGCTCAGCCGGCCGTCCAGGGCAGTCCCTTGGCGCGGGCGACGGCCGCGTAGGTGGCCAGCGAGACGGCGGCGACCGCCCGCTGGTCGAACTGCTCGGTGGCGCGGCGGCGGGCCGCGGCGCCGAGGCGCTCGCGCAGGCCGGGCTCGGTGAGGAGCCGGTCCAGCGCGCCGGTGAGGGCCCGGGCGTCGCCGGGCGGGGCGAGGAGCAGGTGCTCGTCGTGGGTGCCGATCTCGCGGCAGCCGCGGATGTCGCTGAGCACCATCGGCAGGCCGCCGGCGGCGGCCTCCATGGCGGAGCGGGAGAACCCCTCCCGGTAGGAGGGGAGGACGAAGACGTCGAGGGCGGCGTAGACGGCGGGCATGTCGCCGCGCGGGCCGAGGAAGGCGACACCGGACTCGGCGCCGTGGGCGTCCGGCTTGTCCGGGTCGTCCGGGCCGATCCAGACGAACCGGGCCTTGCCGGCCAGCGCGCGGGCCGCCTCGGCGTACTCCGCGATGCCCTTCTCGGCGACCCGTCGGCCGACCCCGCCGACGAGCAGTTCGTCCGGCCCGACACCGAGTTCGGCGCGCAGGGCGGCGCGGGTGCGCTCGCGCTCGCCCGGGTCGGTGGCGAAGCGGGTGAGGTCCACGCCGTTGCCGACCACCCGGGAGCGGCGGGCCGGGACGGCGCGGGCCAGGGTGCGGCGGTCCTCGCCGTTCTGGTACAGCTCGGCGTGCGAGAAGCGGGCCGCGAAGGCCTCGGCGCCCAGTACGAAGGCCCGCTTGGCGAGCGGGTCGTGGGCCTGCGCCCAGAGGCCGTGGCAGGTGTTGACCACGACCGGGACCCGGGCGAGGCGGCCGAGGACGCGGCCGAGCACGCCGGTCTTCGGGTTGTGGGTGTGCAGCACGTCCGGGCGGATCCGGTCGAGGACGGCGAGCAGTTCGCGGGCGGCGACGGCGTCGGCGCGCGGCTCCCAGGCCCGGGTGAGCGCGTGCAGCGGCTCGTGGCGCACCCCGATCGCCTCCAGCTCGGGGACGTACGGGCCGGGCGCGCTGATCCCGTACGTCTCGAAGCCGGCCTCCAGGTCGACCTTCAGCTCGGTGGCGAGCAGCAGTTGCAGGCTCATGTCGACGGTGGTGAGGTGGGCGACGCGCAGCGGGCGGCCGCCGGGGCCGCGCAGGCGCCGCGGGATCCGGTCCTCAGGCACGGGCGCCCACCGCCTTGGCGGTGGCGACGATCCGGGCGTAGGCGAGCTCGGGGATCAGCCGGCCGTGCAGCTTGGCGCGGAAGAAGTCGATCGGGTCGGTGCGGCGGACCGGTACCCGGCGCAGCCGGACCGGGTCGACGCCGGGGGTGTTGCGGCCGACCTCGCCGGTGGCGGCGGTCCGGAAGCGGGCCCGCAGGGCCGGCTCCATGTGTGGGACCGGCACGCCCCAGGTGTAGGCGTAGTGGCTGGGGCGGACGCCCAGGTGCTCCTCGACGTCGTCGTTGCAGGCGTCCAGCTCGGCGACGGAGAGCAGTTGGGGGCGGGCGTGGGTGCGGGTGTGGTTGGCGACCGTGCACAGGCCGGAGGCGGTCATCTCGCGCAGCTGCTCCCAGCTGAGCGCGGGGGCGCCGGCCACCTTGGCGGTCGAGCCCTCCCAGCGCATCTCGCCGCCGACGTGACCGCTGGTCAGGTAGACGGTGAACGGCAGCCCGCGTTCGCGCAGCAGCGGCCAGGCGTTGTCGTAGACGTCCGCGAAGCCGTCGTCGAAGGTGAGGACGACGCTCGGGGTGCGGCGGCCGGCCTCGATCCGGTCGGTGGCCTCGTCCAGCGAGACCACCCGCCCGGGGGGCAGGGCGGCGAGCAGGTCGGCCTGGGCGGCGAAGTCGGCGGTGGCGACGTCCAGCTCGTCCGGGCTCCCGCCGCCCACCCGGTGGTAGATCAGCACGGTGGCGCCCTCGCCGGGGGTGCTGCCGACCCGGCGTGCCAGCTGGCGCTTCACCCGGGTCCGGATTCCCCCGCTGACCGGGGCCGTTCCGGGCGCGGCGGTGCCGCTCATGGTTCCCCCCTCTGCGGCGCCCTCCCCGGCGCCGGCAAGTGGCCTCGCATCCGGTGCGGTCGGCACCCCGGACGGTCATCACAGTAGGGGGAACTGTGGGGCTGGTGCCCCGGAATTGTGAAAGAAGCGAGAAGGGGTTGGCAGATGGGCTGAAAACCTGTCGATCTGACCGGTTGGACTCGATCGGGTGATCGGTGTCGGTCCCGTGCTCAGGCCGCCGACGCCCGGGCCGCTACGTGCTCAGGCCGCCGCGCGGCGGCGGCGGAACAGCGCGAAGGCGATCCGGGCGAGCAGCAGCACGCCGGCCGCGAGGCAACCCGCCACCGCCATAGCCCAGGCCGGGCCGTCACTGTCCGGAACCACGACCGCCACCACGATCCCCAGCGCGAGGCAGGCCAGGCCCACCAGCGCGAGCGGCACCTGGTGGGTGACCAGCGGGCCACCGTGACAGTACCGGGCCATCCGGGTCGCGCCGTGCGGGTGGAAGTGATCACGTTCCGCATCTGCCATGAGCCCAAGGTACCCCGGCAGCGACCTGCGGGCAGCACGCGCGGCGCGATCGGGCGGACACCCTCCGTGACGGCCGCGGCCGGGAGTGGCGAGTGGGCGGGGAGGTGTTCCGGAGCCGTCCCCCGGTTCGTTCCCGCCGTGTCGCGGGCTCGTTCCGGGCTCGTCCCGGAATGGTTCCCGGTCTGCGAAAAAACCTTGCCGGTCCGGTACAACCATCAACGGGGCGTAGCTGTCTCCATTACATTGAGCGATCCAGGAGCCGTCCGCGGTGTGGGTTGGGAGTCCCCGCCGTGGACCGGACATACCCAGGGGGCGGAGCCGCCGCGCCCTGGAGTCGGAGGCCGGGCTCCGTCCTCCGGCGGTACCGCCACGCCGCATCGGCGACCGAGGGGGAACCGTGCCGCAGTCCCATTCCACGACGTCGACCTCCAGCCCCACGGCCCGGAACGGGGCCTGGGTGAGTGCCCTGTCGGACCTGCGGCCGCCGCCGACCACCGGCGGGCCACCCGGGGCCGCCGCCGTGACGACCGACGGGCAGCCGATCGTCACCCCGCCGGCGGTCCTGCCACCGTCCGTCCTGTCGCCGGCGGTGCTCCCGTCCGCCGTCCTCCCGCAGACCGTGCTCCCGCCGGGCGGCCGGGCGCTGCGGTCCACCGCCACCCGCGCCTGCTCCCGGCCGGCCCGCCCGCCGGCCGAACCCGCCCGTGCCGACCGCCCGGCCGATCACCCCGCCGGCCACCCGGCCGACGCGCGCGGTGAGTGGCTGCGGTTCGCCCCCGTCCAGCCGCTCTTCCGCGCCCGGGCGGCGCAGCGGCTCGCCGTGCTCGCCTACCACGGGGTCACCGACCCGCGCTCGTTCGGCGCCCAGCTGGACCGGCTGCGAAGACTCGCGACCCCCGTCTCGCTGGCCGCCGTGCAGCAGGCCGTCGCCGAACGGCGCCCGCTGCCCGCCCGCAGCGTCCTGGTGACCTTCGACGACGCCGACCGCAGCGTCCTCACCCATGCGCTGCCCGCGCTGATCGAACGCGGCATCCCGGCCGCCGCCTTCGTCATCTCCGAGCTGATCGGTACCGAGAAGCCGTTCTGGTGGCACGAGGCCGACTTCCTCGCCCGGCACGGCGGCCGGGCCCGCTCGCTCGACTGCGGCCACCCCTCCCAGTTGCTCCGCCGGCTCAAGGCGATGCCCGACCCGGACCGCCGGCGCAGCCTCCACGAACTGCGCGTCAGCGCCGACCGGCGCCCGCCCGGCCAGGAACAGCTCACGCCCGCCGACCTGGTGGCACTGCGCGCGGGCGGCGTCGCCATCGGCAACCACACCCAGGGGCACCCGTGCCTCGGGCGCTGCGACGACGCCACCGTCCGCGCGGAGATCACCGGCGCCCACGAGGCCCTCACCCACTGGCTCGGCGAACCCCCGGTCGCCTTCGCCTACCCGGACGGCGGCCACGACGTCCGGGCCGAGACGGTCCTGCAGGAACTCGGCTACCGGCTCGGCTTCCTCTCCGACCACCGTCTCGGCCCCCGGCTCCCCTCCCACCCTCTCCAGATCAGCCGGCTCCAGGTGGACTCCACGACCAGCACCCGGCGCTTCGACACCATCCTCTCCGGCCTCGAACCTGCCTACCGCCGCTGGCGCGGCCACGCCGCCTGACCCTCCCCCTCGCGCGCAGGAAGTCGCCCCACCGACTTCCTGCGCACCCCAGGCCACCCCGGACTCCCCCTTCCCCGGCACGAAAAGCCGCCCACGCCGACTTCCTGCTCCACCACCACCGCCGGCCCGCAGGCGGCTCAGCCGGCTCCCGACTCCACCCACCACCCGCCATGCCGCCCAAGCCAGAAATGGGGCTGCTTCGGTCTGGACCCGGCGCCCGCGAAGATCGAGGGGTTGCGGTCGAAGGCGAAGCAGCTGACAGCGTGCGGGTGGCTCGCCGAGCCGGCGCCGGGCCGTTTCACGCTCGCGAAGGCCGTGGCCGGGCCAGGCGGCGGGTCATGAGCATCGTCGCCTGGCCGGTGGACCGTCGCCTCCGCGCTGCCGGTGAAGCGTTCGAAGTCCCGCGCGAGGCGCCGGCAGACTGCTCCCAGCAGGCCAGGGGTGTCGACCACGGCGTGTCGCTTGCGGCCGTTGATCAGCTTGCCGCCGTCGAAGCCGCGGCTGTCGGCGCCGACGACGGCGTCCGCCTTGACGGACCGGGAGTCGATCACGCCCGCGCAGCCGGCCCGGCCTCGGTAGCAGCGGCCTTTCATACGCGGCGGCCTCCGCACTCACCCGATCGAGACTCCCGTTCGACCGGCACCCCTCACGGTCGGACGGCCAAGCCGCTGAGTACCGCCAAACGCTGTCTGCCCCGCTCGTGTGAGGACGGTCGGCATGTCTGCTCGTGGACTGAGCTTCGGCGCAATCGCGGAAGCCTACGAACGGTTCCGGCCGGGATATCCCAAGGAACTCTTCGACTTGGTGATGGCGTACGCGGGCCGGCCGATCCGGACGGCCCTGGAGATCGGTGCGGGGACCGGTAAAGCAACCCGCCTGTTCGCTGACCTTGGGGTCACGGTCACGGCGACGGAACCCGACGCCGCCATGCTCGCCGAGCTGAACAAGACCGCGCCCCCGAACGTGACGACCGTGCGGGCCGCGTTCGAGGACCTGCGGCCAGGTGAGACCTGTGGATTGGTCTATGCGGCGGCGGCCCTGCACTGGACACGCCCGGAGGATCGGTGGTCAAGAGTGGCCGCGCTACTGGAACCGGAGGGTGTGTTCGCCTCGTTCGGCGGCCAGGTTCAGCTGGCTGACCCGGCTGTCGAGGAGTCCGTGCGTGCGGCACGGGCACCGTTCCTGGAGAACGACGAGGTTCCGTCTCCCGACGGGACCGCTCCGGGCGAGGAGATGCAGTGGCCGGGTACGGAGCTGCAGCAGTCTCCGTTGTTCCTCGACGTTCAGCAGGCCGTCGTCAAACGGCGCTTGACGATGAGCGCTCCCGACTACGCCGGCTACCTGTCGACCGTCTCGGCGTATCTCCAACTGCCGCGATCGGAGCGACAGCAGGCGTACGGGGCCGACTTTTCGCGCATCGGGCGGGGCCGGCGGCCGGTCCGGGGCCCTGCTGGAGTGGGCGGCGCCCACAAACCCCGGGCGGGGGCGGAGACATCGCGCAGCCGAGGAGCGAGCGCCGGGCGGTGGTGACGTCCTCGGAGGCGGTCGGGGTCAGGGGGCGGAGGCGGTGAAGGGGAGGGCCTGGGTGTAGGTGAGGGCGGCGGGCGGGAGGGTGGCGGGGGCACCGGCGTGGAGGACGGTGAGGGTGGCGCCGCCCTCGCGGGCGGGGTCGAGGACGCGGCGCAGGGCCTGGGCGACGACCGGCTCGGCGGAGCCGTGCAGGGTCAGCGACGGCAGGGCGGTCGGGGCGACGGCGGCGCGGATGCGCTCGGCGACCAGTTCGTAGTGGGTGCAGCCGAGGACGACGGCCGCCGTGCCGGCCGGGGTGCGGGCGGCCGCGGCGGCGATGGCCGCCTCGATGGCCGCGTCGTCGCCGTGCTCAATGGCGTCGGCGAGCCCGGGGCAGGCGACCTCCGTGACGTCGGCCGTCCCGCCGAAGTCGCGGATCAGCCCGCGCTGGTACGGGCTGCCGGTGGTGGCCGGGGTGGCCCAGATGGCGACCGGGCCGCCGATGGCGGCGGCCGGCTTGATCGCCGGGACGGTGCCGATGACCGGCAGTCCGGGCTCCAGCTCGGCGCGCAGCGCGGCGAGCGCGTGGACGGAGGCGGTGTTGCAGGCGACGATCAGCGCGTCCGGCCGGTACTCGGCGGCGGCCCGGGCGCAGCCGAGGGCGAGTTCGGTGATCTCCTCGGGCGTCTGCGGGCCCCAGGGCATCGAGGCGGGGTTGGAGGAGAGCACCAGGTCGACGTCCGGACGCAGCCTCCGGAGTACGGCGGCGGCGGCCAGCAGGCCGATTCCCGAGTCCATCAGTGCGATCTTCACAGGTCAAGACTTTAGCCGATGGCCCCCTGGAGGCCTCCCGTGCGGCAGACTGCCCGGGTGACCGTCCTGCTGTGGATCGCCGCGTTCTCCCTGCTGGTCTGGCTCTGGCTGGCGGGCTGCCACGGGCTGTTCTGGCGCACCGACGTGCGGCTGCCGGAGCGCCGGCCGCCGGAGCGCTGGCCGCAGGTGGCGGTGGTGGTGCCGGCCCGGGACGAGGCCGGGGTGCTGCCCGTGTCGCTGCCCGGCCTGCTGGCGCAGAAGTACCCGGGGCGGGCCCGGGTGGTGCTGGTGGACGACCACAGTTCGGACGGGACGGGCGCGCTGGCGCGCTCGCTCGCCACCCCGGAGGGCCTGGAGCTGACGGTGACCACCCCTCCCCCGCTGCCGCCGGGGTGGACCGGCAAGCTGTGGGCGCTGCGGCACGGGGTGGAGCTGGCCGGGCCGGACGCGGAGTACCTGCTGCTGACCGACGCGGACATCGCGCACGGCCCGGACTCGCTGGCCGAGCTGGTGGCCGCGGCGCAGAGCGCGCGGCTGGACCTGGTGTCCCAGATGGCCCGGCTGCGGGTGGAGACGGGCTGGGAGCGGCTGATCGTGCCGGCCTTCGTGTACTTCTTCGCCCAGCTGTACCCGTTCCGGTGGAGCAACCGGCCCGGGGCGCGGACGGCCGCGGCGGCCGGCGGCTGCTCGCTGGTGCGCCGGGAGGCGCTGGAGCGGGCGGGCGGGGTGGCGGCGATCCGGGGCGCGGTGATCGACGACGTGTCGCTGGCCCGGGCGGTGAAGGCGGCCGGCGGCCGGACCTGGCTGGGGCTGGCCGAGCAGGTGGACAGCGTGCGGCCGTACCCGCGCCTCGCGCAGCTGTGGCGGATGGTGTCGCGCAGTGCCTACGCCCAGCTGCGGCACTCGCCGGTGCTGCTGCTGGGGACGGTGCTGGGGCTGGCGCTCGTCTACCTGGTGCCGCCGGTGGCGACGGTGGCGGGGATCGCGGCGGGTGCCTGGCCGGTGGCGGCGGCGGGCGGGGCGGCCTGGGCGCTGATGGCGGGGACCTTCGTGCCGATGCTGCGCTACTACCGGCAGCCGCCGCCGGCCGCCCTGCTGCTGCCGTTCACGGCCTCGCTCTACCTGCTGATGACAGTCGACTCGGCGGTGCAGCACTGGCGCGGCCGGGGGGCCGCCTGGAAAGGCCGGACGTACTGAGCCCGGCTGGTCCACACTGGTCGGATGGACCGTCAGACGATCTCCCGGCTCGCGCACGCCCGCCACCCGATCGCCGCGCCGCTCTCCGACGGGTCGGTGGCGGCGCTGCTGGACCGGGCGCTCGCCGCGGACGAGGGGCGGGCGCTGGACCTGGGGTGCGGGCGGGCCGCCTGGCTGCTGCGGGCGCTGAGCGCGCGGCCGCGCTGGCGGGCGACCGGGGTGGACCTGGACGCCGCGGCGCTGACCCTGGCCCGGGAGTCGGCCGAGGCGCTGGGGGTGCAGCGGCGGATCGACCTGCACCACCTGGACGCCCGGGAGTTCACCGACCGCCGGCCCTTCGAGCTGGTCCTGAACATCGGCGCGACGCACGTCTTCGGCGGTCTGCTGCCGGCGCTGGCGGCCGCCCGGGAGCACCTGGCGCCGGGCGGCCGGGTGCTGGTGGGCGAGGGGTTCTGGGAGCGCGAGCCCTCGGCGGCGGCGCTGGCCGCGCTCGGCGCCGCGCCCGGGGAGTACGCGGACCTCGCGACCACGGTGGACCGGGTGGCGGCGGACGGCTGGACGCCGGTGACCGGCCATGTGAGCAGCCCGCGGGAGTGGGACGACTACGAGTTCTCCTGGACGGGCACGCTGGCCGAGTGGGCGCTGGACCACCCGGAGCACCCGGACGCCGGGGCCGCCAGGGCGGCGGCCGACCTGCACCGCGCCGAGTGGCTGCACGGCTACCGGGGGACGCTCGGCTTCGTCACGCTGCTGCTGCGCTGCGACTGATCCGGACGAGGAAGCCGTCGATCAGCGGGGCGATCTCGGGCAGCTTCTCCTCCAGGGCGAAGTGCCCGGTGTCGAGGACGTGGAGTTCGGCGTCGGGCACGTCGCGCAGGTAGGCGCGGGCGCCGGGCTCGGTGAAGAACGGGTCGTTGCGGCCCCAGACGACGAGCGTGGGCGGACGCCGGGTGCGCAGCCACTCCTGCCAGACGGGGTAGAGCTCGACGTTGTTGTGGTAGTCGAGGGCGAGTTCGACCTGGATGTCCTTGCGGCCGGGCAGGTCGAGGTGGTGCTGGTCGAGGGTCCAGCCGTCGGGGGCGACCAGCGTGGGATCACCGGTGCCGCCCTCGTACTGGGAGCGGGTGATCTCCAGGGTGAGGATCTCGCGGACGCGGTCGGCGGCGCCCTCGACGCCGGGGCGGTTGGCGATGAACGCGCGGGCCCGGTCGGAGAGTCCCTCCTCGTAGGCGTTGCCGTTCTGGACGACCAGGCCGGTGATCCACTCGGGGTGGCGGGTGGCGAGCCGCAGGCCGACGGGGGCGCCGAAGTCGAAGACGTAGAGGGCGAAGCGGTCGAGGCCGAGGGCCCGGCAGAAACCCTCGACGACGTCGGCCAGGGTGTCGAAGCGGTAGGGGAAGGCGCCGGGGGCGGGGCTGTCGCTGTGGCCGAAGCCCGGGTAGTCGGGGGCGATCAGCCGGTGGCGGGTGCCGAGTGCGTCGAAGAGCCGGCGGAACTGGTGGGAGGCGGACGGGAAACCGTGCAGCAGCAGGAGCACGGGGGCGTCGGCCGGCCCGGTCTCCCGGTAGAAGACACGCAGGCCGTCGACGTCGACGCGGCGGTGGTGGACGTGCGGGATCGTCAGCTCGCTCATGCTAACCATTAAACACGTGAGCAAGGGTTAGAGATAGAGCTGTGGCGGCGTCACCGTCCCAGCAGCCGCAGCGCGGCCGGCTTGGTGAACTCGTAACGGGTCATCTGCTCCAGGTCCTTCAGCCAGCCCACCGCCCGGGCGGGCCGGTCCAGCACCCGGGCGTAGAGCTCCTCGAAGGCGCCGGTGACGCTCTCCAGCGAGAACCGGCCGACCACCCACTCCCGCCCCCAGGCGCCCAGTTCGGCCCGGCGCGCCGGGTCGTCGAGCAGCCCGCGCAGCCGGCCGGCCAGCGCCTCGGGGGCGCGCGAGCCGTCGCCGAAGCCGTACATGCAGCGCGAGGCGTGCGGCTCGACCAGCGGACCCGGCTCGTGCACGGCCGTGTAGCCGGCCGCGCCGTGCACCACCACCGGCTTGCCGAAGGCGAGCCCGCGCAGCGCCGAGCCGCCCATGCCGAGGACGATGTCGGCGGCCTGGTACGCCGGGCGCGGGTCGGCCAGCTGCCCCGGGACCAGCACCGCCGGGCGGCCGAGCTCCGCGTTGGCGGCGGCCGCCCGGGCGCGCAGCGGCTCCAGGCTGGGGCCGGCTCCGACGATCACCAGCCGCACCCGCGGGTCGTCCATCCGGCGGACGGCGTCCACGGTGAGCTCCGCGCCGGCGTCCTTCTCCAGCGCCGGCACCAGCCGGGTGACGATGACCAGCAGCAACTCGTCGTCCGCGATGCCGTGTTCGCGCCGGAACGCCGCCCCGTCGACCAGCCCGGGGGCGTCCGTGGCGGTGTTCACCGGCGGCTCGATGAGGCTGACGTCCCGGTGCCCGAAGGCCCGGCCGTCGCCCATCAGCGCGCCCAGGCCCAGCACCAGCGGCTGGTGCCGGGGCAGGCCGCGCAGCATCCGGATGCCGTAGAAGGTGGTGACCACCGGCAGCCGGCCGAACCGCCCGGGCCCGAAGTAGGCGTTGCGGGCCGCCCGGACCTCCCAGGCGTGCAGCAGCTGGCTGCCGTGCTCGGCGGCCAGCCGGCCCAGCCGGCGCCGGACCTCGGCGCGCGGGGTGTCGGGCCCGCCCGCCACCACCACGTCCAGACCGTGCCCGGCGGCGACGTCGACCAGCGGCGCCGGGCCGGCCACGCCCTGGGCGAACAGGACCGGGTCGTGGCCCCGGTCGCGCAGGGTGCGGGCGATGTCGACGGCGTTCAGCTGGGCGCCGCCCAGGGCCAGGTTGTTGAGATGGACGAGCACCCGGACCGGTCGCACGCCTCACTCCTCCCAGTGGTGCGGGACGAACACCGGCGCGGCCAGCACGACGGCGCGCGGCGGGGAGTCCAGCATCGGCCCGAACACGTCGAACTGGCCCACCGAGTGCCAGCTCATCAGGGTGCCGCCGTCGGTCTTCCCGATGCTGTAGACGCCGGCCCAGAGCGTGAAGCGGCCGCGCGGCAGCGGCAGCCGGGGGATCACGCAGGCCACCCGGCGGTCCCCGCCGGTGAGCCGGATCTCGTGGCTGATCTGGAAGATCGGGCTGGAGGTGCCCTCGCTGACGCCCAGGTGCAGGGTCGCGTCGCCCCGGTAGTCGCCGCCCAGGGTGAGCTCGACGGTCATCGGCTCGTCGGTGGTGAGGCTCTCCCGGTCCTCGCCGCGCACCTCGTGCTTGAGCAGCTGGATCGGCTCGCCGGTGCGGCCGCCGGCCTCGGACTGCGCCTCGATGGAGTCGCGGTAGCCGGCCATCGCCTCCTTGATCCCGGCGTCCACCCGGACCGAGCCCTGCTCCAGCCAGATGCCGCGCCGGCAGATGGACTCCACGGCGGGCAGGTCGTGCGAGACGAAGACGATGGTGGTGCCCTGCTCGGCGACCTCGCGCATGCGGTCCAGGCAGCGCTGCTGGAACACCGCGTCGCCGACCGCCAGCACCTCGTCCACCAGCAGCACGTGCGGCTCCAGGTAGGCGGCGACGGCGAAGCCCAGGCGCATCTGCATGCCGGAGGAGTAGAACTTCACCTGCCGGTCGATGGCCCCGCCGAGCCGGGCGAACTCGACGATGTCGTCGAAGCGGGTGGCCACCTCGCGCCGCCGCAGGCCGAGCAGCGCGCCGAACAGGTAGATGTTCTCCCGGCCGGTCAGGTCGGGGTGGATGCCGGCCCGGATCTCGATCAGCGCGCCGATCCGGCCGCGCACGTCGATCACCCCGCCGTACGGGTACATCACCCGGGTCAGCATCTTGAGCAGGGTGGACTTGCCCGAGCCGTTGGAGCCGATCAGGCCGACCGACTCGCCCGGCTCGACGTGCATCGAGATGTCGCGCAGCGCCCAGCGCCAGTCCTCGCCCTTCTCGCCGCGCAGCCGGCGGGCCAGGGAGTCGACCTTGTCGCGCAGCAGCATCCGCTGCTGGTCGGCCTTGAAGCGCTTCCACACCTGCTCGGTGCGGATGGTCCCGAGCGGGAGGGTCCGGCTAGGCGACATCGGCGATCCCCGTCTCCAGCTTCTTGAACAGCAGGTAGCCGCCGACCAGGAACACCACCGAGGCGACCGCGGCGATCGTGGTGAGCGCGGCGTCGGGCGCCCGGCCGTACAGCAGCGCGTTGCGGTAGCCCTCGATCACGGCGCCGAGCGGGTTGACGCCGACGTACACCTCCTGGAGGCGCTCCGGGATCTGGGCCAGCGGGTAGGCGACGGGGGTGGCGAAGACGCCCATCTGGGTGATGATCGGCAGCAGGTGGCGCACGTCGCGCAGGTACACCACGGCCACCGACAGGACCAGGGCGATGCCGTAGGTGAAGGCGAACTGGATGCCCAGCAGCGGCACCACCCACAGGAAGGTCGCCGCGGGGGCGGTCCAGAAGACCAGGAAGAGCAGGCCCAGCACGGCGGTGCCGATCAGCATGTCGACGGTGGCGACCAGCATGGTGGCGAGCGGGAAGACCTCGCGCGGGCAGTACACCTTGTTGAGCAGGCTGAGGTTGTTGGCCAGGCTCAGCGCGCCCTGGTTCATGGTGTTGCTGAAGAACTGCCAGACGATCAGGCCGACGTAGGCGAACAGCGGGTACGCGGCGCCCTCGGTCTCGACGTGCACGGCGCGGCGGAACACCAGGGTGAAGATGGCGCACAGCGCGAGCGGGGTGAGCACCGCCCAGGCGAAGCCGAGCACGGCCTGCTTGTAGCGGGCGCGCAGATCGCGCTCGGCGAGCGCGCGGACGAGCTCACGGGCGCCCCACAGCTCGCGGGCCACCTGGGCCGGGCGGAGCCGGCGTTTGAAGATCAGCTCGGGCGGCGGCCCGTCGGCGGCCGACGGGCGCCGCTCCGGGGCCTGCGTTGTCTGGCTGTCGCGCTCGTCGACGAGCGGCGCGCGTTGTCCCCCCACGGACACCTGCCCTCTCCGGTACCGGCGGTATCGAGAAGTGGGCCCGTCACAGCGGCTGTTGACGCCGTCGGCGGCGCGGCCCGGGCCCACTCTGGCACAGAGTGTGGCTGCCGGGGGTCGGTTCGGTGAAGGTCACCGGATCACGGCCCGGGAGGAGACCGAAAAGGGGCGGGTCGACCGATAGCGGCCGACCCGCCGGGGCGGACGGGGGGGGTGGTGACGGAGGGTCAGTGCAGGGTGTGGGCCGGGTGGCGCTGCTGGTCCTGGGCGACGAGGTGGTCCATCACCTCGGGCATCGCCTCGACGCCGCCGGCGTTGGTCGGCGAGGTGCGGAACTCGTCCTGGACGATCACGGTGGGCAGTTCGTTGATGCCGTGGCGCACGAAGAGCGCGGCGGCCTCGTCGACCGCGCGGGCGACCTCCTCCGAGCGGTACGCCTCGCGGAAGCGCTGCTCGTCGACGCCCTGGCCGCGGGCGAAGGCGGCGGCCGTCTCCTCGGTGGTGACGTCCTGCTCGTTGGTGTGCACCGCCCGGAAGGCCTCGGTCTGCAGGCGCTCGACCAGGCCGAGGCGCTCCAGCGTGTAGTACAGCCGGGCGTGGCCGCGCTGCGCGGTCTCCTCGCGGCTGCCCTGCCAGATCGCCGGGACGCGGCGCAGGTCGACGTCGTCCCGGTGCCGCTCGGTCCAGGCCTGGAGCGGCTGCTCGAGCGCCTGGGAGTGCCCGCAGTCGTACCAGAAGAACTCGAGCGCCTCGGTGCGGGCGTTCTCGCGCACCGGCTGGATGGTGTCGAGGCGGGAGAACGGGAAGCCCTCGCGGGGCGGCTGGTGGCTGGCGGCGGCGGCCTGGAGGGGGGACGCGGCGATCCCGGCGGCGACGGCCAGCAGCAGGGTGGTTCGAAGGATCGACTTCACACCGGGGAGTGTGACGCGTGACGGCGGGTCGGCAGCCAGTCGTCCCGGTGCGTCGGGCCGGGATTCGCTCGAAAAGCGCACCCGGCCCGGCGCACCGGGACGCGTCAGCCGCGTCCGGCCGGTCCGCCGCGGGCACAGACCTCGCTGAACAGCTTCTGCCAGGCGTCGGCCACCACGTCGAGCTCGCAGTGGGCCAGCGCGTGGGCGCGGGCGGCGGCGCCGAGTCCGGCACGGTCCCCGGCCAGCACCGTGGCCAGCGCCTCGGCGAGGGCGGACGGGTCGCCGGGGGCGACCAGCACGCCGGTGGTGCCGTCCCGGACCACCGAGCTGACCCAGCCGACGTCGGTGGCGACGGCCGGCAGGCCGGCCAGCGCGGCCTCGATCAGCACCCCGGGCACACCCTCGCTGTCACTGGTGAGCAGGACGGCGTCGGCGGCCCGGTAGAGCGGGACCGGGTCGGCGAGGGTGCCCAGGAAGTGGGCCCGGGCGGCGGCCGGATGTCGCTCCAGGGCGGTGCGCTGCGGGCCGTCGCCGGCGACGGCGAGCCGCACGTCGGGGAGCCGGTCGAGGGCGTCGAGGGCGAGGTCGAGGCGCTTCTCGGGGGCGATCGCGCCGAGCCAGGCGACCAGCAGGCCGTCCGGCGGCAGGCCCAGGCCCTGCCGGGCGGCGCGCCGCTCGGCCTCGTCGCGGGCCGGCGGGTAGCGGTCGGCGGAGCGGGCGTTGGGGATGGTGCGGACGCTGGCGGCGGGCAGCCGGAAGCGTTCGACGAGCAGGTCGCGGGCCCCGTCGGCGAGGGCGGTGACGGCGGCGGCGCGGTGCAGCAGGGCGCCGGTGCGCAGCCGGCGGACCGCTCCCGCCGTCCAGTGCCGGGGGTCGCCGATGGAGACGTAGACGAACGGGGTGCGGGTGCCGGCGAGGGCGAGGGCGCAGGCGGGCAGGGTGGACGACCCGTGGGCGACGACGAGGTCGGCGGTGCGGGCGGCGGTGCGCAGGGCGCCGAGGGTACGGGGGTGGAGGCGGCCGGGGCCGAGCACGGTGGTGCCGCGGGTGTCGGGGGCGTCCGGGTGGGCGTCCGGGTGCGGGGCGAGGGCGCGCAGCGCGGAGGCCTGGCCCCGGCGGCGCAGTTCGCGGTGGAGGTCGCGGGCGAGACTCTGCGCGCCGCGACGGCGTGGATCGGTGATCAGGTGGAGGATGCGGGGGCGGGTTCCGGTCGTCCTGACCGGTGTCGCTTCAGGCATGGGAACGACCTTGGCACAGCCTCCGGCCTGGGACGACCCCTTCGCGCAACCCGGCGGTGGTCCGCGCGACGGCGCTGGTACTCCGGAAAGGCGCCGGACGGGAGCCGTCGTGCGCCCCTCGAAGGGTCCGCGCGCCCCGTTCAGCGCTGTCGTCCGCCCCCGCACGGTTCGGCACCGTCCCGTCGGGGGCCTCCCCGTGTGGCCGAATCGCTGGCGGGTGCCGGTCGCGACCTGCGATGCTGAGCGGCAGTCAGGGTGCCGTCCCGGCACGGGAGACCGGGCGCGCCCAGGAGGGCGGGGGTTGGCCTGTGCATGTGCTCTATGTGATCGACAGCGTGAGCCGGGTCGGTGGGGCCGAGCAGGGCCTGGTGGCGATGGCCCCCCAGCTGGTGCGGGCCGGGGTGAAGCTCGACGTCGCCTACCTCAAGGACTCCCCCGGCGGTTTCCAGCCGGAGCTCACCGCCGCCGGGGCCGACGTGTTCGGGGTCGGCCGGAGCACCCGGGGACGCACGGTCACCGCCCTGCACCGGCTGGTCCGCGAGCGCCGTCCCGACCTGGTGCACACGACGCTGTACGAGTCGGACGTGCTCGGCCGGGCGGCCGCGCTGGCCGCCCGCACCCCGGTGGTGACCAGCCTGGTCAACGCGTCGTACGGCCCGGAGCACCGCAACGCGCGCGGGCTGAGCCCGTGGAAGGTGCGGGCCGCGCAGACCGTGGACGCGGCGACCGCCCAGGGCACCCGGCGCTTCCACGCGCTGACCCGCTACGTGGCCGGGGCGATGGCGCGCCGGCTGCGGGTGCCGGCCCAGCGGATCGACGTGGTGCCGCGCGGGCGGGACCCGGAGCGCCTGGGCACGGTGACGCCGGACCGGCGGGCCGCGGTGCGCACCGCGCTGGAGCTGCCGCCGGACGTGCCGGTGGTGCTGGCGGCGGCCCGTCAGCAGTACCAGAAGGGCCTGGACGTGCTGCTGGAGGCCTGGCCCGAGGTGGTGCGCGCGGAGCCGGAGTCGGTGCTGCTGCTGGCCGGCAGCGAGGGCACGGAGAGCGAGCGGCTGCGGGCGCTGGCCTCGGCGACGACCGGGGTGCGCTTCCTCGGGCCGCGCGACGACGTGTTCGACCTGATGGCGGCCTCCGACGCGTTCGCCGTGCCCTCGCGCTGGGAGGGACTGGGCAGCGCGGCGATGGAGGCGATGGGGGTCGGGGTGCCGCTGGTCGCCGCCGACGTGCCGGCGCTGCGCGAGACGGTGGGCTCGGAGGACTACGCGCGGCTGGTGCCGCCGGAGCGGCCGGCCGCGCTGGCGGCGGCGCTGACCGACACCCTGCAGGACCGGGCCTCGGCGCGGGTGCGGTCGAAGGCCGCGCGGGCGCGGTTCCTGACCTCGTTCACGCTGCACCAGGTGTCGGCGCAGATGGTGGAGTTCTACGAGCGCTCGCTGCGGCTGCGGACGGTCTGACCACCCGCTCCCGCCCGCCGGCCGGGCCGCTGCGGGGCCGTTCTGTCCGGATCCCGGCGGTCCGGGCCCGGTCCTCGGGGATCTCCCGGACGAGTATCGGCAAAGCGGTTGCGCCGCACGTCGGGGCTCGGGAAGCATCGCAAGGGGGACCGGCGGGGGCGGCGGTCGGCCTGCGCCGTTCCTGGTGCACCGCCGGAGCCGGGCCACGCCGTGGGGAGCGCGTCGTCGAGACGTTGGCCGCGAGTCGTCAGGGGGGCGGGTTGCGACACCAGCCGAGGGATTCCACCGTGCCCGCGAGGGCCGTCCGGTCACGCCCAGGGGCGTGACACCCCAGCGGTACCCGGACCCGCCGTGCTCCCGCCGGGGGCGTGGCGGGCGCTGACAGCACCACCGCACCACGAACGCGAGGGGATCCAACCGGTGGAACCGGCAAACCACTTCACCGTCCTGCGGCGCTACTGGCGGCTGCTCGTCGGCTGCACGCTGGCCGCGCTGGTCGTCGGCTGGCTGCTGACCCCGGCCGGCGACACGGTGGACAACGCCAAATGGAAGTGCAAGGTCGCGATCACCCCGGTCGCCGGCGCGGGCGACACCGTCCGCGCCGACCAGGTGCTCTCCTACGCGCAGGGCGCGGACGTCGCGGCGGCCGCCGCCAAGGCCCTCGGCATCGCCGACGCCTCCGAGGTGATCGCCCGCCGGACCGTCACCGCCGACAGCCCGCAGATGCTGACCATCGCCACCACCGGCCCGACCAAGCAGTCCTGCTCCGACCTGGCCACCGCCTACTCGGCGGCGATCATCAAGGGCTACAGCGACGAGTCGGCCCGCAGCGCCGCCGAGACGATCAAGAAGCTGCAGGCCCAGGCGGACGCCCAGCAGCAGCAACTGAACGAGATCCAGGCCCAGTTCAACCGGTCCTCGGCCGCCGACCAGCCCAAGCTGCAGCCCAAGCTGACCGCCGCCAACACCTCGCTGACCACCACCCTCACCACCATCAGCAAGCTCGCCAACAGCGCCCAGACCGACGCCATCCAGCAGTGGGGCAGCATCGACGCCCGCCAGGGCACCGGCAACCTGCTCTCCTCGCCCAGCCGCAGCGTGCGGCTCGGCCTCGCCGTGGTGCTCGGCCTGGCGCTCGGCGTGGTCGCGGCGCTGATGCTCAGCCGGATGGACACCAAGCTGCGCAGCCGCAACGCGGTCGAGGAGGCGTTCAACCTGCCGGTGATCGGCGAGGTGCCGCACCTGTCGCGCCGTCAGCGGCGGGTGCGCGAACCGCTGGTGCGCGCCCGGCCGTCCGACCCGGCCGCCGAGGCGTACCGCTCGCTGCGCTCGACGCTGCTGCTCACCGGCCCGGACGCGCTGGCCCGCCCGGGCGGCGGCGAGGACCGGGACCCGGCCCAGACCGTCTCGCGCCGGCTCGCCGATCCCGCACCGGTGGTCCTGGTCGCCTCCGGCGGCAGCCGCGACGGGCGGACCATCACCATCGCCAACCTGGCCGCCGCGCTCGCCGAGACCGGCCGGGAGGTGCTCGTGCTGGACTGCGACTTCCGCCACCCGCAGCTGCACGCCCACCTGGGCGTCGGCGACGGGCCCGGGATGGCCGAACTGCTCAGCGGCGAACGGCTCGGCGAGCTGGACGACCTGGTCCGGCCGACCAACGTCGCCGGGGTCTCGCTGATCACCGGCGGCAACACCACCGCCTACCCGGCCGCGCTGGTGCTGCGGGCCGGCGAGGTGCTGCGCCGGGCCCGGCGGCACGCGGACGTCATCCTGGTCGACACCTCGCCGCTGCTGCACGCCAACGACGCCTACGACCTGGTGCAGCACGCGGACGCGGTACTGGTCACCGTGCGCAGCGGAAACGTCACTCCGGAACAGGCCGACCGGGTGGCCGAGCTGCTCTCCCGCACCGGGGTCCCGGTGGCCGGGGTGGCGCTGCTCGGCACCTACGGGCCCTCCGGCCGCCGCCGGCGCACCCCGGCGGGCGGCACCGGGGCGACGGGGACGGCCGGACGGGGCGCACCGCCGCCCGCCGCTCCACCGCGCCCGGCCGGACCGGCGGTGGAGCGCGGCGCGGCACGCACCGGCGAGCTCGGCGGCGGACGGACCACGCCCAGCTGGGCGCGGCGCACGGCCGGGGAGGACGACGGCGGCCAGGGCGAGCCGGCCCTGCTGCGCGAGGCGGAGGAGCGGTGAGCGGGTCGAACGGGTCCCCGGCCGGACCGGCGGACGGCCTCGCGCACGCCCCCACCCGGGTGCTCTGGCTGGCCAAGGGCCTCGGCCGCGGCGGCGCCGAACAGCTGCTCCTCAACTGCGCGCGCCACGCGGACCGTTCGCGCTACCGCATCGAGGTCGCCTACGTGCTGCCGTGGAAGGACGCGCTGGCCCCGGCGCTCGCCGAGGCCGGGGTGGCCGTGCACTGCCTGGGCGGCGTCCCCGGCACCCCGGGCCGGGCCGACCCGCGCTGGCCGCTGCGGCTGCGCGCGCTGCTCGCCGCCCGCCGCTTCGGCCTGGTGCACACCCACATGCCGGTCCCGGCCGCCGCCGCCCGGCTGCTCGCCCCCACCCTCGCGGGGGCCGGTCCGCGGCTGGTGCACACCGAGCACAATGTCTGGGAGCGCTACCGCCCGGCCACCCGCTGGGCCAACGCGCTGACCTACCGGCGCAACGACGCGGTGATCGCCGTCTCGCGCGCCGTCGCCCGGAGCATCCCGCCCGGCCGGCGCCGCCCCGGCGAGTGGGTCACCGTGGTGCACCACGGCCCGGACCTGGCCGGCGCCCCCGAGGGGCCGGCCGCCCGGGCCGCCGCCCGCGCGGAACTCGGCCTGCCGGCCGACGCGTTCGTGGTCGGCACGGTCGGCAACCTCACGCCCAAGAAGGACCAGGCGACGCTGCTCGCCGCGCACGCCGCGCTGCTGCGCCGCCGCCCGGACGCCCGGCTGCTGCTGGTCGGCGCCGGTCCGCTGGACGCCCAACTGCGCGCCAGGGCCGCCGAGCTGGGCGTCACCGACACCGTCGTGTTCGCCGGCTCGCGCGCCGACGTGCCCGCACTGCTGCCCGCCCTGGACGTGTTCACCCTGAGCTCGCGCCAGGAGGGCCTGCCGGTCGCGCTGATGGAGGCGATGACCAGCGGACTGCCGGCCGTGGTCACCCGGGTCGGCGGCATGCCCGAGGTGCTGGACGACGGCGAGCAGGGCTTCCTCGTCCCGCCCGGCGACCCGTCCGCGCTGGCCGGTGCCCTCGACCGGCTGGCCGCGGAGCCGGACCTGCGCGCCCGGCTGGCGGCCGCCGCCCGGGAGCGCGCCAAGCGCTTCGACGTGGCCGGCGCCCAACGCGCCGTCGAGGCGGTGTACGCGCGGGTCCTGCGGCACTGACCGGCCCGGCCGTCCGGCGGCCGAACACCGATCCACCGACGTGTCCCCACAGCCCCCGACCACCGATGGGAGAGCGAGTCCGGACGTGAGCGCCCTGCCCGCCCCCGCCGAGCTGACCTTCCGCCCGCTCGCCGAATCCGACCAGCCCGCCGTGCTCGACCTGCTCACCACCTCGCTGGCGGGCGGTCCCACCGGCACCCGCACCACCGAGTTCTTCGCCTGGAAGCACCACCGCAACCCCTTCGGCGCCAGCCCCGGCATGGTCGCCGAGAGCCCCGACGGACGGCTGGCCGGCGTCCGGCTGTTCCTGCGCTGGCAGTGGCGGCAGGACGGCGCCCCGGTGGCCGCCGTCCGCCCGGTCGACACCGCCACCCACCCCGACTTCCGGGGCCGGGGCGTGTTCCGCCGGCTCACCGTGGAACTGCTCGACCAGGTCGCCGACGAGACCGCGCTGGTGTTCAACACCCCCAACGCCGACAGCCTGCGCGGCTACCGGGGCATGGGCTGGCAGGAGCTGGGCCGGGTGCCGATCACGGTGCGCGCCGTGCGGCCCGCCGCCTTCGCCCGGGGCGTGCGCGCCGCCCTCGCCCGCCGCCCGGCCGGGCCCGCGCGCCCTGCCGCCGAGGACTGCCGGCTGCCCACCGCCGCCGCCTGGCTGGCCGCCCGGGAAGAGGCCGGGGAGCGCGGCCCGCTGGCCGAGCTGCTGCGCGAGCGCGCCGCCGCCGACAGCGCCGACCACCGGCTGGCCGTCCACCGCACCCCGGAGTTCCTGCGCTGGCGCTACGGCGAGGCCCCCGGCCTGGACTACCGGGTGCTCACCGTCGACCGGGGCGGCGAACTGACCGGCCTGGCCGTCGGCCGGCCCCGGCGGCGCGGCCCGCTCGCCGAGTTCACCCTCGCCGAGGTGATCGTCCGCCCCGGCGACCGGGACAGCGCCGCCCGCCTGCTGCGCGCCGCCGCCCGCGAGAGCGGCTGCGACCACGTCGCCACCCACCTCTCCCCCGGCACCGAGGCCGCCCACGCCGCCCTGCGGACCGGCTACCTGCGGGCCCCGCGCACCGGGATGACCTTCGTCGCCCGCACCCCGGCCGGCCCCACCCCGCTCACCCTGGCCGACTGGCGGTTCAGCCTCGGTGACCTGGAGGTGTTCTGATGCCGGGGGCGCCCAGGGGCCCGGGCGCGACCGGGACGGCGACGGCGGTGCTCGGCCGCGTCCCCTGGCCGTCCGCCGTCGCCGCCACCCTGGTCACCGGCTACGTCACGCTGTTCGTGCTCGCCTCGGTGCACACCTCGTACGACACCTGGGGCGCGCTGCTGATCCTCCCGGCGCTGATGGCCGTCAGCACGCCGGTGCTCGCCCGGATCGCCGCCGCCAACCCCGAACGGGACGTCTTCCGGCTGCTGCTGCTGGCGATGACCGCCAAGCTGCTCTGCGCCTTCCCCCGCTACCTGATGGCCTTCGTGCTCTACGGCGGCGCGGCCGACGCCAAGATGTACCACCAGAAGGGCAGCGACCTCGCCGCCTACCTCGACCAGGCCGACCTCTTCGGCGGGATCCACTACGACCTGGGCATGAAGGTGGCCGGCACCGGCTTCATCATCATCGTCACCGGCGTCGTCTACGCGATCACCGGCCCCTCGCTGATCGGCGGCTTCCTGGTCTTCTCCTGGCTGGGCTTCTGGGGCCTGCTGCTGTTCTGGCGGGCGCTGCAGATCGCCTTCCCGGAGGCGGACACCCGCAAGTACGCCAAGCTGGTCTTCTTCCTGCCCTCCCTGCTGTTCTGGCCGTCCAGCATCGGCAAGGACGCCTGGATGATGTTCTGCCTGGGCCTGACCACCTACGGCACCGCGCGGCTGCTGGACCGCCGCTTCGGCGCCTTCGCCTGCATCGCGCTCGGCTCGCTGGGCACCGCGATGGTCCGCCCGCACGTCACCGCGCTGGCCGGGGCCGGGCTGATGGTCGCCTACGTGCTGCGCCGCCGTCCGCAGCAGGTCAGCGCGCTGGGGCCGCTGCGCACGATCCTGACCGCGGTGGTGCTGGGCGCGATGGCGGTGCTGATGCTCCAGCAGGTCTCCACCTTCTTCGGCACCGACGGGACCGGCGGCGACGCCGTCAGCCAGGTGCTCACGGAGACCTCCAGACGCACCAGCCAGGGCAACTCGATGATCAACGCCACCGCACCCGAGGACGCCGCGCCGAAGTTCAGCCTCAACCCGGCGGGCCTGCCGGTCGCGGTGATCAGCGTGCTGTTCCGCCCGTTCCCGTTCGAGGCGTCCAACATCCAGAACCTCATCCAGTCGGTGGAGTGCTTCGCCCTGCTGGTGATGTTCATCCGGGCCTGGCCGAGGCTGAGCCGGCTGCCCCGGCTGTTCGTGCAGCGCTCCTACGTGGCGTTCGCCGCCGTCTACACCCTGCTGTTCTGCTGGGCCTTCTCGACCATCAACAACATGGGCATCCTGTCCCGCGAGCGGGTCCAGGTGCTGCCGCTCGCCCTGGTGCTGCTGGTCGTGCCGGCCGCCGCCGCGAGCCGCGGGGCCGCCGCCGGCCGCCGTCCGCCACCGGTGTGGCGGGTCGCGCCCGGGCAGTGGGGCGCCCGGCACCGGGCGGAGCCGCCCGCCCTGGCACCACCGCCCGCCCTGTCACCACCGTCAACCGTGTCACCACCGTCAGCCGTGTCACCGTCACCGTCCCAGGGGGGATCGACCGCACCATGACCACCGACACCACCGACACTCTCGCCCTGCCCGCCGCCCTCGGGGGCACGCCCGCCTTCCCCGAGGGGCTGCCGCTCACCCGGGTCCAGGTGCCCGATCGCGCCGCGCTGCTGGAACGGCTCGGCGCCGTGCTCGACAGCGGACAGCTCACCAACGGCCGCACCGTCGCCGAACTGGAGGAGGCGGCGGCCGGATTGCTGGAGGTGCCGCACGTGGTGGCGGTCTCCAACTGCACCACCGGCCTGATGCTGGTCCTCCAGGCCGCCGGCGTGGACGGGCGCCGCCCGGTGGTGATGCCCGGCTTCACCTTCTCCGCCACCGCGCACGCCGCGCACTGGGCCGGCGGCACCCCGGTGTTCGCCGAGGCCCGCGAGCGGGACATCACCCTCGACCCCGAGGACGCCGCCGCCCGGCTGGCCGCCGCCGACCGGCCCGCCGCGCTGATGGCCACCCACGTCTACGGCACGCCCTGCCAGGTCGAGCGCCTCCAGGAGGTCGCCGACGCCGCCGGGGTGCCGCTGGTGTACGACTCGGCGCACGGCTTCGGCAGCCGCCGCAAGGGCGTGCCGGTCGGCAACTTCGGCTACGCCGAGGTGTTCTCGATGAGCCCGACCAAGGTCGCGGTGGCCGGCGAGGGCGGCCTGGTCGCCACCCACGACGCCGACCTCGCGCGCCGGCTGCGCACCGCCCGCGACTACGGCAACCCGGGCGACTACGACACCCTGTTCCCCGGCCTGAACGCGCGGATGAGCGAACTGCACGCCGCCGTCGGCCTCAACTGGCTGGCCGGCCTGACCGAGCGGGTGGCCCACCGCAACGCGCTGGTCCAGGAGTTCGCCGCCGTCACCGCCGGACTGCCCGGGCTGCGCCTGGCCCTGCCGGAGGAGGGCGACACCTCCACCTTCAAGGACCTCACGCTGATCCTGGACGACGCCGCCTTCGGCCTCACCGCCCGCGGGCTCGCCGAGGCGCTGCGGGCCGAGGGCATCGACTCGCGCCGCTACTTCCACCCGCCGGTGCAGCGCCAGCGCGCCTACGCCCACCTCGGCCGGGCGGACTCGCTGCCGCTCACCGACCGGCTCGCCGACTCGGTGCTCACCGTGCCGCTCTGGTCGCAGATGGACGCGGCCACCGTGCGCCGGATCGCCGAGGCGGTGGCCCGGATCCAGCCGTACGCGGAGCGCCTGCGCGCCGCCTGACCGGGCGGCCTCGGCCCTCGGTCGCGTTACGCGGATCGGGTGAACGCGGTTGGACCGCGGGCCCGCGCGGTCGGCAGGATGTCCGGCCGGGGCCCGTGGTCCCGTCCCACCTCACCCGTACGGATTTGGAGTTCCCGGTGCTCAAGGGATTCCGCAGCTTCCTGCTGCGTGGAAACGTCGTCGACCTGGCGGTCGGCATCGTGATCGGCGCGGCCTTCACGGCCGTGGTCACCGGGTTCGTGTCGGCGTTCCTCACCCCGCTGGTCGGGGTCGCCACGGGTGCGGTCGGCGACTTCACCCAGAAGACCTTCGAGGTGGCCGGCACCCGCTTCCCGTACGGGGTGTTCGTCAACGCGCTGATCAGCTTCGTGCTGGTGGCCGCGGTGATCTACTTCGTCGTGGTGGTGCCGGTGGGCAGGCTCCAGGCCAGGCTGGAGGGCGCCAAGCCGGCGCCGGTCGCCAAGGCGGACTGCCCGGAGTGCCTGAGCACGATCCCGGTCCTGGCGGTGCGCTGCTCGTTCTGCACCTCCGAGGTGGCCGGCCGGCCCGGCTTCCCGGCCCAGGCGGGCCCCGCCGAGCAGCCCGCCCCGGTGCACTGAACCGACCCCGACCGGCCCGCTCACGGCCTGACGGGGTCTTTATTCCCGAAACATTCACGAGCCCCCGTCGCGCCCCCGGCGGGGGCTCGAATGCGCCGGTTCGCGCCCCGCTCGCAGAAGTTTCTTCGACGGTCCCCGAACCGTCCACCGTCCCGTCACCACACGGGTCTTCGGCGCCTCAGTACGGACCCCGTTCGACCCCTCGGACCCGCCGGACAGTGGCCGGAAGTCGCCGCCGGAATGTCCGCTCTTCCTACTTTCGAGACCTTTGTTCGGGCGAAGCTTGTGTAAACACTCGAACTGCTCGGCCTCCCAGTCTCCTCAGCAGGCTCGTTGTGGGCTTACCGTATGCCCCATGACCTCGCCCCGCTCCTACGACGGAGTCGGCTACCCCTCTCCGTCCTTCTCCTCCGGCACGCCCATCTACGACAGCCTCGTCGCAGAGCGCGGTGTCCCTCAGATCGCGCCCATCAACGTGCCGGCCGCCCTGCCGCCGGCCCTGTCGACCGGTTACGGTTCCGGCCTGTCCGGCCCCTCCTACGAGAACAACCGGTACGGCACCGGGTACGACAGTCCCGGCGGCAACCTCCCCGCCCTGCCGCCGGCCCGCCTCGCCCTGGGCCCCGGCCCGAGCAGCGCGCCGTCCTCCGGCCCGGCCACCGCGTACATCCCGGCGCAGCCCGCGCCCGCGTACGCCGCCGCGCCGCAGCCACCGGTCCCCGGCTACGGCGGCCCGCAGCCGTACCTGCCCGGCCAGCGCCCGCAGACCCCGGCCCCCGGCTTCAGCCAGGCGGCCACCGGCGGGTACCAGCCGTCCGGCGGCCAGAGCTTCGGCGGCCAGAACACCTTCGTCGGCGGCCACGGCGGCCCGCAGACCTTCGGTGCGCAGCCGGTGGGCGGCCCGTCCGGTCCGCAGGGCGTGCCGCAGCCCCAGGGCCCGCAGTCCTTCGGCGGCCAGCAGGGCTTCGCCGGCCAGGGCGGCCAGCCCGGCGGCTTCGGCGGCTCCGGCGACCAGTCCTTCGGCGGCGCCCAGCTGCGCCCGGCGGTCACCCCGGTCGCCCCGGTCCGGCCGATGCAGCCGCAGCGGCCCGGCCCGTACGGCGAGCCCGGTCAGTTCCAGCAGGGCTACCAGCCGCAGGCCCAGGGCTACTGACACCTCCGGGCCGGCCCCACCCGGCCCGCACCCGCACCACCTAGCACCACCCGGCGCACCCACATCCGCCGGGCGTACGGAGAAACGGGTCATCCACGGACCGCCCGGAACGCCGCCCCACCCGGCGTTCCGGGCGGTCCGTGCGCGTTCGGGGTGCCGACGGCCCCGGACCGCGGCTGCCGCCGGTCCGGACACGGCTGGCAGGATGGGGGAATGCAGCTCACCGGACTCCACGTCTACCCCGTCAAGTCCATGTACCGCCTGAGCCCCGAGAGCGCCCGCGTCGAACCGTGGGGCCTGGCCGGCGACCGGCGCTGGATGCTCGCCGACGCCACCGGGCGGTTCGTCAGCCAGCGCGAGAACGCCGCCCTGGGCCAGATCCGCACCGAGCTCACCGCCGACGGCGCCCTCGTCCTCACCGCCCCCGACGGCTCCCGCGCCGAGATCCCCTCCCCCGCCGGCGCGGTCGGCGACCCGCTCGCCGACGTCGAGGTCTGGGGCACCCGCTTCCGTGCCGCCGAGGCCGGCAAGGAGGCCCAGCTGTGGATCGCCGAGCACCTCGGCGACTACCGGCTGGTGCACCTGGACGACCCGCGCGCCCGGCCCGTCGACCCGGCGTTCTCCTCCCCCGGCGACACCGTCTCGATGGCCGACGGATTCCCGCTGCTGCTCACCACCACCGCCTCGCTGGCCGAGCTCAACGCGCTGATCGCCGCCGAGCACCCGGACGGCCACGAGGAACTGCCGATGGAGCGGTTCCGCCCCAACGTGGTGGTCTCCGGCGGCGAGCCCTGGGCGGAGGACGGCTGGCGGCGGATCCGGATCGGCGGGCTGGCCTTCCGGGTGGTCAAGCCGTGCGGGCGCTGCGTCGTCACCACCACCGACCAGGAGAGCGGCGAGCGGCGCGGCCCGGAGCCGCTGCGCACCCTGGCCCGGCACCACCGGCTGCTGAAGAAGGCGGCGTTCGGGCAGAACCTGATTCCGGAGCGTCCGGCCGGCGTCGAGGGCGACGTGCTCGGCACGCTGCGGCTGGGCGACGAGGTCGAGGTGCTGGAGGGCGGCGCGCACTGGCCGGCCGACGAGCGGGGCTGACGTCCCCGTCCCCGCTTCTCCGCACCCGTTTCCGCACCCGCGTGCCGGAACCGGACGTGTGCGCGCTCGTTGAAGCAGGTGCCGGGGCACACGGCGGTGCCGCGGGCGGACCGGAGCACCCGCGCGGGCGCGCTACGGTGGGCGGACGACCCGCGCACCCCGGTGCGCCGCGTCCGGGCGCGCCGCGTCCGCGTGCGTCCGGTCCGCAGATCGCCGGCTCGATGAAGGTGGGGACGACAGACCGTCATGGCTGAGCACAGGGTCCGGGTCACCCAGGACAGCGCATCCCGCTGGCGGCGCCGCGCCGGCGAGTACGACACGCTCACGGAGGCCCTGGCGGCCGCGGAACCGGGCGACACGGTGACCGTGCGGCCGGGCACCTTCCGGGAGAACGTGGTCGTGGACAAGGCCGTGACGGTCGTCGCCGCCCAGGGCCCCGGCACCGTCCGGATCGACCCGCCGGGCGGGGTGCCGCTCACCGTCACCGCCGCGGCGGCCGTCCGCGACCTGGTGATCGAGGGCAGCGACCGCTCCTCCCCGGCCGTCCTGGTCACCGGCGAGGAGGCCACCCCCGCCTTCACCGGCTGCCGGGTGGAGACCCGCTCGGCCGCCGGGGTCGAGGTGACCGGCGGCGCCCGGCCGACCCTCAGGGGCTGCGTGGTGGCCAACCCCGACGGCCTCGGGCTGCGGCTGCGCGGCGCCGGCACCGCCGCCGCCTTCGAGGACTGCGAGGTCGCCGCCGCCGGCCAGGCGGGGCTCGCGGTGCTGGGCGGCGCGACCGCCGCGCTGGAGCGCTGCCGGGTGCACCACGCCTCCGGCGCGGGCGTGCTGCTCTCCGACCCGGGCAGCGCGGCCGAGCTGACCGGCTGCGAGATCTACGAGATCCGCGGCAGCGGGGTGCAGGCCGAGGCCCAGGCGGGCGGGCGGCTGGTCGACTGCGAGATCCACCGGGTCACCGGCAACGGGCTCACCCTGGACGGCGAGGCCGAGCTGGTGCTCACCGGCTGCCGGGTGCACGACGTCCCGGAGAACGCCGCCGATCTGCGCGGCCGTGCCCGGCTCAGCCTCGTCCACTCCACCGTGCGGGACTTCGGGCGCGGGGCGCTCTCGGTCTGGGACCAGGGCACCGAGGCGAGCGCCGAGTCCTGCCAGATCCACGGCTCGAACGGCGAGTACCCGGCGCTCTGGGTCAGCGACGGCGCCCGGCTCACGCTCACCGACTGCGCGCTGCACGACCTGCCGGACGCGCTGTTCGTGCTGGACCGGGACTCCGCGGCGGTCGCCGAGGGCTGCTCGTTCAGCCGGATCCGCAGCTCGGCGGTGTCGGTCAGCGGCGGCGCGACGGTGACGCTCACCGGCTGCCGGGTCCAGGAGGCGGGCACCGGCCTCTGGTTCCGCGACCACGGCAGCGGGGGCGTGCTGACCGGCTGCGAGATCTCCGACGTGGCGACCGGCGTGATCGTCACCAAGGGCGCCGACCCGGTGCTGCGGGACTGCACCGTCCGGGCCGGTTCGGACGCCGGCGTCTACGTCTCCGCCCAGGGCCGCGGCACCTTCGAGGACTGCCGGGTCTCGCACGGCAAGGGCTTCGGCTTCCACATCATCGACGGCTGCCGCACGGTGCTCACCCGGTGCCGGGCCGAGCAGAACGAGCGGGCCGGCTTCGAGTTCTCCGAGCCCGGACCGGTGGTCGACGGGTGCACCTCGGACGACGTGCCGCCCGCGTCCGCCGCGGCCGCCGAGATCCCCGCCCCGCGCACCCAACTCGCGGCCGCCACCACCTCCTTGGCGTCCTCCGCGCCCGCCGCGGCGGTGATCGGGCCGATCCCGGACTGCCGGCCCGCCGACGAGGCGCTGGCCGAGCTCGACGGGCTGGTGGGCCTGGCCACCGTCAAGCAGGAGGTGCGGACGCTGATCGACCTCATCTCGGTCGGCCGGCGGCGGCGGCAGGCCGGGCTCAAGGCCCCCTCGCTCCGCCGCCACCTGGTCTTCACCGGCGCCCCCGGCACCGGCAAGACCACCGTGGCCCGGCTGTACGGCGAGATCCTGGCCTCGCTGGGGGTGCTGCAGCGCGGCCACCTGGTCGAGGTGGCCCGGGTGGACCTGGTCGGCGAGCACATCGGCTCCACCGCGATCCGCACCGCCGCCGCCTTCGACCGGGCGCGCGGCGGCGTCCTGTTCATCGACGAGGCCTACGCGCTGGCGCCGGAGGACGGCGCCCGCGACTTCGGGCGGGAGGCGATCGACACGCTGGTGAAGCTGATGGAGGACCACCGGGACGAGGTGGTGGTCATCGTGGCCGGCTACACCGCGGAGATGGAACGCTTCCTCTCCGCCAACCCCGGTGTCTCGTCGCGGTTCTCGCGCACCATCACCTTCCCCGACTACTCGGCCGAGGAGCTGCTGGAGATCGCCCGCGCCCAGTGCGCCGAGCACGAGTACGCGCTCGCCGACGCCACCGAGCGCGCCCTGCTCGACCACTTCGCCGGCATCGAGCGCGGCCCCAACTTCGGCAACGGCCGCACCGCCCGCCAGGTCTTCGAGACCATGGTCGAGCGGCACGCCATGCGGATCGCCCAGCTCCCCGACGCGTCCACCGAGGACCTCCAACTGCTCGTCCCCGCCGACCTCCCGTCCCCCCGCCTGCCGTAGCGCCGACCCGGCGTCGGCCCGTCGGCCCGTCGGCCCGTCAGCCCGCCGGTCAGCCCGTCCAGGCGCCGCCGGACAGGAAGGACTCCAGGCCGGCCAGGTAGGGCGCGATGTCGATCCGCTCGCCCGCCAGCCAGTCGTCCGAGTAGTACTTGTCGAGGTAGCGGTCACCCGGGTCGCAGATCAGGGTGACCACGCTGCCGCGCTCCCCCGCGGCCCGCATCTGCGCGACGATCCGCAGCGCGCTCCACAGCCCGGTCCCGGTGGACGCGCCCGCCTTCCGGCCGAGCACCCGGTCCAGCATCCGCACCGCCGCGATCGAGGCGGCGTCCGGGACCTTCATCATCCGGTCGACCGCCCCGGGCACGAAGCTCGGCTCCATCCGGGGCCGCCCGATCCCCTCGATCCGCGAGCCCTGCTCGCACACCGCGTCCGGGTCGTCGTGCACCCAGCCGTCGAAGAAACAGGAGTTCTCCGGGTCGGCGACGCAGATCCGGGTGTCGTACTGCATGTAGTGGACGTACCGGGCGATGGTCGCCGAGGTGCCGCCGGTGCCGGCGGTGGCCACGATCCAGGCCGGCTCGGGGTGCGGCTCCAGGCGCAGCTGGGCGAAGACCGATTCGGCGATGTTGTTGTTGCCCCGCCAGTCGGTGGCCCGCTCGGCGTAGGTGAACTGGTCCATGTAGTGGCCGCCGGTCTCCTCGGCGAGCCGGGCCGAGGCCTCGTACACCTCGTCCGGCCGGTCCACCAGGTGGCACTCGCCGCCGTGGAACTCGATCAGGTCGATCTTGGCCTGGCTGGTGGACTTGGCCATCACCGCGATGAACGGCACCCCGACGAGCTGCGCGAAGTACGCCTCGGAGACGGCCGTGGAGCCGCTGGACGCCTCGATGACCGGCTTGCCGGGGCGGATCCAGCCGTTGCAGAGCCCGTACAGGAACAGCGAGCGGGCCAGCCGGTGCTTGAGCGAGCCGGTCGGGTGGGTGGACTCGTCCTTGAGGTAGAGGTCGATGCCCCACTCCGCCGGGAGCGGGAAGCGCAGCAGGTGGGTGTCGGCCGAGCGGTTGGCGTCCGCCTGGACCTTGCGGACCGCCTCCTTGAGCCAGCGCCGGTACTCCGGGTCGGAACGGTCGACGTCGGCCGTCGGGTCGATCCCCATGTGCCACTCTCCTCGTGCGAGTCCTTGGAAGCCCCCCTCCGCTTGCTCACAACGAGTGTACGAGTGTCACGATAAGTAACATTAAGCGAAGCTCCAGGCTCCGCTTATCGACCGCCTATCCGGCGGTCACCGCCTGCGGGTCCGCCAGGTACGGCAGCCAGCCCAGCTCGGCCGCCCCGGCCAGCGCGCTGTGCCGCAGCTCGGCGCCGACGATCGGCACCCGGCCGCTGCGCCCCCACAGGCTGCGGTCGGCGACGACCGCGCGCAGCCGCTCCGGCGCGGCCTCCAGCAGGTCCAGGTGCAGCCCGCTGAGCACCACCCGGTCCGGGTTGAGGATGTTGGCGACCCCGGCCAGGCCGAGGCCGAGCCGGTCGATGACGTGCTCCACGGCCGCCCGGGCCCGCTCGTCGGTGGCGGCGGCCCGGCAGAGCTCGCCGGCCTGGTCGAGCAGCGGCCGGTCCGGGTCCGGTGTCAGCCCGGCGGCGGCGAACAGCGCGTCCGGGTCGGTCTCGGAGTTGAGGCAGCCCCGGTTGCCGCAGCCGCAGGGCCGGCCCTGCGGGTCGACGGTCAGGTGGCCGACCTCCAGGGCGAGTCCGGCGCTGCCGGTGTGCAGCCTCCCGTCGATGACCAGCGCCCCGCCGACGCCGCGGTGGCCGGAGGTGACCAGCAGCAGGTGCCGCGCACCGCGGCCGGCGCCGTGCCGGTACTCGGCGAGGGCGGCCAGGTTGGCGTCGTTGGCGATCGCGGTGGGCAGCGGGTCGAACGCGCGCGGACCGTGGTCGGCGCGGCCCACCTCGACGTCGTACAGGTCGGCGACGGGCGTGCCGCTGGGCCAGGCGAAGTGCAGCGCGGCGAGCGCGGTGCCGTCCGGCTCGGTGACGGGGTTGGGCAGCGCGAGCGCCGCGCCGAGGCAGCGCCGCTCGGTGCCGCGGGCGAGTTCGGCGCCCGCCTGGGCGACGGCGCGCAGCATCCGCACCGGGTCGGTGGCGGCGGGCAGCGGCAGGTGGACCGGCGGGTCGAGCAGTCCGCCGAGACCGGCCAGGGTGACGCTCAGGCCGTCGGCGTGGATCTGCCCGGCGACCACCACCGGGCCGGCGGGGTCGATGGCGAGCCGGTGCGAGGGGCGGCCCCGGCCGCCGCCGGCCGGGCGGGAGTCGACCGTGATGAGCCCGAGGGCCTCCAGCTCGGCGGTGACGGCGCCGGCGGTGGCCCGGGTGACGTCGAGCGCGCGGGTGAGCGCCGAGCGGGTCGGGGTCTGGCCGGTGTGGATGAGCTGGAGCGCGGGGCCGAGCAGCGTGCGCCCTCGGTCGGGGGCCGAGCGGCGGTGGGCGTCGCGCTGCGCGTCGTGGTCGGCCCCGGTCCCGGGCTTCGGGCTTGAAGGTGAGAGCTGCACGGACCTATTGTTACTTTGTGCCGCTCCGAAACAAAATCCGTCCCTCCGGCCCCTCGACCCGGCCGTCCCCCCAGTCTCTCAGCACCACGGCGAAATCCCCCAGCCCTTTCGCGCACTCCTTCGCCTCCTGGGGTGCGGCCCGGCTCGCCCTCACCGCCTTCTTCGCCGTCGACGGACTGCTCTTCGCCGCCTGGGTCGTCCGCATCCCGGACGTCCGCAGCCAGGTCGCCGCCTCGCACAGCGCCCTCGGACTCGCCCTGCTCTGTGTCTCGGCGGGCGCCGTCGCCACCATGCCGGTGGTCGGCCGGCTCTGCCTGCGGTTCGGGTCCCGGCCGGTCACCGTCGCCTCGCTCGCCCTGCTCGCGCTCTCCGTGCCGCTGCCCGCGCACACCCACTCGGTGGCGGCGCTCGGCGGCGTCCTGCTGCTCTTCGGCGCCGGCTACGGCGGGGCCAACGTCGCCATGAACAGCGCCGCCGTCGAGATCGTCGGCGAACTCGGCCGCCCGGTCATGCCCAGCTTCCACGCGGGGTACAGCCTCGGCGGCCTGCTCGGGGCGGCGATCGGCGGCCTGCTCGCCGGTCCGCTGACGGCCACGCAGTGGCTCACGGCGGCGGGGGCCGCCGGGCTCGCGGTCACCGCGGTGGCCGGCGTCGCACTGCTCCGCAGCCCGGCGGCGCGGCCGGTCGCCACCAGCCCCGCGCGCGGCGCCGCCGCCCCCGCCGGTGCCTCCACCGGCTCCTCCGCCGGCCGCCTGCTCGTCGTGCTGCTCGGCCTCACCGCGCTCTGCACCGCGTACGGCGAGGGCGCCGTCGCCGACTGGACCACCCTGCACCTCACCGACGACGTGCACGCCGGCGCGAAGGTCGCCGCCGCCGGCTACGCCGCCTACGCGCTCGCCATGACCACCGGGCGGATCGGCGGCACCTGGCTCTCGGTGCGCCTCGGCCAGTACCGGGTGATGTTCCTCGGCGGCCTCACCGCGGCGGCCGGGATGCTGCTGGCGGCGCTCGCGCCGCTGGTGCCGCTGGCCGTGGCCGGCTTCGTCCTGGTCGGCCTCGGACTGGCCAACATCTTCCCGCTCGCCATCGCCCGGGCCGGCGCCGCCGGCGGCCCGCAGGGCGTCGCGCTCGCCTCGACGCTCGGCTACGCCGGCATGCTGATCGGCCCGCCGGTGATCGGCTTCCTCGCCGACGCGACCAGCCTGCCGCTCGCCCTGACCACCGTCGCCGCCGCCGCGAGCGCCGCCGCCGTCCTCCCGCTGACCGCCCGCCGCCGCTGAACCGCCGGCCCGGCCCCGTGCGAGGATCGCGCCATGACGAACACCACGGACCCGGTCCGGTTCCTGCGCGCCGCCGACCGGCCGGCCATGCCGTGGCGCAACGGCGGCGGAGTGACCAGGGAGGTCGCCGGGCACCCTGCCGGCTCCGGGCTGGACGACTTCGGCTGGCGGGTCAGCCTCGCCGACGTCGCCGCCGCCGGGCCGTTCTCCGCCTTCCCGGGCGTCGACCGGGTGATCACCCTGGTCGAGGGCCCGGGCATGGCGCTGACCGTCGACGGCACCGAGCACGTCGTCGACGCACCGCTGCGCCCCTTCGCCTTCCCCGGCGACGCGGCCACCGACTGCCGGCTGCTCGGCGGCCCGCTGGTCGACTTCAACGTGATGACCCGGCGCGGCCGGGCCGGCGCCGACCTCGTCCTCGCCGGCACGCCCCGCCCGGTCACCGTCCCGGCCGGCGCCACCGTGCTGCTGGTCTGCCTCACCGGCACCGCGACCCTGGACGGCACCGCGCTCGCCCGCTACGACGCCGCGCTGCTCACCGCCCCGGCCACCCACGCCCTGGACCCCGACGGCACCACCGCCGTCGTCACCCTCCGCTCCCGGACCGCACCCCGGGAGTGACGGCTTGCGGGCGTGCGGGAGGCCGGCCTCCCGCACGACGCGTCACCCGGTCCGCCCAGCCGCGGAACACCGGGGTGGCGTAGGCCCGGCCGCGCTCAGGCGTCCGACTCGCCCGGCAGCCGCAGGTCCCACCCGGCCAGCGCCCGCAGCTGCGCGGCGGTGACGTCGTCCGGCAGCGGCCGCGGCGGTTCGTTGCGGAACGGCGGCTGCCAGCCCTCCTCCGGCGTCCAGCGGCGGACCGCCTTCGCCGGGGCGCCCGCGACCACCGTGTGGTCCGGCACCTCGCCGCGCACCACCGAGCCCGCCGCGACGACCACGTTGCGGCCCAGCCGGGCGCCGGGCAGGATCACCGCGCCGGTGCCGATCCAGCTGCCGGAGCCGATCTCCACCGGCTCGTTGCGCGGCCACTGCTTGCCGATCGGCAGGTCGGTGGCCCGGTACTCGTGCGCCTGGTCGGATATGTAGACACCGGGGCCGGTCCACACGTCGTCACCGAGCACGATCGACTGGTGGCCGACGATGTGGCTGTCCCGGCCGATCACGCAGCCGCCGCCGATCCGCACGATCGGTTCGGGGCCGAGGTCCAGCCCGGGCAGGAAGCCCGCGCTGATGGTCACCCGCTCGCCGATGATCGAGAACGGGCCGATGGTGATCCACTGCTCGTTGAAGACCGCGCCGAGCGGGAACGTCAGCTTCGTCCCGGCGCCCAGCTCGCGGAACCGGTACGGCCCGGGGTTCTCGCTGGACACCGCGCCGGCCCGCTGCACCCACTGCCAGCCCCGGTGGACGAGCCGGCCCGCGGCGCGTCGGCCACCGGCCCGGGCGGCGCTGAACAGGGAACGCGTGATCGGCATGCGCTCACGTTACCGGTCCGTAGGGTCCGCCCGGTGAGGAGGCGGTCAAGGTCACACGGCCCGGCCGGCTCGAAACTTTGTTCGTAAAACCGAGTCCGGAATCCGCCACTGCTGCCAGACTCACGGTCATGGAGATCACCACGCACCTCGACGTCCTGCGCCGCGAGGGCACCCTGCTCGCGGACGCCGCCGCCCGTACCGACCTCGCCGCCCCCGTACCGACCTGCCCGCAGTGGCGGCTGCGCGACCTCGTGCTGCACACCGGCCAGGTGCACCGCTGGGTGACGGGCACCGTCCGCGACCGGCTGAGCGCCCCGATGGACGCCGAGCGCCAGCAGGCCGCCTGGGGGCCGGAGCCGGACGACGCCGACCTGGTCGCCTGGTTCCGGGCCGGCCACGCCGCGCTGCTCGACACTCTCACCGCCGCCCCCGCCGACCTGGACTGCTGGACCTTCCTCCCGGCGCCGAGCCCGCTCGCGTTCTGGGCCCGCCGCCAGGCGCACGAGACGGCCGTGCACCGGATCGACGCCGACGCGGCCGCCGGCGCCGAGGGGCCGCACGTGGACCCGGAGTTCGCCCAGGACGGCATCGACGAGCTGCTCGCCGGCTTCCTGACCCTCGGCCGCTCCAAGGTCCGCAGCGAGCGCCCGCGGACGATGCAGATCAGCGCGAGCGACGGCCCCGGCCGATGGCTGCTGACCATCAGCGCGGATCCGCTCACCGTCGAGAGCGCCGAGCGGCCGGCCGACCTGACGCTCACCGGCCCGGCCCGCGACCTCTACCTGCTGCTCTGGAACCGCCTACCGGGCGGCACCGGACGGGTGGCCGCCGCCGGGGACGACTCGCTGCTCGACCTGTGGCGCGAGGCCGCGGTCATCGGCTGACGGGCGGGCGGGGGCGCGTCAGCGCACCCAGCGCGCCGGGCGCTTCTCCAGGAACGAGCGCATGCCCTCCTGCGCCTCCTCCGAGCCGAACAGCCGCGCCGACAGCTCCACCAGCGCGTCGGCGTCCCGCTCGAAGGAGCGCACCACCTCGGCGTTGGCCAGCCGCTTGGACTGCGCGAGGCCCTGCGGCGACCCCAGCCGCAGGGCGTCCAGCAGGCCCTTGAGCGCGACCTCGGCCGCCTCCGGCGCGTCGACGGCCTGGGTGACCAGGCCGATCCGGGCGGCCTCGGCGGCGTCGAAGACCTCGCCGGTCAGGTAGTAGCGGGAGGCCGCGCGCGGGTCCAGCTTGGGGCGCAGCGGCAGCGAGATGACGGCCGGCGCGAGCCCGAGCCGGACCTCGGTGAACGCGAAGGTGGCGGCCGGCCCGGCGAGCGCCAGGTCGGCCGCGCCGACCAGCCCGAGCCCGCCGGCCCGCACGTGCCCGCCGATCACGGCGATCACCGGCTTGGCGCAGTCCACGATCGCCCGCTGGAGGTCGACCAGCCCGCGCGGCCCGACCGTCGGATCGGCGCCGGTCGCCTCCGAGAGGTCCGCCCCGGCGCAGAACACCTTGCCCGCGTGCGTCAGCACCACCGCCCGCACCTCCGGATCGGCCGCCGCCCCCGCGAGCCCGGCCGTCAACTCGGCCATCAGCCGGGTGGAGAGCGCGTTGCGGTTGTACGGCGAGTCGAGCGTCAGGGTGGTGACGGCGTCCTCGGTGGTCACACGGACGAGGGGCGCTTCGCTGGTCATCGGTGCGGTCCTGCTTTCCGGCTGAGGGTGGGTCGGAACGGACGCCCGCCACCCGCGGGCCGCGGACGCCCGCACGACTCTGACATGCCCGCCCACCCCGCGGGAAGTGCCCGGCTCGACGCCGTGGTCCCCCGCGCCGCGCCGGATCAGAGCCGCGAGGTGTCGAGGTCCAGGCCGAACGGCTCCGGGAGGCGGACCGGCGCCCCGAAGGGATGCGGCCCGTCCTCGACCGCGTAGCCGAGCCGGGTGGGGTCGCTGAACAGCGTGCAGGTGCGGGCCTGCCGGTCGACCAGCAGGTACAGCGGCGCGCCGTACTGGCCGTGGCGGCGGCGCTTGACCGTCCGGTCGGTCTCCGCGTTCGACGGCGAGCCGACCTCCACCACCAGCAGGGTCTGGTCGGGGAGCAGCGCGCCCTCGGTCTTCGCCGCCAGGTCCGCCGGTACGACCGCGAGATCGGGGACGTACCAGTTCTCCGATCCGGGCAGGTCGAGGTTGCCGGAGCCGGACACCAGCCCCAGCGCCTCCAAACGGGGCGTCAACTGCCGGCGGACGGCCTCGGCGGCGCTCTCGTGCGCCCACGACGGCGACATCGGAGTGATGACTCCTTCGATGATCTCGGCGCGATCGCCCGCGACATGCTGGATCGCGTACTTCAGCGCCCGCTCGGGATCGGCAACCGCGCTGTAGTCGCCGGGGATGTGGGGGGCCGTGCTCATGACGCTCTCCTCCGGGCCGGACGCTCTCGTCACCGCAGGTACGGGATCAGCATACCGACCGTAAACGCCTGGTGTGGTGATCGGTCGTCGGCCACGATGGGCGCATGACCATGGAATCGCAGCGCAGGGCCGCCCCGCTCACGTACATCGCGGAGCCGCCGGGGGTCGCGCCGGGGACGGGGTACACGCAGGTCGTGTCGGGGAGCGGGCGGCTGGTGGCCGTGTCGGGGCAGGTCGCGTTCGACGAGGAGCGGCGGCTGATCGGGGAGGGGGACCCGAAGGCGCAGGCGCGGCAGGTGTTCGAGAACCTGCGGCGCTGTCTGGCGGCGGCGGGGGCCGACTTCTCGCGCGTCGTCAAACTGACGTACTTCGTCACCGACATGGCGTACATGCCCGCCATCCGCGAGGCCCGCGACGAGGCGCTCGGGGACGTGCCGCTGCCGGCCTCGTCGGCGATGCAGGTCGCGGCGCTGTTCCTGCCGGAGGTACTGATGGAGATCGAGGCCTTCGCGGTGGTACCGGAGTAGCCGCTCAGAGCGCCACCGCCGCCTCGCCCCGCCGCCGGGCCCACCGGACGGCGGGGCCCATCGCGAGGCCCGCGCCGGCGAGCAGCGCGCCGAGGACGGCCCAGCCGGCCAGCCCGTGGCCGATGACGGCGGTCGACACGACGGCCGGGCCGATCATCATGCTGGCGGAGCTGCCCGCGTTGAAGACGCCCTGGTAGGCGCCGTGTGCCCGCTCGCCGGCCAGGTCGTAGCTGAGCGCCCAGGTCCCGGCCTGGCCCAGCACCTCGCCGACCGCCTGGAGCGCGACACCGGCGAGCACCACCACGGCGGCGAGTTCGGCGCGGGCGCCGTGGGCGAGGGCGATCACCAGGCAGGACGCGGCCAGGATCAGCCCCGCCCGGCCGCAGGCCCGCGCGGCGGCGGCCGGGTGCTCGGTGCCCCGGGTGGCGCGGACCTGGAACGCGATGACCAGCACGGTGTTGACGACCAGGGTGGCGGCCACGGTGATCCGGGGCGCGTCGGTCTGCTGGACGATCCACAGCGGCACGCCGACCTCCAGCATCGCGAACTGCAGGGCGAGCACCGAGCTCAGCGCCGTCACCAGCAGGAACGGCCCGTCACGCAGCGCCGGGTTGGGCTCGCGGGCCGGCCGCCGCGCCGTCCCCCGCTCACCACGCACCGCACCCGCCTTGCCCGCCTTGCCCGCCGCCTCACCCACACCGCCCGCGCGGCCCGGCACCGGCAGCCGGTGGAACATCACGGCGGCCGCCAGGTACGAGACCGCGTCGGCCACGATCGCCACCAGGTAGCCGGCGCGCGAGTCCACCTGGAGCGCGATCGCGCCGACGCCCGTGCCCAGGCCGAGCCCCACATTGGTCACCACCCGCAGGTAGGCCCGGCCGGCCACCCGCTCCCGGGCGGGCAGCACCTCGGCGTACAGCGCGTTGCGCACGGCGGCCCCGCCCCGGTCGGCGACGGCGACCAGGCAGGCGAGCACCACGAAGGCCGGGTAGCCGCCGACCAGGGTGTAGCAGGCGGTGCCGAGGCCGGTGAGCGCGGTCAGCGCCACCAGGATCGGCCGGCTCCCCCAGCGGTCGGCGGCCCGCCCGGCGGGCACGCTCGCGAGGGTGCCGCAGAGTCCGGCGGCGGTGAGCGCGAAGCCGAGCTGCGCCGCGCTCAGGCCGAGGAAGCGGGTGAAGAACAGCACGCCCACGGAGAGCGAGAGCCCGCTGCCGAGGGTGTTGAGCAGGGTGATCCGGGCGAGCCGGCGCACCGTCGGGTCCGGGTGCAGCAGGCGGGAGGCCCTGGACGCGGGCAGCGCGGGGCTCGGTGCGGCGTTCGGCGCCGGTGGGGTGGTCATGCCCACGATCCCACCCCGGCACGGCCCCCGGGCCGTACTGATTTAGGCTCGGCCTAAAACGTCAGGGGGACGGCGTGCACCGGTTCAAGCTCGATCTGGCGGACCTCGCCACCACCTGGTTCGCCTGCTCGCCGATCCAGGAGGCCGCGCTCAGTCTGCGGATGTGGACCCACCCGGGCGTCTACCACCTGCAGTCCCCCGCCTTCGAACGGCTCCGGCCCTCCTTCGCGCGGCTGTCGAACCGCGAACTGCTGCTCTCCCTGGTCTCCGCCAACCGCTGGGTCCCGGACTTCCTGACACCCCGTCCGGTCACCCCCTCCCCGGACTTCCGCAGTGAGCTGGCCACCGTCCGGGCGCTGCCGCCCGAGCAGTTGCGGCCGGAGCTGGAGCTGACCTTCCTGCTGGACCCCCGGCCGATGCCCGCCGGACTGGCGGACGGCCTGGCCGATCCGGCCCGGCTGCTGGCCCGCATCGCGGACGCGCTGGAGGAGTACTGGGAACACTGCCTGGCGCCCGCCTGGTGGCCGCAGGCGCGCGCCGTCCTGGAGGCGGACCTGGTCTACCGGGCGCGGGTGCTGGCCCAGCAGGGCGCGGCGGCGCTCTTCGCCGACCTCGACCACCGGCTGCACTGGGCGGACGGCATCCTCTCGATCAACCGGAACTGGTCGGACTGGGACGGCGAGATCACCGTCGACGGGCGCGGGCTGGTCCTGGTGCCGACCTTCTTCGCCCGCGGCGCGATCACGATGATCAGCAACGACCGCGCCCCGCAGGTCAGTTACCCGGCCCGCGGCCAGGCGGGGATGGCCGGCCCGCGCCCGCCGACGACCCCGCGCGCGCTGGAGCAACTGCTCGGCGCGCCCAAGGCCCGGCTGCTGGCACTGCTGGCCGAACCGGCCTCCACCACCGACCTCGCCTACCGGCTGGGCGTCACCCCGGGCGCGGTCAGCCAGCACCTGGCGGTGCTGCACGCGACCGGCCTGGTCACCCGCGCGCGGCACGGCCGCTCGGTGCTGTACGCCCGCGGTCCGCTCGGCGACGAGCTCTGCGGCGGGCCGCGTCCCAGCTGACCGGCCCGGTCCGCCGGATCCGGCCAACTCCTGAGTGGTACAGACCTGTTGACGCATTGGTCTGTACCTCCTACAGTGCCCATGCCCCCGTCTCCCCACGGCGGCGGGCATGTCACACCCCCGGTACCACCCCCGTACGGTTCGGCGTCACCCTGTCCAACCCCCACAGTCGCAGGGAGAACCATGTCCGTTCGATCCCGCACGCGCCGAGGCCGCCACCGGCTGCTCGCGCTGCTCTCCGTCCTGCTCCTCCCGCTGGCCGCGATCACCGCCCTGGCCACCCCCGCCAGCGCCGCCGGGAAGCTCACCGCCGCCTTCACCAGCGAGAACAGCGGTTCCTGGTGGAAGGGCACCTACATCGTCAGGAACGACAACACCACCGCCGTCAACGGCTGGACCCTGGAGTTCGACCTCCCGGCCGGCGTGACCATCCAGAACAGCTACAACGGCACCGCGACGGTCAACGGCCGCCACGTCACCGCCGTCGCCGCGTTCTACAACGCCAACGTCCCCGCCGGCCGGACCACCGAGCCGTACAGCTTCTGGTTCGTCGCCAACGGCCCGATCGGCACACCGACCGGCTGCCGGATCAACGGCGACAAGTGCGACGGCAGTTCGGACGTCCTGCCGTCCGCCCCGGGCACCCCGACGGTGACCGACTCGACGGCGCACAGCCTCGCGCTGAAGTGGCCCGCCGCGACCGGCGGCGACTTCCCGGTCGCCTCCTACGAGGTGCTGAACGGCACCGCCGTGGTCGGCACCAGCGCCACCACCGACACCGTGGTCACCGGCCTCACCCCGGCGACCAGCTACACCCTGACCGTCCGGGCCAAGGACACCCGCGGCAACCTCGGTCCGGCGAGCGCGCCGGTCACCGCCTCCACCTTCGACCCGTCCACCGATCCGACGCCGCCCACCGCGCCCACCAACCTCCGCACCACCGCGGTGGGTTCGAGCGACGTGACGCTCGCCTGGAACGCCGCCACCGACAACCTGAAGGTCGCCGCGTACGACGTCTACCAGGACGGCACGCTGGTCCGCACGGTGACCGGCTCCACCCTGACCGCCACCGTCGGCAGCCTCTCCCCGTCCACCTCCTACACCTTCACCGTCAAGGCCCGCGACGGCGCCGACAACGCCTCCCCCGCCTCGGCCGCGCTCAAGGTCACCACCTCCGACCTGGTCGGCGCCGGCAAGTACGCCCGGGTCGGCTACTTCACCCAGTGGGGCATCTACGGGCGCCAGTACTTCGTGAAGAACCTCGACACCTCGGGCAGCGCCGCCAAGCTCGACGTCATCAACTACGCGTTCGAGAACATCGACCCGGTCAACCTCACCTGCCTGGCGGGCGTCACCAAGGGCACCACGTCCAACCCGCAGGACCCCGACCAGGGCACCGGCGCGGGTGACGCGGACGCCGACTACGCCCGCCCGATGAGCGCCGCCCAGTCGGTCGACGGCGTGGCCGACGACGGCTGGGGCAAGCTGCGCGGCAACTTCAACCAGCTGAAGAAGCTCAAGGCCAAGTACCCGCACCTCAAGATCGTCGCCTCGCTCGGCGGCTGGACCTTCTCCAAGTACTTCTCCGACGCGGCGGCCACCGACGCGTCCCGGCAGAAGTTCGTCAAGTCCTGCATCGACGTGTGGATCAAGGGCAACCTGCCGGTCTACAACGGCGCGGGCGGCGACGGCGTCGCGGCCGGCATCTTCGACGGCATCGACATCGACTGGGAGTGGCCCGGCTCGCCCGACGGCCACGCCGGCAACCACTACAGCGCCAACGACAAGGACAACCTGACGGCGCTGCTGGCCGAGTTCCGCAAGCAGCTCGACGCGCTCGGCGGCTCGCACAAGCTGCTGACCGCTTTCACCCCGGCCGACCCGGTCAAGATCAACCAGGGCTGGGACCTCTCGAAGATCTTCAACTACCTGGACATCGCCAACATCCAGGGCTACGACTTCCACGGCGCCGGCAGCGACAACTCGTGGGAGCCCAACCGCACCGGCCACCAGGGCAACCTCTACGTGGACACCCAGGACCCGTACACCACGCACTTCAGCGTCGAAGGGGCCGTCAAGCCCTACCTCGACGCCGGGGTCAACCCGCGCAAGCTCACCATCGGCCTGGCCTTCTACGGCCGAGGCTGGCAGGGCGTCGCGGACGGCGGCGTCAAGGGCGAGTGGCAGAGCGCGACCGGCGCCGCCCCCGGCCAGTTCGCCGAGGAGGCCGGCACCCGCGGCTACAACAACCTGATCACCACCTTCCCCAACCTCTCCGTCCAGCACGACGAACAGTCGGTGTCCACCTACGGCTACACCGGCGCCGGCGGGCAGTGGTGGACCTTCGACGACACCTGGTCGATCGGCAAGAAGACGGCCTGGCTGAAATCCAAGGGCCTGCTCGGCGCGATGATCTGGGACATGACCGGTGACACCCCGGGCGGCACCCTGATCAACGCCGTCGACGGCGGCCTCAAGTAGCACCACGGATCGGAGCACACCGGGTCCGGCGGGGCACCAGCCCCGCCGGACCCGGTGTCGTGCCGGGCGCCGCCGGATCAGCGCGAGGCGAGGGCGGCCAGGCGGCGGGCCGAGCGGTACTGGCGCAGCACCTGGGCGAAGGTGAGGTGTCCCTGGGTGGTCCGGGCGAACGCCCGCCAGGCCGGGTCGACCAGGCAGACCGCCGCGTGGAACAGGTACGGCCGGCGCTCGAAGGCGTTCAGCATCTGCTTGCCGGCCCGCATCTCCACCCCCAGGCCCGCCTTGATCGCGAACGCGTAGTTCAGCGCCTCGCGCCGGACCTCCGCCGCCGTCCCCGCCTCGGCCACCTTGACCGCCCACTCCCCGGCCAGCCGGCCCGAGCGCAGCGCGTACGAGATGCCCTCGCGGGTCCACGGCTCCAGCAGCCCGGCCGCGTCGCCGGCCACCAGGACCCGGCCGCGCGACAGCGGCGAGTCCTCGGCCCGGCAGCGCGTCAGGTGCCCGGACTCCACGCTCGGCGGGAAGCCCGACAGGCCCAGCCGCCGGATGTAGTCCGCCAGGTACTGCTTGGTCCGCTCGCCGTCGCCGCGCGCCGAGATCACCCCGACGGTCAGGCTGCCGGACTCGGTCTTCGGGAACACCCAGCCGTAACTGCCGGGCAGCGGGCCCCAGTCGAGGTGGATCCGGCCGGCCCAGTCGGCGGCGACGTCCGCCGGGACGGGGATCTCCGCCTCCAGACCGAGGTCGATCTGGTCGAAGGAGACACCGACGTGCCGGCCGATCCGGCTCGCGCTGCCGTCCGCGCCGACCACGGCACGCGCCTCGAAGCTGCGCCCGTCGGAGGCGGTGACCAGCGCCGTCCGGTGCTCGCCGCCGCGCTGCTCGACCCCGGTGACGGTCACTCCGGTGACCAGCACCGCCCCGGCCTGCTTGGCCGCCTGGACCAGGCGCAGGTCGAACTCGTCCCGGTTGACCAGGCCGAACAGCATCCGCTTGGAGCGCCGGGTCCGGGTGAACCGGCCGCCGTAGGCGAAGGTGACGGCGTGCACCCGGTCCTGGAGCGGCAGCCGGAAGTCCGGCGGCAGGCTGTCCCGGGAGGGGCCGATGATGCCGCCGCCGCAGGTCTTGTACCGGGGGTGCTCGGCCTTGTCGAGCAGCAGCACGCGCCGGCCCTGCACGGCCGCGGCGTGCGCGGCGGAGGAGCCGGCCGGCCCGGCACCGACCACGACGACGTCCCAGACGCCGTCCAGCGGGTCCGGCCGGTCGGGCCCGTCGGCCTCGGCGTCGATCGGGCTACGAGAATCGGGGCTTCCGGAGTCAGTCACGGGCAGCAATCCTATGCGGCCACCCCCGCCACCGTCGGCCGCACCGCCCCGAACGCGCGACCGAATCCCCGGTCGGAGGTACCCGGCGCACCGCTCCCCGCGGGCGCCGCCCCGGTCGGCCTATGATCGGCATTACCCCCCGTCAACGCCGGTTCGACCGCACCACCCCTTCGGGCGAACCGGCCCGCACCCGGAGCACCCGATGCCGCAGCAGCCCCTGGCCGACGCCGTCCGGTCCCTCATGGACCGCGCCCGCACCGACCTCGCCGACCTGGTCGCCTTCCCCTCGGTCGCCGACCCGCGCCAGTTCCCGGTCGAGGAGTGCGAGAAGGCCGCCCGCTGGGTCGCCGACGCCTTCGCCGCCGAGGGCCTGACGAACATCCGGCTGCTGGACACCCCCGACGGCACCCGGTCCGTCTACGGCGAGCTCCCCGGCCCGGCCGGCGCGCCGACCGTGCTGCTCTACTCGCACTACGACGTCCAGCCCCCGCTCGACGAGGACGCCTGGCTCAGCCCCGCCTTCGAGCTCACCGAGCGCGACGGCCGCTGGTACGGGCGCGGCGCCGCCGACTGCAAGGGCAACATCCTCATGCACCTGACGGCCCTTCGGGCGCTGCGCCAGGTGGACGGCGGCTACCCGGTCGGCCTGAAGGTCATCGTCGAGGGCTCCGAGGAGCAGGGCACCGGCGGCCTGGAGCGCTACGCCGAGGCCCACCCCGAACTGCTCACCGCCGACGCCATCGTGATCGGCGACACCGGCAACTTCGCCCCCGGCCTGCCGACCGTCACCGCCTCGCTGCGCGGCATGACCGTCGTCGACGTCTCGGTCCGCACGCTGGCGGGCAACCTGCACTCCGGTGCCTTCGGCGGCGCCGCCCCGGACGCCCTGCAGGCGCTGGTCAAGGTGCTCGCCTCGCTGCACGACGAGAACGGCGACGTCGCGGTGGCCGGCCTGGCCACCGACCAGGCGTGGAGCGGCGTGCAGTACCCCGACGAGCAGTTCCGGGCCGACGCCCGGGTGCTGGACGGGGTCGCGCTCACCGGCACCGGCACCGTCGCCGACCGGCTCTGGGCCCGGCCCTCGGTCACCGTGCTCGGCATCGACGCCCCGCCGGTGATCGGCGCGACCTCCTCCGTGCAGGCCTCCGCCAAGGCCTCGGTCAGCCTGCGGGTGCCGCCGGGCATGGACACCGCGGCCGCCCAGGAGGCGCTGGTCACCCACCTGGAGAGCCAGGTGCCGTTCGGCGCCCGGGTCACCGTGGAGCGGCAGGGCAACGGCGCGGCGTTCAGCGCCGACACCTCCGGCCCCGCCTACGAGGCGATGGGCGAGGCGATGGCCGAGGCCTTCGGCATCCCGATGGTGGCCTCCGGCGAGGGCGGCTCGATCCCGCTCTGCAACACGCTGCGCACGCTCTACCCGCAGGCCGAGATCATCCTGATCGGCGTCGAGGAGCCGACCACCCAGATCCACGCGGTCAACGAGAGCGTCGACCCGCTGGAGCTGGAGCGGATGGCCCTCACCGAGGCGCTGTTCCTGCGCCGCTACGCCGAGCTGCGCTCCGTCTGACGCTCCACCGCTCCGCCGCTCCGCTCCCGCGCGTCCGGCACCACCGGGGCCGCGCCGTCCACCCGTGACGGCGCGGCCCCTGCCGCTACCCGGGCGCGCCCGCCGTTCCCGCCGCACCGCGGCGGACCGCCGCCACGGCCGACCGGGCCAGCGCCCACCCGACCGCACCGGCCGCGAGGCCGGCCCCCGCCCCGAAGCACAGCTCCGCGAGCGGCCCGCGCCGCAGCGGCGCGAACCGGTGCACCACCCCCGCCGCGGTGGCCGCCCCCAGCACCACCGCGCCCGCCCGCCGGGCCCGGTCCGACAGCTCCACGGCCGGGCGGACCGGCTCCACCGCCCCGGCCGCCCGGACGGCGTACCCCGCCACCGCGGCCAGCGCGGGCGCCGAGGTGCCGTACTGCAGCACCTCGTACAGCGGCTGCCCGCCCGCCACCGGCCGCTCCAGGGCCGGCACCAGCCGGGACCCGAACCGGCCCGTGTGGGTGAAGCCGTCCCAGCCGACGTGGCTCGCCGCGCCGGCCGCCGCCGAGAGCGCGAACCACCCGAGGTCCGCGCCCGAGGGCCGCCCCCGGCCGGGCCGGCGGGCCGTCAGCGCCTCGGCCGCGCCCGCCCACCGGCCCGGGAGCAGCGCGACCAGCGGCCCGCGCACCAGCCCGTGCCAGCCGGCCACCAGGGCGGCCGCGAGCGCCACGTCCACCGTCGGCACCGCCCACCAGCGGTGGGTCACCCCGCCGTGCCGGTACACCCCGGGCAGCAGCGACTCGGCGAAGAACGGCACGTCGGGCGCCAGCGACCCGGCGACCAGCGCCGACGCGACCAGCGGCCCGCGCTCCCCCGCCGCGCGCAGCAGGGGCAGCACGGCGGCGGGGTGGCTCAGCGTGAACGGCATGTGCTCATCCTGACGCCACCGGCCCGGCGCCGTCCCCCGCGCCCGGTGCGCCCGCGGGGCGCGCGCCGCCCGCGCTCACGCCGCGTCGGCGGTCCGCGCCAGCCCGACGCCGGCCCGGTGCCCGGCCTCCAGGTAGCGCAGCTCCCCGCAGCGGCGGGCGTCCAGCGCGGCCGCCAGCCGCCGGTACCGGCCCGGGGGCAGCAGCGCGGCGGCCTCCTCCAGGCTGACGAACCGCCAGCCGCGCAGCTCCTCCTGCTGGAGCAGCAGCCCCTGCCGGGCGGTGGCGTCCAGCAGTCCGCCGTCGAAGACCAGGCGCAGCCCGCCGCGGCGCGGGCCGGTGCGCGGCTCCCAGTCGACGGCGAGCAGGCGCAGCACCGCCGGGTCGAGCCGCAGGCCGAGCTCCTCGGCGGTCTCCCGCAGCGCGGCGTCGGTGGGCGCCTCGCCGCGCTCGACGACGCCGCCGGGGAACTCCCAGTCCGGCTTGTAGACCGGGTCGACGAGCAGCACGCGGTCCTGCTCGTCGAAGAGCAGGACGGCGGCGGCCACGGTGTCCCCGGTCGGGTCGGGGCTCTGCACGATCGGGCAGCGGGCCGAGCCGTCGGCGACCAGCTGGGCGAGCCGGGCGGCGGTCTCGCGCGGGGTGAGGCCGGAGGTGTCGACGAGCCGGGCGTCGCGGCGCAGCCAGCGGCGCGCGGCGCGATAGCGCGGCAGGTGCTCCAGGCACCACCGGCGGATCCGCTCGCTGTGCTCCGGGTCGTCCGGGATCTCCTCGCGCTGGGCTATGCGCTCGCGCAGGATCGTTTCTTCAGGGTCCAGGACGAGGTGGTGCACGGCGATGCCGTGGGAGGCCAGCGACCCGAAGATCTCGTCCCGGTAGTCCTCCCGCAGCAGCGTCATCGGGACCACCAGCGGCCCGGGGACCTCACCGAGCAGCGCCGCCGCCGTCTCCGGGACGAGCCGGCGCCAGGCCGGCAGGTCCTGGAAGTCCGACACCGCCGCCATCCGGTCGGCCGGCAGCATCGCGCGCAGTCCGAAGCCCACCAGCTCGGGATCGAACAGGATGCTGCCCGGCAGCATCTCCACCAGTTCGCGGCAGGCGCTCGTCTTGCCCGCCCCGAACGTGCCATTGACCCAGACGATCACTCACGCCCCCTGATCCTCGACCTCCCCCGGCGCCGTGCGCACCCGGGTGGCGCCCCCGTCCGTCGAACCAGCGCCACCCGAGGTGGTACCCCCGCCGCGCCGGTCCCCATACCTCCACGTCCGGCCCGCTCCTGGCGGTTCCGCATTCCGCTTGACAGGGGCATGTGCCCAGTTCAGAGGGCCTGCGACGATTCCCGTACGACCCCTGCCACGCCGGAGCGCGCGACCCCGGGCCGCCGGAGTCCGGCCACATGGCGCGCGCCCCCGCCGCACCTCCCGCGCCCCACCGTGCGCAGGGCTCACGCCGCCGCGCCGGTACCGGGTACCGGCGCGGCGGCGTGAGCACGGCTCAGGGCCGGCCCATGTGGGTCGGGTAGTAGCCGCTGCTGAGCCGCGAGACCCGGATCGAGGTGCCGGGCCGGGCGGCCTCCACGTACTGGTTGTTGCCCAGGTAGATCGCCACGTGGTGGATGCCGCGCGCCGTGCGGTCGTCGGACCAGAAGAGCAGGTCACCGCGGCGCAGCTGCCCGGCCGTCACCGGCGTGGTGGCCGCGTACTGGTCGTTGGCGACCCGCGGCAGGGAGACGCCGGCGCGCCGGAAGGACTGCTGGACCAGGCCGGAGCAGTCGAAGCCGTCCGGCCCGTTGCCGGCCGTCCGGAACGGCTTGCCCAGCTGCGCGAGCGCGAAGTCCACCGCCGACTCGACGTCACCGCCGGACGCCGGAGCCGCGTCCGAGGACTCCGCCGAGGACCCGGCGGAGGACGCGGCCGCCGAGTCCGCCGACGAGGAGCCGGAGGCCGCCGCGCCCGCCTCCGACCCGCCGGTGCGCTCCAGGTAGACGTCGTAGTGCGAGGTCCAGCGCCACTGGCCCTGGCTGTTGCGGAACCAGTACCGCGACCCGTCCCACCCCTGGGTGATCCCCCCGGAGGAGCCGGCCGCCCTGGTGGTGGACGTCCCCGGGGCGGTGCCCGACGCCGGGGCCGAGCCGCCGCTGCGCGCCAGGTAGACGTCGTAGTGCGCCGTCCAGCGCCAGTGGCCCGAACTGTCCTTGAACCAGTACCGCGACCCGTCCCACCCGGCGTGGGCCGGCGCCGGCTCGGCGGCCGCGCTCCCCACGCCGGTGCCGAGGCCGATCACGCCGGCGCCGGCCGCGATCACGGCCACCATGCCTATCCCCCGGCGGACCCGCGCCGCACGGGAAGGACGGCCCCCCGCCGCCGGCCGGGGGGAGGAGGAGGTGGTGGGCTGCCCGGTCGCGTCGTCGGCGGCACCCGGTGCGCCGGTGTTGACGGTCGTCATGCTGCTGTCTTCCTTCGCTGATCGCGCCGAGCGCGCCGAGCGCGCCGAACGCTGGGAGCTGAACGCTGGACGCGGTGCTCGGGGCCCCGTCGGCCCCGGCCGCGCCGCATGTCACGTTAAGCACGCGTCCGGTCACAGCGCGCAGTGGAGTGCGCCAAAGGAAGGCTCACGCAAGGTGAGCGACCGTCACCCGACCCGGCGCCGGGTGACCGCCCGTCACCCGTCCGCCGCGTCCGTCAGCAGTTGCTTCTTCAGCACCTTTCCCAGGGCGTTCCTGGGCAGTTCGGGCACCAGCACCACCCGGCGGGGCCGCTTGTGCACCGAGAGCCGCTCCGCCACGAAGGCCGTCAGCTGGTCCCCCGTCACGGAATCCTCCGGAACGACGAACGCCACGATCGCCTGGCCGAGGTCCTCGTCCGGCGCGCCGACCACCGCCGCGTCGGCCACCGCCGGGTGGTCGCGCAGCGCCGCCTCCACCTCGCCGGCGCCGATCCGGTACCCGCCGCTCTTGATCAGGTCGACGGAGGCGCGCCCGACGATCCGGTGGAAGCCGTCCGGGCCGATCACCGCGACGTCCCCGGTGCGGAACCAGCCGTCGGCGGTCCAGGCCTCGGCGTCGGCGTCCGGCCGGTTGAGGTACCCGCGGAACAGGGTCGGCCCGGCCACCTGGAGCTCGCCGACGCTCTCGCCGTCGTGCGGCACGGGCCCGCCGTCCTCGCCGACCAGCCGGGTGCGCACCCCCGCGACCGGCAGGCCGACGCTGCCCGGGCGGCGCTCGCCGTCGGCCCGGGTGGAGACGGTGATCAGCGACTCCGTCATGCCGTAGCGCTCGATCGGGGCGTGGCCGGTCAGCGCGGCGAGCCGTTCGAACACCGGCACGGGCAGCGGGGCGCTGCCGGAGACCAGCAGCCGGGCCGAGGCGAGCCGGCCGGCCGCCTCCGGATCGCCCGCCAGCCGGGACCAGACGGTCGGAACGCCGAAGTAGAGGCTGCCGCCCGCCGCCGCGTACCCGGCGGGGGTGGGCCGTCCGGTGTGCACCAGCCGGCTGCCGGTCCGCAGCGCGCCGAGCACGCCGAGCACCAGCCCGTGCACGTGGAACAGCGGCAGGCCGTGCACCAGGGTGTCCTCGGCGGTCCACTGCCAGGCGTCGGCGAGCGCGTCGAGGTCGGCGGCGACGGCGGAGCGGCCGATCATCGCGCCCTTGGGCGCGCCGGTGGTGCCGGAGGTGTAGAGCACGAAGGCGGTCGCCGCCGGGTCCGGCTCGGCGTACGTGGTGGCGGAACGCTCGCGCAGGTCGACCGGGAGCCCGGCGATCCCGGCGTCCTGCGGCGGGGTGTCGGCGGCGGCGTGGGCGAGCAGGGCGGCGCCGGAGTCGCGCAGGATGTGCGCGCGCTCCTTGGGCCCGGAGTCGGGCGGCAGCGGCACCACCGGCACCCCGGCGAGCAGCCCGCCGACGACGGCGGCCACCGTCTCGGCGGTGGGCCGGGCGAGCACCGCGAGGGCGGGGGCGCCGGCCACCCGGTCGGCGACGGCGGTGGCCGCGCCGAGCAGCTGCTCGCGGGAGAGCCCGGGGCCGTCGGAGATCCGCAGCGCGTCGTCCGAGTCGCCGAAGCCGCCCTGAAGCGCCGTCAAGAGTGTCATGCGTCTGCCCTCGCCCCTGTCCACGATGTCCCGATGGTCGACGGCGCGCGCCGGTCCGCGACCCGCGCCGCCGACCGACTCTACGGGCCGCCGGCGGCCGGCCGTGCGTCCGGGCGAACGACAACGGGGGCGCGCCCGGGGAATTCCCGGGCGCGCCCCCGTGCCGACGACCGCGGACGGATCAGCCCTTGCGGGCCTTGACCTCCGCCGTGAGCTGCGGCAGGACCGCGAACAGGTCGCCGACCACGCCGTAGTCGACCAGCTCGAAGATCGGGGCCTCGGGGTCCTTGTTGACGGCCACGATGGTCTTCGAGGTCTGCATGCCGGCCCGGTGCTGGATGGCGCCGGAGATGCCCGCCGCGATGTACAGCTGCGGGGAGACCTGCTTGCCGGTCTGGCCGACCTGGCTGCTGTGCGGGTACCAGCCGGCGTCGACGGCGGCGCGCGAGGCACCGACGGCCGCACCGAGGGCGTCCGCCAGCTCCTCGACCACGCCGAAGCCCTCGGCGGCGCCGACGCCGCGGCCGCCGGAGACCACGATCGCGGCCTCGGTCAGCTCGGG
>NZ_JBEOWI010000036.1:0-96030 GCF_040296005.1 Kitasatospora sp. NPDC002551 | reverse complement strand
TACGCCTCCCACACCTCGCACGTCGAGTCGATCGAGGACGAACTCGCCGGGCTGCTGGGCGCGGTGAAGCCGCAGCCCGCCGCCGTCCCGTTCCTGTCCACGGTCGAGGGCCGCTGGCTGGAGGGCCCCGAACTGGACGCCGGCTACTGGTACCGCAACCTGCGCCGGACCGTTCAATTCGGTGACGCCGTCCAGGCGTTGGCCGCCGCCGAGTACCGGGCGTTCGTCGAGGTCAGCGCCCACCCCGTGCTCGCCCACGGCATCGTCGAGGCCCTGGAGGCGGCCGCCGTGCGCGAGGCGGCCGTCACCGGCACCCTGCGCCGCGACGACGGCGGCTGGGACCGCGTGCTGCTCTCCGCCGCCGAACTCCACGTCCACGGCGTCCCCGTGGACTGGTCGGCGACCTACGCCGGCGCCGCCGCCCTGCGCCCCGCCGACCTCCCCACCTACCCCTTCCAGCACCGGCACTACTGGCTGGAGTCGGTGCCCGTGACGACCCGCACAGGAGAACCCCCCGTGGACACCGCCATCGACGACACCACCACCGAGGACACCCCCGGCGCCGCGCTCGCCCGCCGGCTGGCGGACCTCGGCCCGCAGGAGCGCGACGCCGTGCTGGTCGAGGTGATCCGGGCGGAGGTCGCGGCCGTCCTCGGGCACGAGGGCCCGGACGCCGTCGGGGCGGACGCCGTCTTCTTCGACATCGGCTTCGTCTCGCTGACCGCCGTCGAGCTGCGCAACCGCCTCCAGAACGTCACCGGCCTCGACCTGCCCGCCCTGCTCGCCTTCGACCAGCCGACCCCGGACCGCCTCGCCCGCCACCTGCGCGAGCTGCTCGACGAGCAGTCCGCCGAAGGGAAGTGACCGTCGTGTTCGACACCGCCGCCTACCTCAAGGCCCTCGACTACGACGGCCCGCTCGACCCCACCGCCGCGACGCTGCGCGAGCTGCACCGGCGCCACCTGATCGCCGTCCCCTACGACTCCTCCCTCAACACCGGCCGGGGAGAGGCCCTGTGGGCCGGCGTGGACATCGACCTCGACGCCGTGTTCGACGCCGTCGTGCTCGGCGGCCGGGGCGGCGTCTGCTACGAGCTGAACGGTCTCTTCCTCGCCCTGCTCCGTGAACTGGGCTACGAGACGGGGCTGTTCTCGGCCGGGATCCGCCAGGTCGACGACAGCTTCGGCCCGGACCTGGAGCACGTGCTCGGCTTCGTGCGGCTGGACGGCGAGACCTGGCTGGTCGACGTCGGCTTCGTCGGCCCGTCCTACCTGGAACCGCTGCGGGTGGTGCCCGACGAGGTGCAGCCGCAGTTCGGCACCGACTTCCGGATCGTGCGCGGCGACGGCGGCCACCACGTGGTCCAGCGCCGCGGCCGGGTCGGGGACTGGCGCGCCGTCTACCGCTTCCACCCGCGGCCCCGCGCCTTCGCGGACTGGCTGGTGCCCTCGCCGGAGCTGGACCGCTTCGCCCGGGCGCTGGCCGGCTCCGGGATCGTGGTGCGCGGCCGGGCCTTCGAGGGCGGCCAGCGGATCCTGATCGGCACCCGGCTGGTGGTCGTCGAGGACGGCACCGAGCGGATGAGCGGGCTCGCCGACCCGGAGGAGCACGCCCGGGTGCTCGCCGACATCCTGCGGAAGGGCACGGCCGCCGCATGACCGCCGCACTCTCGACCGGCGCATCCTCGACCGCCGCATCCCCGGCCGGGACCGACACCGACGTCGCGATCGTCGGCTACGGGCCGGTCGGCCAGACCGCCGCCCTGCTGCTGGCCGCCCGCGGCCACCGGGTCACCGTGCTGGAACGCTTCCCCCGGCCCTACCCGATGCCGCGCGCGGTCTCCTTCGACGGAGAGTCCGCCCGCATCCTCGCCGCCACCGGCGTGGGCGCGGCGCTGGCGGAGCACGTCGAGTCCTCCCGGGACTACGTCTGGCACACCGCCGACGGGCGGACGCTCTTCCGGGTGGACGTCGAGGAGGCCGGCCGCGCCGGCTGGCCGGACTCCAGCTCCGTCTACCAGCCGGGCCTGGAGGCCGCGCTGGCCGCCCACGGCGAGCGGCTCCCGAACCTGCGGGTGCTGCGCGGCCACCGGGTGACGGCGCTCGACGACCGCGGCGACACGGTCGCCCTCACCGTCGAGGGCCCCGGGGAGGGCACCACACTCACCGCCCGCTGGGTGATCGGCTGCGACGGGGCGAACAGCGTGGTGCGCGAGGAGGCCGGTTTCACCGCGACCGACTTCGCCTTCTTCAACGACTGGCTCACCTGCGACGTCGTCCCGCACGACGGCCGGGCGTTCGAGCCGAACAACCTCCAGGTCTGCGACCCGGCCCGGCCGCGCACCGCCGTCTCCGCCGGGCCGGGCCACCGGCGCTGGGAGTTCATGCGGCTGGACCACGAGCCGCCCGAGGAGTTCGGGAGCGAGGCCAACGTCTGGAAGCTGCTCTCGCTGTTCGACATCGGCCCCGGCAACGCGACCCTGCTGCGGCACGCCGTCTACACTTTCCAGGCCCGCTACGCCGACCGCTGGCGGCGCGGCCGGGTGCTGGTCGCCGGGGACGCCGCGCACCTGATGCCGCCGTTCGCCGGGCAGGGCATGTGCTCGGGCTTCCGGGACGCCGCCAACCTCGCCTGGAAGCTCGACCTGGTGCTCACCGGCCGCGCGGGCGAGGGGCTGCTCGACAGCTACACCGCCGAGCGGCGCGAGCACGTGCGGCACGCGCTGGCGATGTCGATGGACCTCGGCAAGGTGATCTGCCAGACCGACCCGGCGGCGGCGCGCGACCGCGACGCGGTGATGCTGGCCGCCCAGGAACGCGCCCGGCGCGGCGCGCAGGTCGGCGCCGCCCGCCCGCGGACCCCGGTCCAGCCGCTCACCACCGGCCTGCGGCACGGCGGCGCCCCGGCCGGCGACCTGGTCGTCCAGGGGCGGGTCACCGCGGCCGGGCGCCCCGCCGACCGCTTCGACGACGTGGTGGGGCGCGGGTTCGTGCTGCTCGCCACCGAACCGCCGCGGACGCTGCTGACCGACGGGGACCGCGCGTGGCTGGCGGAACTGGGCGGCCACGCCGTGCAGGTGGTCGAGGCCGGGAACGAGGAGCCGCCGCCGGGCGCGGTGGCCGACACCGACGGTGTGTACCTGCCCTACCTGGCGGCGGCCGGAGCGGTCGCGGTGCTGGTGCGGCCCGACTTCTACGTCTACGGCGCGGCCGGCGACCGGACGGCGCTGGCCGCGCTGTTCGCCGCCCTGCGCGCCGACCTGGCGGCCTGAGGCGCCGTCCGAACCACCCCGCCCGCCGGGGAACCGCCCACCCGGGCGGTTCCCAGGCGGGCGCCGTCGTCCCACCACCGTTCGTCCCGCCACCGTTCGTCGTCCCGCCACCGTTCGTCCCGCCGCCGAGGACGCGCCCGGACACGCGGGCGGCCCGCCCCCCGTCCGCGTCGGGGAGCGGGCCGCCGGCCCTCGGGAGCGGCCGTCAGACCGCCACCGGAGCCCGCCGGGCCGGGCGCTCCAGCAGGATCTCCGCCACGATCCGCGCCAGGTCGACCGTCTGCCGGCCGTTCAGACGCGGGTCGCACCCGGTCAGGTAGCGCTCCGGCAACTGCTCCTCGCGCAGCTCCTCGCGCCCGCCGAGGCACTCGGTCACGTCGTCGCCGGTCAGCTCCAGGTGCAGGCCGCCCGGGTGGGTGCCGAGCGCCCGGTGCACCGCGAAGTAGCCGGTCACCTCGGCGGCGATCCGCTCGAAGCGGCGGGTCTTCAGCCCGGACGCCGCGACCTCGGTGTTGCCGTGCATCGGGTCGCAGAGCCAGACCACCGGGTGCCCGGCCGCCGTCACCGCCTCCACCAGCGGCGGCAGGACGTCGGCCACCCGGTCCGCGCCCATCCGGCTGATCAGCGTCAGCCGGCCGGGGACGCGGTCCGGGTCCAGTGCCTCCGCGTAGGCGACCGCCTGCTCCGGGGTGGTGCCCGGGCCCAGCTTGAGGCCCAGCGGGTTGGCGATCCGCCGGGCCAGCGCCACGTGCGCGCCGTCGAGTTCCCGGGTGCGCTCGCCGATCCACAGGAAGTGGCCGGACAGGCCGTAGCCGTCGCGCACCAGCGGCACCTCGTAGTCGAGCAGCAGGGCCTCGTGGCCCGCGAACAGCTCGGTGCGGGTCGCGGCGGCCACCGACTCCAGGACGCCGAGCGCCTCGCCGGCCCCGGCGTAGGCGGTGAGCATCCGCTCCGGGTCGGGCGTGCGCGCCCCGGCCGTCGCGGCCTGGCCGTTGACGATGTCGCCCCGGTAGGCGGGCAGGCCGTCCGGGCCGACCGGGCTGGAGCGCGGCTTGGCGTACTGCCCGGCGACCCGGCCGACCGGCACCACCGGCAGCCCCGAGGCGACCTCGAACAGGGTGGCGCAGTGCAGCAGGGCGTGCAGGTTGGAGCGCACGTGCTCGGCGGTGTTCCCGGCGAAGGTCTCGGCGCAGTCCCCGCCCTGGACGACCAGGGCCCGGCCGAGCGCGGCCTCGGCCAGCCGCTCGCGCAGCCGGTCCACGGCGGCGGGCCGCACCAGCGGCGGCAGGGCGCCGAGCGCGGCGCGCACCTCGCGCACCCGCTCCCGGTCCGGCCACTGCGGCTGCTGGCCGGCGGCCCGGCCCGCCAGGGCGCGGGCGAGCGCGGGCCCGGTGTCGTCCTGTACGAGGGGTGTGGTGGTCATCGGTGTCATCCCGTCTTCCTCAGGTTGGCCCACAGATCGGCGGGCAGGTCCTTGCGTCGGCGGACCCCGAGCTTGCGGTAGACCCGGGTCAGGTGCTGCTCCACGGTGCTCGCCGTGACGTAGAGGCGGCCGGCGATCTCGCGGTTGGTGTAGCCGAGCACGGCCAGCGAGGCGACCCGCCGCTCGGACTCGGTGAGCGCCCCGACCCCGCCCGGGTCGGGGGCGCCGTCGGTGGCCGGGCCGCTCTCGCCGAGGTCCGCCGAGACCGAGAGCAGCTCCTGGGCGAGCGGGTGCATGGCACACATGGTCGCCACGTGCAGGGCCTGGCGCAGCAGGAGCCGCGCCCGGCGCTTGTTGCCGGCCGCCTGGTGCACCCGGCTCAGGTCGGTGAGCACCCGCACCTGCTCGTACCGGTCCCCGGCCGCCTCGGTGAGGTCGACGGCCTCGGTGAGCAGCGGCCCGCGCCGCCCGGGCGGGCCGGCCGCGGCGAGCAGCCGCAGCGCCGGGCCGCGGGTGTGCGGCAGGTCGGCGTCGGCCCGGCTGAGCTGTTCGTGGATCAGCCGCCAGGCGCGGTCGCGGTTGTCCAGCCGCAGCCAGGCGTCGGCCGCGTGGGTGCGCCACGGCACCACCCCGGCGCCGTCCAGGCCCCAGGTGCGCAGCAGCTCGCCGCAGGACAGGAAGTCGGCGAGCGCGGCGTGGCCGTGGCGGGTCGCCAGGTAGTGGTCGCCGCGGGCGAACAGGTAGTGCAGCCCGTAGAGGCTCTGGAACATCGTCTCGCCGACGGCGTGGCTGAGGTGCTTGGCCGCCGACCGGTGCTCGCCCATCCGGCTCTCCGCCGTCACCAGCGTGCCCAGCGGCAGGCCCACCGCGATGCCCCAGGCGGCGGGGCTGAGGTGGGTCAGCGCGGCCCGGCTGCTCTCCGCCGCCTCGGCCAGTTCGCCGAGGCGCAGCGCCGACTCGGCGTGCGCGGCGGCGTACCGGGCCGTCGCGGTCGGGGCCTCGCGGCGCGTGGCGGCGGTCAGCAGCCGCTGGCTCCAGAGCGCCGCGGTGTCGGCGCGCCCGGCCTGCAGCAGCACCCGCAGGGCCAGCAGCGCGGCCTCCTCGGCCCAGATCGTGCGGCCGTGCAGGTGGGCGTCGTGCAGCACCTGCCGGGCACGCTCGACGGCCTCGCCGGCCCGGCCGCGGGCCAGTGCCCCGGCCAGCGCGCCGGCCGCCCGCAGCTGCGGGTCGACGTCCGGGGCCACCGCGTGCCGCAGGTCGGCGGGCAGCGCCGGGAGGCGCCGGCCCCGGGCCAGGCCCGGGTGGGTGTAGGCGAGCCAGGTCTCGGCGTCGCGCAGCGCGCCCGTCTCGGCGGGGGCGGCCGGTGCGGCGGGGCCCGCCGGTCCGCTCCGCGCCCGCAGCAGGTCCAGGACGGCCAGCGCCTCCTCGCCGCGCCCGTGCCAGAGCAGCTGCCGGACCAGGACGAGCGCCTCGGCGAGCCCGAGGTGCCCGGCCCGCACGGCCGCCGTGAGCGGCACCAGGTGACGGGCCGCCTCCGAGGGGTTGAGCTGCCACTCGGCCTGCGCCAGCCGGTGCCGGAGCACCGCCCGGTCGGTCTCCTCGGCGGCCTCCTTGTGGGCCAGCCGCAGGCAGGCGACGGCCGTGCGGTGGCGGTGGTCCAGCAGCGCGTGCTCGGCCGCCTCGCTCAGCGCGGCCACCGCCCACGGGGCCGGCGCCCGGCCGGCCTCGACCAGGTGCCGGGCCACCTCGGCGGCGGGGCCGCCCGCCTCGTGGGCCAGCTGGGCGGCCCGCAGCCGCAGGTCGGTCCGCTCGTGCGGGGCGAGGTCCTCCAGGACGGCGGTGCGCGCCGCCGCGGTGCGCAGCCGCCCCTCGCCGTCCAGCAGTCCGGCGGCGCTGAGCGCGGAGCGGATCCGGCCCACCGCGTCGGCGCTCTCCCGCTCGCCCAGCAGCCGGGCCACGTCCTCGGCCGGGGCGTCGTCGCCCAGCACGGCCTGCGCCTGGACGACCCGCAGCACGCCGGGCCCGGCCCGGTGCAGGCAGTTCAGCAGGGCGGGGCCGTAGCGCGGTTCGGGCTCGTCGGCCCGGTCCAGGTGCTCCTCGACGAGGGCGTGCAGCAGCAGCGGGTTGCCGCCGGCCACGTCCACCAGCCCGGGGCCGCGGCGGCGGGCCGGTTCCTCGCCGAGGCCCTCGGCGACCAGCCGCAGCGCCCCGGCCCGGGACAGCGGGGCCAGCGTCAGGCGGTGCGCGTGCGGGTGGCGCAGCAGTTCGGCGTGCACCCGGCGGCGCGCCGGCCAGGCGGTGCCGCCGTCGGTGAGCACCAGCAGCACCCGGCTCTGCGGCAGGTGCCGCACGAGGTGGCGCAGGAAGTGCAGGGACGCCTCGTCGGCGTGGCCGATGTCCTCGACGCAGAGCAGCACCGGGGTCTCGGCGGCCACCGCGAGCAGTGCCGCGGTCAGGTCGCGGCAGGCGCGCAGCAGTTCCACCGCCGGCGGGCCCGCCGGGTCGTCGCCGGCGTCGCCGGCGGCCGCCTCGGCGAGCACGGCCGGGTCGGCCGCCGCCGCCAGTCGCTCGGCGTGGCCGGCCGGCCAGGCGGGGGAGCGGGCGATCCGGTCGGCGACGCCGAACGGCAGGTCCCGCTCCTGGGCGGAACAGTCGGCGCCGACGACCAGGACCCCGCGCCCGGCGGCCCGGGCGGCGAACGCCCGCAGCAGCGCGCTCTTGCCGCTGCCCAGGGGGCCGTCGAGCAGGGCCACCCGGCCCGCGCGGCCGAGACAGTCGGCGAGCAGGTGGTCGAGTCTGTCGATGTGCGCGTCACGTTCCAGCAGGGCAGGCACCTGGTACCCCCGACCTCATCTCTTGTGGATCCGGCCGCCGGTTCTCCCGACGGCCCCCCGGGGCTGCGGCGACGGCCGCCCGCTCCCGGTCGGTCCCATCATGGGGACACCCCGCCCATCGGCCGGGAACTGGCCGCCCATGGGCGGGGCATTGCCGTCAGGGCCGCCGGGCGGGGGCCGTGAAATGCCCGGGCGGACCGCCGGCCCGGCTTGCCGGCGGTATGCCGGGGCGGATTTGACGGGCGGTCAATGGAGAACCCGGGCCGCCCTGATGTACCATCGGGAACATTCTTCGGAATGGTGTTTTCCGGATTCGCCGAGAGTCGAGGGGGCAGGGTGCGATTCAATGTTCTGGGGCCGCTTGAAGTGCTCTCCGACGGCTCCGAGGTGCCCATACGCGGCCTTCAGCAGCGGGCGCTGCTGGGTGTTCTGCTGCTCCGCGCGAATAGCGTGGTGGGAATCAACGAGATAATCGCGGCGCTCTGGGGCGACGATCGTCCGTCCACGGCCCGGAAAATGGTGCAGAACTCGGTGGCCGGGCTGCGCCGGGCATTCCAGGCGGTTCCGGCCGGGCCGGGCGGGAATGTCGCGCTGAATACCACTGTGCCCGGTTACCTGCTCAAAATCGACCCGGCACAGCTCGATCTCACGGAATTTCATGAGCTTGTCACATTGGGTCGGGCCCGGCTGGCGGCCGGCGCCTGGGCGGAGGCCTCGGAGCTGCTGCGCCGGGCGCTCGGCCTGTGGCGCGGCCCGGTGCTCGCCGACGTGACCGAGGCCGGGCTCAACTGGCCCGAGCTGGCCGCCCTCCAGGGCACCCGGCTGGCCGTCCACGAGGACTGCATCCAGGCCGAGTTGGCGATGGGGCGGGACCGCGAGCTGATCGGCGAACTGGAGCACCTGCTGGAGGCCGAGCCGACCCGCGAGCGGCTGGTCGCCCAGCTCATGGTGGTCCTCTACACCTGCGGGCGCCAGCCCGAGGCGCTGGAGCGCTACCGGCGCACCCGGGACCTGCTCGCCGACCGCTTCGGCCTGGAGCCCGGCCGGGACCTGCGGCGGCTCCAGCGCGCGATCCTCAGCCACGAGCCGGTGCCGGCCCTGCGGCTCACCGGCGGCACCGTCCCGGAACCGGCCGCCGTGCCCCGGGTCCCGCAGCCGCTCCCGCCGTCGCCGTCGTACCCCTCCGCGCTCCGGACGGTGCGGCCGGCCGCGGAGCGCGTCCCCCCGCAGCCCGCGCCGCAGCACCGCCCCCGCCCCGCCGCGCCCGCCGTCGCCGAGGCGCCCGCCCCCGCCGGGGCCGTCCCCGGGCACGCCCGGCGCCCCGTCTGGGAACGGGTCGAGCGGCGCCGCGCCAGCGTGGTCATGGTCCGCGCCCAGTGGCCGGCCGGGGGCGGCGCGCTCGCCCCCGAGCGGATCGACCACGCCATCAAGGAGCTGACCGCCGACATCCGCCGGGAGACGGAGCCGTTCGACGGACTGGTGCGCCGCGCCTTCGGCTCGGTGTGGCTGGTGGTGTTCGGCGTCCCGAGGGCCCACGAGGACGACGCCGAGCGGGCCCTGCGCGCCGCGCTCGCCCTGCGGCGGCACTTCGCGGCTCCCGGGACGGCACCCGGCGCGGGCCCCGAGGCGGTCCCCGCCCCCGGCAGCGAGGCCGGCGCCGCCCGCCCGGTCACCCATCTGGTGGTCGGCAGCGGCGAGGTGGTGGTCACCTACGACGCCGAAGCGCCCGAGCCGGTGGAGGTCACCGGCGAGGTCCTGGACGCCTGCCACGACCTGCTGCTGCGGGTCCCCCGGGGCGAGCTGTGGGCCTGCGCCGCCACCGTCGGGGCCGGCGGCGCGGACCTCGGATTCGCCCCCGTCGACGGCACCCCCGGCGTCCACCGCCTGACCGGCGGGCGCCCCGCCGGCCGGGCGCTGCCCGGCAGCCCCGCCGAGCCGCCGTTCCTGGAGCGCACCCATGAGCTGAACCTGCTGCGCGGCGCCCACCAGGACGCCGTCCGCCGCCAACTTCCGCACCTGGTCACCGTGCTGGGCGAGCCCGGCATCGGCAAGACCAGGCTGATCCGCGAGTTCACCGCCACCCTGCCCGCCGCGCCGGACCGCCCGGCCCCCCGGGTGCTGCACGCCGGCACGCCCGCCTTCGACGCCCACACCCCGTACGAGCCGCTCGCCGGTGTGGTCCGCGCCTACGCGGGCATCCGCCCGGGCGCCCCGCCCGCCGTCGTGCTGCCCGCGCTCACCACCGTGGTGCGCGCGCTGTTCCCGCACGCCGCCGCCGACCGGGCCGTCGCCGCGCTGGCCGCCTGCCTGGGCCTGCCCGCCCCGGCCGCCGCCGCGGGCCGGCCGGTCCCCCGGGAGGAGGTGCTGGACGTGCTGCGGCAGTTCATCGAGGAGGCGGCCGCCGAACGCCCGCTGGTGGTGGTGCTGGACGACCTGCACCGCGCCGCCGGCTTCGTCCGCTCCTTCGTGGAGGAACTCACCGTCCGGCTCGGCCCGGTGGCCCTGCTGATGGTCGCCGGCGCCCGCTCCGAACTCCTCCACAGCACGCCGTCCTGGGGGTGCTCCAAGCGCCGCTCGGTGCTGCTGCACGTGGCGCCGCTGTCCACCGCGGCCACCGCGACCGTCGTCGGCGCCGCCGCCGGGCGTGCCCGGCCCACCCCCGCCGATGACCGCCGCGCGGTGCTCGCCGACGGCAACCCGCTGTTCGCCCAGGCCTACGCCCGCACCCCCGCCACCGGCGCGGGCCCGGCCGCCGGGCACCCCGAGGCCGTGCTCGCCATCGCCGCCGCCCAGCTCGACGGCCTCGACCGGACCGCCCGCTCGGTGCTGCGCGACGCCGCCGTGGTCGGTACCACGCTCTGGCGCGGGGCGGTGGCCGCCGTCAGCCTGCGGGACACCGAGGAGGTGGCCCGCGTCCTGGAGGCGCTGGAGGCCCGGGAGCTGCTGCGCCGGGTGCGCCGCAGCGGCGTGCCCGGCGACGTCGAGTACGCCTTCCGGCACGCCGTCAGCCGGGACGTCGCGCTGGCCCAGCTGCCCGGCCGCGTCCTGGTCGAACGCCACCTGCGGGCGGCCGCCTGGGCGGGCCTGCTGGAGGTGCCCCGGCCCGGCCTGCTGGCCTTCCACCACGACCGGGCGATCGCCCTGGCCGAGGCCGACGGCACCCCGGTGGAGACGATGGAGCGCCGGGCCTGGGAGGCCCTGGTGGCGGCGTCCGCCCGCGCCGCCGCCGCGGGCGACGACGCCCTCGCCGTCCGCTGCCTGGACCACGCCCTGGACCGCTGCCCGCCGGGCGAGCCCGAACGCGTCTGGCTCGCCACCCACCACCGGCGCATCCTCGACAGCCTCGGCCCCGCCCGCGCGCGGCACCTCACGCCCGGGCGCTGACCCCGGCCGGGACCGGCAGCGTGTCGGCGATCTCCCGCACCCGCTCCAGCGAGCGGATCTTCTCGTCGGCGTCGGTGACGTTGTTGGTCACCATCAGCTCGTCCGCGCCGGTGCGCTCCAGCAGGTCCGCCAGGGCGCGGCGGACCTCCCCCGCGTCGCCGACCGCCTGGGCGCCGAGCAGCGCGTCGGCGGCGGCCCGCTCGGCGTCCGTCCACGGATAGGCCTGCGCCTCCTCGACGGTGGGCAGCGGCGCGGTCGGCGCGGCGCCGTCGAGCCGCAGCACCGGGAAGAGCGCCGGGGCGGCCAGCCGGCGCGCCTGCTCCGAGGTCTCGCCGCACACCGTGAAGGCGGTGACGATGGCGTGCGGGCGCTCGGCCCGGGCCGAGGGGCGGAAGTTCTCCCGGTACGCCCGCAGCGCCTCCTCGGTGCCGCGCGAGTTGAAGAAGTGGTGGGCGAACGCGTACGGGAGCCCGCGCCGCCCCGCCTCCACCGCGCTGCGCACGCTGGCGCCGAGCAGCCAGGCCTGCGGCGGCCGCGGCGGCTGCGGCAGCGCCTCCAGCCGGTGGTAGGCGTGCCCGGCCGGGAAGCCGTCGCCGAGGAAGCGCAGCAGCTCCTCCAGAGCGGCGGGGTAGTCCTCCTCGGGCGCCCGGCGCAGGGCGTGGGCGAGGACCGGGTCCGCGCCGGAGCGGCCGATGCCGAGGTCGACCCGGTCGGGGAAGAGCGCGGCCAGCGTCCGGAAGGCCTCCGCGACGGCGTAGGGCGGGTGGTTGGGCAGGATCACCCCGCCCGCGCCGATCCGGATCCGGCCGGCGCGCTCCCCGAGGGCGGCCAGCAGGACGGCCGGGACGGACCCGGCGATACCGCGCGAGTTGTGGTGCTCGGCCACCCAGAACCGGGTGCAGCCGAGCCGGTCGGCGGCCTCCACCAGCCGGCGGGTGCCGGCCAGGGTGTCGGCCGGGCGGCCGGCCGTGTCGATGGACGAGATGTCCAGGACGGACAGGGGGATCGGGGGCGTGCTGGTCATGCCGGGGTGCTCCTTCTCGCGGGGGTCACGCGTACCAGGTGGGCCGGGGGGTCTCGCCGTGCAGGAGGTGGCGCCCCACCGCCCGGGCGCGCGCCGGGTCGTCGTCGTGCGCCCGCCGGGCGCGGGCGTCGCGCCAGTGGCGGTCCAGCCCGGCCGCCGCCCGGGTGCCCCCGGCGCCCGCCGCGGCGGGGGCACCGGCGGTGACCGCCTCGGCGGCCTCGCCGGCCTGCGCGGCCAGCGCCGCCACCCGTACGGCGTGCCGGCCGCGCTCCTCCTCGGTCACCGTGCGGCGGCGGGCGTGCAGGGCGTCGGCCTCGGCGCCGACCGCGTCGGCGAACGCCTCCACCGCCCAGAGCCGGGAGGCGAGTTCGCCGAACCGCCGGTCCGCCTCCGCCACGGCCGGGTCGGCCTCCTGGTCCCGCGCCCCCTGCTCGCGGACCTGACGGGCGGCGGCCTCCAGCGCCCCGCGGGCGGCGCCGATCAGCACATTGGCCCGGGCGAGCTGGAAGGCCGGGGCGAGGAAGCCGTTGTAGACCCGGGGCACGAAGGTCTTGTCGACGTGGCCGAGCGCTCCGGTCCACGGGATGTCCGCGGAGTCGGCGACGACCGTGCCGGCCACCAGCGCGCGCAGCCCGAACTCCTCCTCGGCGGGCTCGAAGGACAGCCCCTCGTGGGCGCTCATGGCGAGCGCGCTGATCGGGGTGGCGCCGTCCTCCAGGTGGCCCTCCAGGATGGTGATGTCGGAGACCGGGTGGCCCAGGACGCGCTCCAGCCGGCCGTGGAAGTGCATGTGCCCGCCGGTGTCCCGGATCACCAGGGGGGCCGAGCGAGGCCGCGCCGAGCCGCTGAAGAACCACCGGGCGCGGGCCGCGACCTCGCCGATGTGCTGGATCTTCTCCTCGGTCCCGATGAACTCGGCGATGGACACCCAGACGTAGTGGTGGGCGAGCAGTTCGGCGACCGAGGCGTCGGCCGCAGCCAGGACGCGCACCACCCGGTGCGCGGTGGACCAGTCCTGGCCGCCGCCACCGTGCTCGACCGGCCCGAGCAGGGTCACCAGCCCGGTCTCCTTCAGCAGCCGGATCTCCCGCACCGGCGCCGCGCCCTCGCGGTCGCGCCGGGCGGCCCCGGGCGCCAGCTCCCCGGCCACCGCCTCGGCCCGCCGCAGCCACTTCTCGGCCCCGCCGGGGGCGGCCTCTGTCGTCGTGTCGGTCATTTCTCCCACTTCGTGATGTGCTCGTGCTCGCCGTCGTGCCCGCCGGCCCGCTCGCTCTCGTGCCCGGTGCCGCGGGCGTCCCCGGCCGTACCGGGCGGCAGCCGCAGGACGGCGTCCAGCAGGGCCCGGGTGTACGGGTGGGCCGGGGCCGTGAAGATCCGTTCGGTGTCGCCCTCCTCGACGACCGACCCGCCGCGCATGATCAGCACCCGCTCCGCGACCTGCCGCACCACGGCCAGGTCGTGGGTGATGAACAGCAGCGCGATGCCCGTCTCGCGCCGCAGCCGGTCCAGCAGCTCCAGCACCTGCGCCTGCACCGAGACGTCCAGCGCCGACACCGGCTCGTCGCACACCAGAACCTCGGGACCGGTGGCCAACGCCCGTGCGATGGCGACCCGTTGGCGCTGGCCGCCGGAGAGCTGGTGCGGCCTGCGGTCCAGCAGCTCGGCCGGCAGCCCGACCTGCGCGAGCAGCTCGGCACTGCGCCGGGCCCGCTCGGCGCGCCGCAGTCCCGGCAGCCCCTCGCCGACGATCCGCGCCACGGTGAACCGGGGGTCCGCCGAGGCGTACGGGTCCTGCTGGACGAACTGGACCGCGGGCCGGGCGGGGCGCCGCTGCCGTTCCGGCAGCGCGGACCAGGGCCGCCCGTGCAGCAGCACCTCCCCGGCGTCCGGGCGGGTGAGGCCCATCGCGACCCGCGCCAGCGTGGTCTTGCCCGAGCCGGACTCGCCGACCACGCCCAGCGCCTCGCCGGCCCGCAGGGTGAAGGCCACCTCGTCCAGCGCCCTCGGCCCGCCCGGGGCGAAGGACTTCACCAGCCCCCGCCCGGCGAGCACCGGCGGCTCCCCGGAACCGGAGTCGGTGTCGGAACCGGTGTCGGAACCGGTGTCGGAACCGGTGTCGGGGCCGGACGCGGCCGAGGAACCGGGCCGCCGGGCCGCCGGCCGCCCCGAGGGCACCGCGGCCAGCAGCATCCGGGTGTACGGGTGCTCCGGGGCGGACAGCACCCGCCGCGCCTCCCCGCTCTCCACCGCCTCGCCCTGCCGCAGCACCAGCACCCGGTCCGCCAGCTGCGCCACCACCGCCAGGTCGTGGCTGACCAGCAGCAGCCCGCGGCCCTCGTCCTTGAGCCGGCCGAGCAGCCGCAGGATCTGCGCCTGGACGATCGCGTCCAGCGCCGTGGTCGGCTCGTCGGCGACCAGCAGCGGCGCCCCGGCGGCCAGCGCGGAGGCGATCAGCGCGCGCTGCCGCAGCCCGCCGGAGAGCTGGTGCGGGTACTGGGTGCGCCGGGCCTCCGGCTCCGGCACGCCCACCTCGGTCAGCAGCTCCACCACCCGGGCCGCCGTGCCGTCCCGGCCGGCGCCGCCGTGCGGCCGGGCCGCCTCGGCGATCTCGGCGCCGACCGTGCGCAGCGGGTCCAGCGCGGTCAGCGCGTCCTGGAAGACCATCGCGACCTGCCGGCCGCGCACCGCCCGCCACTGCCGCTCGCGGTAGCCCGAGGCGTCCGCCCCGGCCACCTCCAGCGTCCGCGCGGCCACCCGGGCCCGGGCGCCGGCGAGCCCGATCAGCGAACGCGAGGTGACGGACTTGCCCGAACCGGACTCGCCGACCAGCGCCACGCACTCGCCGGGGCCGACGGCCAGCGACACCCCGTCCACGGCGGGCCGCGCCGCACCGGGGAAGGTGACCCGCAGGCCCTCCACCCGCACCAGGTCGCCCGCCTGCCGCGCCTCCGCGCCGGCCGTCGTCGGCTTCGTCTCCGTGGTCGTCATCGCACCGCCTTCAGATGGAGCGAACGGCCGATCAGGGTGGTGCAGACCACCACCGCCGAGACGGCCAGGCCCGGCGCGATCGAGATCCACCAGGCGGTCTGCAGGAAGTCCTTGCCGTCGGCGACCATCGACCCCCAGTCGGCCTCCGGCGGGACGGGACCGAGGCCGAGCACGCTCAGCCCGGAGCCCGAGATGACGGCCGAGCCCAGCCCGATGGAGGCCAGCACCACCAGCGGCCCGCCGACGTTGGGCAGCACGTGCCGCAGCACCGAGCGCCAGGCCGGCACCCCGAGCACCCGCGCGGCCTCCACGTACTCCGCGCGCAGCACCAGCCGGGCCTGCCCGCGCACCAGCCGGGCGTAGTTGGGCACCCCGGCGATGCCGATGGCGAGGGCGACGTTGACCGTGCCGCCGCCCAGCAGCGCCACCACGAGCAGCGCGAGCAGCAGTTCGGGGAAGCCCAGCAGCACGTCCACCACCCGCATCAGCAGGAAGTCGACGCGCTGCCCGCCGCACCCGGCGAGCAGGCCGAGCAGCGCGCCGCCGCCGACCCCGACCAGCGTCGCGCCGACGGCGATCAGCAGCGACAGCCGGGTGCCGTGCACCAGTCGCGACCACACGTCGCGCCCGAGCTGGTCGGTGCCCAGCCAGTGGTCCGCGCCCGGCGGGCGCAGCGCCGAGGCGACGTCGGTCGCCTCGGGGGCGTGGGTGGCGAACAGGCCGGGGAAGGCCAGCACGACGGCGACGGCGGCCAGCAGCACGAGCGGCGCCAGCCGCGCGGGCGAGCGCAGCAGCGCGCCCCGGCGGGCGGCGGCCGGGCGCCCCGGCAGGGCGGTGACGCTGCTCATGCGGGCCCTCCCTCGCGCAGCCGGGGGTCGATCAGCGGGTGGAGCAGGTCCACCGCGGTGTTGATGAGGACGAACGCCGCGCTGGAGATCACCACCAGCGCGCTGACCACCGGCAGGTCGCGCGAGCCGACGGCGTTGGCCAGCACCCGGCCCAGACCCGGGCGGGTGAAGATGTTCTCCACCAGCACCGCGCCGCCGAACAGGCTGCCCAGCACGAACCCGGCCAGCGTGGTCAGCGGCAGCAGCGCGTGCCGCAGGGTGTGCCGCAGCAGCACGGCGGTGGCGCCGAGGCCGCGCGAGCGCGCGGTGAGCACGAACGGGCGGCCGTCGGCGCTCTCCAGCTCCTGGCGGATCACCTGGGCGAGCACCCCGGCCAGCGGCAGCGCCAGGGCCAGCGCCGGCAGCACCAGCGCGGCCGGCCCGTCCGCCCCGATCGAGGGCAGCGCGTGCAGCTGGTAGGAGAACACCGTCAGCAGGATGATGCCCAGCCAGAACGAGGGCATCGAGACCATCAGCAGCTCGACGACGCCGGCCGCGCCGCGCACCGCCCGCCCCCGGCCGGCCGTCAGCACGGCCGCGAGCACCGCCAGCACCAGCGCGGTGACCAGCGCGGCGAGCGCCAGCTCGACGGTCGGCCCGAGCTGGCTGCCCAGCAGCCGCTCGATCGGCTCGTTCAGCTGGTACGACCAGCCGAGGCCGCCGCCCGCCAGCCGGGCGAGCTGGCGGCCGTACTGGACGAGCAGCGGGTCGTCGAGGCCGTTCTCGGCGATGACCTGGTCGCGCAGCGCCGGGGTGGCGGCGGCGCCCGGCCCGATGAGTCCGTCCACGATGTCGCCGGGGGCGAGGTGGAGGGCGAAGAAGGTCACCGTGAGCGTCCCCCACACCACCACCAGCCCCGCGGCCAGCCGCCGGGCCGCGAACCTGGCCCAGGGCGGCACCTGCCGGACGCGGTCGGCCACCTCAGGCCACCCCGATGCCGTAGAAGTCGGTGTTGGCGTCGACGTCCAGGGCCAGCCCGCTCACCTTGGGGTGCAGGGCGACGTCCATGGTGGCGATGTACGCCGGGAAGGAGTACGCCTGCTCGACGATCCGCCGCTGCACCTTGCGGTACAGCTCGGTCCGCTGCCCGGCGTCGACGGTGGCCTCGGCCTGGTCCAGCCAGGTGTCGATCTGCGCGTCGTGCACCCGGGCGCCGTTGGCGCCGCCGCCCCCGAACTGCTTCGTCGAGTGGTAGAGGCTCTCCAGCAGGCTGGGGTCGGAGCCCTGCCAGGCGAAGGCGAAGACGTCGTAGTCGCCCTTGCCGGTGCGCCCGATGGAGCCGGCGGAGTCCAGCGGCACCAGCTTCAGCTCGATGCCGACCTGCTTCAGCGCGTCCTGGACGCCGACGTCGAAGGTGTGGTTCTGGGCGGAGACGAAGGTCTGCACGTACGGCTGCTCGACGGTGAAGCGCTTGCCGTCCTTGGTGCGGTAGCCGTCGGCGTCGCGCCCGGTCCACCCGAGCTCGTCGAGCAGCCGCTCGGCCTTCTCCCGGCTGTACTCCCAGGCGGGCTTGGCGAGCAGCTCGTCGGCGCCGGGGGTGGAGGGTGCCAGCGGCCCCCAGGCCTGCTGGTACTCGCCCTGGAAGATCCCCTTGACGATGCCGGCGAAGTCGACGGCGTGGCGCACGGCCTGCCGGGCGCGCAGGTCGTCGAAGGGCGCCCGGGCGGTGTTGAGGTAGTAGGTGTAGGGCACGCCGGGCACCGCCTTGCGGACCACCTGGACGCCGTTCTGGCCGCGCAGCCCGGCCAGCCGGTTGGCCGGGATCAGCTCGGCCGCGTCGACCTGACCGGAGGTCAGCGCGCCGACCCGGGAGGCGTCCTCCTTCAGCAGCAGGACGACGATGCTCTCCAGCTTCGCCTGCCCCTGGTGGGCGGCGGTCGGCGGGGCCCAGGCGTAGTCGGGCCGGCGCTTGAAGACCGCCTGCTGGCCGGGCGTCACCGACTCGAAGGTGAACGGACCGGTGCCGACGACGAACCGCCCGCCCGAGGAGAGGTCGCCCGCGTGGTCGCGCAGCGCGGCGGGGGAGTGGAAGCCGAGGAAGGTGCTGCCCGCCGCGTTGAGGAAGGAGGCGTGCGGGGCCGTCAGGTGGACGGCCACCGTGCGCGGGTCGACGACCTCGGTGTCCCGGTACGGCCCGAGCAGGCCGGCCGCCCGCTTGGACGCCGTCTTCGCCGCGGTGACGTGGTCGAAGTTGGCCTTCACCGCCGCGGCGTCGAACGGCGTGCCGTCGCTGAACGTCACTCCGCTGCGCAGCGTGAAGGTGTAGGTCAGCCCGTCGGGCGTCACCGTCCACGACTCGGCCAGCCACGGCTTGACCGTCCCGTCCGGCGCCACCGCGACCAGCGACTCCAGCACCGGCCGCAGCAGCCGCCCGGTGACGGCGGTGGACGCGGCGTGCGGGTCCCAGCTGTCGGGTTCGACGGCGGCGCCGTAGCGCAGGGTGCCGCCGCCGCTCTTGGCGGAGGGCGGGGCGGAGGAGTCGGAGCAGCCCGCGAGGACGGCCGTGGAGAGGAGGCCGACGGCGGTGGCGGCGACCGGGAGGCGGAGGAAGCGGCGTCTGGTGTACATGGGTTCTTTCTCGATCCTGCGCGAAGCGGGGAAGCGGTGGGCGGCGTCGGGCGCCTGCCCGTCCGGCGGGGGCGGCGAACGGCGCCGGCCGCGGGCGGTGCGACGAGTCTGCTGGCTCCCGGCGGATCCGACCCCCCTGTCCGTCCCCCTATCAGGGCCCTGAACCGGGGCACGGGTGGTTTGGAGGGGTGCGGCCGTTCCGGGGGCCGGAACGGCCGCACCGGGACCGTCAGGTCTGCGGCACGGGGGAGTCCGCGGACGTGAGGTCCGGTCCGGGGGCGTCCTCGGCCCCGCCCGCGGCGGCGGGGGCGGACGCGGGGCTGCGCAGGACGAAGGCGGCGACCAGCACGCCGATCGCGACGAACACCGCGCTGAGCCCGTAGGAGAGGTGGAAGCCGCCGGTCAGCGCCTCCACCGGGCTCTTCCCGTCGCCGAGCAGGGTCGCCGAGCGGGAGGCGGCCACCGTGGCCAGCACGGCGGTGCCGATCGAGGCGCCGACCTGCTGGGTGGTGTTCACCAGGCCGGAGGCGATGCCGGCGTCGTTGGGCGAGCCGACCGACATGGCCTGGCCGATCAGGGCCGGCATGGCCGCGCCGAAGCCGAGGCCGAGCAGCACGAACGGCGGCACGATGTCGACCAGGAAGCTGCCGTCGCTCGGCACCCGGGCCAGCAGCGCGAGCGCGGCGGCCACCAGCAGCAGGCCGGCGACCAGCACCCGGCGCGGGCCGAACTTCTGATTGAGCTTCACCGCGAAGCCCAGCGAGACGATCGCGATGGTGACCGGCGCGGGCAGGAAGGCGAGGCCGGTCTTCAGCGCGTCGTAGCCCAGCACGTTCTGGAAGTACAGCGCGGTGCAGAACTGGTAGCCGAACAGGCCGGCCACCATCAGCACCATGATGCCGTTGGCGCCGGAGACCGCCCGGGAGCGGAAGATGTGCAGCGGCAGCAGCGGCTTGGCGGCGTAGGCCTGGCGGACCACGAAGCCGGCCAGCAGCACCAGCGAACCGGCCAGCAGGCCGAGCGTGCGGCCGTCGCCCCAGGTGTACTCCTCGGCCTTGATGATGGTGTAGACCAGCAGCATCAGCCCGCCGGTGGCGAGCACCGAGCCCACCAGGTCGGCGCCCTCGCGCAGTCCCAGCCCCGCTCCGCCGGGCACCACGCTCTGCGTCAGCACCAGCGCCACCAGGCCGATCGGCACGTTGACGTAGAACACCCACGGCCAGCTGAAGCTCTGGGTGAGCACACCGCCGAGGATCAGGCCCAGCGAGGCGCCGGCGGCGGACACGAAGGCGTACGCGGCCAGCGCCTTGGCGCGCTCCCCGCCGTCCGGGAACAGGGTGATGATCATGCCGAGGACGACGGCCGAGGCGAGCGCCCCGCCGACGCCCTGGACGAAGCGGAACACCACCAGCGCCGTCGAGGAGGAGGCCAGGCCACAGGCCAGCGAGGCCGCCGTGAACAGGCCCAGGCCCGCGCTGAACACCCGCTTGCCGCCCAGCAGGTCGCCGAGCCGGCCGGAGAGCAGCAGCAGTCCGGCGAACGCGATCAGATAGCCGTTCACCACCCAGGCCAGGCCGGACTGGGTGAAGCCGAGGTCGGTCTGGATGGTGGGCAGGGCGACGGTGACGATGGAGCCGTCGAGGATGATCATCAGGTTGCCGGTGCAGAGGACCCCCAGTGCCAACCAGCGTGACCTGGAAGGCTGGAGGGACGGCGGGGCGTGCGTGGTCATCGGAGGAGTCCTTCGGGGAATGGCCCGGGAGGGGCGCCCGGTGGCGCCCGCGCTCCCTGAGGGCACTTCTTGTTACAGCGCCCATCATGTGTGACCATCAAGTCCACCGTAAGGAGGCACTTTCATGTTCCTGGGGAACAGCGATGTGATCGACGAGGCCGGGGCGCCGCCCGCCGAACGCGAGGCCTGCACCGTCCTGGAGGCGCTCAACCGGATCAGCGGCAAGTGGGCGATCGGCATCCTGCTCAACGTCAGCCACGGCCCGGTCCGCTTCACCGAACTCGAACGGGCCATCCCCGGCATCAGCCGCCGCATGCTCACCCTCACGCTGCGCAACCTCGAACGCGACGGCCTGCTGGAGCGCACCGTCCACCCGACCGTCCCGCCCAAGGTCGAGTACCGCGGCACCGAGATGGCCGCCGAGCTCTACGCCTCCCTCAAGGGCCTCACCGCCTGGGCGGAGCGCCACCGCGAGACCATCGCCCACTCCCGCGAGGCCTACGACCGCGAGCAGGGCGCCACCGGCACCGACCTCTGACCCGCCGCCGCACCCGCCGCACCCCGGGCCCCGCCGCCCGGGTGACCCGGCGGAGCGGCGCGGCCGGCCGGGGCCCGGACGGGGGAGATGATCGCCGCGTTCACGGGTGTCCACACCGCCGGAGGCGCACATGCGGATCCTGCTCGTCGCGAGCGCGTACAACAGCCTCACCCAGCGGATCCACGCCGAACTGCGGGACCGGCGCCACCCGGTGGAGGTCCACCTGGCCACCGGGGACGACGGCGCGCTGCGCGCGGCGGTGCGCCGGGCCGCCCCGGACCTGGTGATCGCGCCGATGCTCACCACCACGCTGCCGCAGGACGTCTGGTCCACCGTCACCTGCCTGGTCGTGCACCCCGGCCCGCCGGGCGACCGGGGCCCCTCCGCCCTCGACTGGGCGATCCACGAGGGCGCGGCCGACTGGGGCGTGACGGTCCTGCAGGCCGACGCGGTGATGGACGCCGGCCCCGTCTGGGCCTGGCAGCCCTGCCCGCTGCCCCCCGCCGCCAAGAGCGACCTCTACCGCGGCGAGGTCGCCGACGCCGCCGTCGAGGCGGTGCTGCGGGCCGTGCGGCGCTTCGCCTCCGGCACCCACACCCCGCGCCCGCAGAGCGGCCCCGACTGGCACGCGCCCGACCACACCCGCCCCTACCTGCGCCAGGAGGCGCGGCGGATCGACTGGGCGCGGGACGACACCGACACCGTCGTGCGCACGCTGCGGGCCGCCGACTCCCGGCCCGGCGTGCTGGACGACCTGCTCGGCGGGCAGTGGTACCTGCACGGCGGCCACCCCGAGCGGACGCTGCGCGGGCGCCCCGGCGAGCCGCTGGCCACCCGCGCGGGGGCGCTGTGCCGGGCGACCGCCGACGGCGCGGTCTGGATCCCGGAGCTGCGCCGCCGGCGCCGCCCGGGCGGCCCCGCCACGGTGAAGCTGCCCGCCGTCACCGCCCTCGGCGACACGCTGCCCCGGCTGCCCGAACTGCCCGCCCCGCTGATGCCGGCCGGGGACGACCCGGTCTGGTCGGACATCCGCTACACCGAGGACGGACCGGTCGGCCTGCTGCGCTTCTCCTTCCCCGGCGGCGCGATGAGCACCGGCCACTGCCGCCGCCTGCTGGACGCCTACCGCTTCGCGCTGACCCGGCCGACCGCCGTGCTGGTGCTCGGCGGCGGCCGCGACTTCTTCTCCAACGGCATCCACCTGAACGTGATCGAGGCGGCCGCCGACCCGGCGGCCGAGTCATGGGCGAACATCAACGCCATCGACGACCTGGTCGAGGCGGTCCTCACCACCACCGACCGCCTGGTGGTCGCCGCCCTCGGCGGGAACGCGGCGGCCGGCGGGGTGATGCTCGCGCTGGCCGCCGACGAGGTCTGGTGCCGCCGCGGCGCCGTGCTCAATCCGCACTACCGGCTGATGGGCCTGCACGGCTCGGAGTACTGGACGTACACCCTGCCGCGCAGGGTCGGCGCGGAGCAGGCCCGCCGGCTCACCGAACAGGCGCGGCCGGTGAGCGCCGCGACCGCCCTGGACCTCGGGCTGGTCGACCGGGTGCTGCCCTGCACCCCGCAGGAGTTCGGCGAGCGGGCGGCCCGGCTGGCCCGGCTGACCGCCGCCTCGCCGACGGTGCACGGCCGGATCGCCGCCAAGAAGGCCGCCCGCGAGGCCGACGAGCGCGCCAGGCCGCTCGCCGACCACCGGACGGCCGAGCTCGCCGTGATGCGCCGCCAGTTCTTCGACCCGCACGCGCCCTACCACGCGCTGCGCGCCGCCTTCGTCCGCAAGCTGCCCGCCCCCGCCGCCACGGTGTGACCCGGACGGCCCACCCGGATGGCGGCCGTTCGGACGCCGCGCCCGGCTGCGTGGACCGGCGGGAGCGGCCGGGGGCTGTTATGACAGTTCTGAGCCATATCGTCCGGCTCCCAGTTCCGAGGAGGCATCCTCATGGGTGCTGCAGCAACGAGCGCCACCGACACCGACGTGGTGCACATTCTCTGGATCAACGCCGGTCTGAGCTGCGACGGCGACTCGGTCGCCCTGACCGCCGCCATGCAGCCGAGCATCGAGGAGATCGTCACCGGAGCCCTGCCGGGCCTGCCGAAGGTCGCCGTGCACTGGCCGCTGATCGACTTCGAGTGCGGCCCGGTCCAGGGCGCCGACAACTTCGTCGAGTGGTTCTTCAGGGCCGACCGGGGCGAGATCGACCCGTTCGTCCTGGTCGTCGAGGGGTCCATCCCCAACGAGCGGATCAAGGAGGAGGGCTACTGGTGCGGCTTCGGCGACGACCCGGCCACCGGCCAGCCGATCACCACCAGTGAGTGGCTGGACCGCCTCGCCCCCAAGGCCACCGCGGTCGTCGCGATCGGCACCTGCGCCACCTACGGCGGCATCCACGCCATGGAGGGCAACCCGACCGGCGCCATGGGCGTGCCCGACTACCTCGGATGGGACTGGAAGTCCAAGGCCGGTCTGCCGATCGTCTGCGTGCCCGGCTGCCCCATCCAGCCCGACAACTTCGCCGAGACCCTGACCTACCTGCTCTACCAGCTGGCCGGCTCCGCGCCGATGATCCCGCTGGACGACAAGCTGCGGCCCGCCTGGCTGTTCGGCGCCACCGTGCACGAGGGCTGCGACCGGGGCGGCTACTACGAGCAGGGGCAGTTCGCCACCGACTACGGCACGCCCGAGTGCCTGGTGCGGCTCGGCTGCTGGGGCCCGGTCGTCAAGTGCAACGTCACCAAGCGCGGCTGGATCAACGGCATCGGCGGCTGCCCGAACGTCGGCGGCATCTGCATCGCCTGCACGATGCCCGGCTTCCCCGACAAGTTCATGCCGTTCATGGACCCGCCGCCCGGCTCGACGGTGTCGACCAGGGTCAGCCGCACCTACGGCTCGGTGATCCGCCGGCTGCGCGCGATCACCCTGGCCACGCTCGACAAGGAACCCAGGTGGCGCCACACCGGGCCCACCCTGACCACCGGCTACCGCCCGCCGCGGTGACCGGACGGGCCGCCGCGCCCCGTGCGCGGCGGCCCCGCCGCCGCACCCCCCTCCCCGCCTCCAGAAGGGCATGACAGACACGATGACAGCGACGACCAGGGCGGCCGGGGACGGCAGCGGTCTGGTGGAGATGTCCTGGGACCCGATCACCCGGATCGTGGGCAGCCTGGGCATCCACACGAAGATCGACTTCAAGCAGAAGAAGGTCGCGGAGTGCTACAGCACCTCCTCGGTCTTCCGCGGCTACAGCGTCTTCATGCGGGGCAAGGACCCCCGCGACGCCCACTTCATCACCAGCCGGATCTGCGGCATCTGCGGCGACAACCACGCCACCTGTTCGGTCTACGCGCAGAACATGGCCTACGGCGTGAAACCCCCGCACCTCGGCGAGTGGATCATCAACCTCGGCGAGGCCGCCGAGTACATGTTCGACCACAACATCTTCCAGGAGAACCTGGTCGGGGTCGACTACTGCGAGAAGATGGTCCGCGAGACCAACCCCGGCGTCCTGGACCTCGCCGAACGCACCGAGGCCCCGCACGCCGGCGACCACGGCTACCGGACCATCGCCGACATCATGCGCGCGCTCAACCCCATCGAGGGCGAGTTCTACCGCGAGGCGCTCCAGGTCAGCCGCTACACCCGGGAGATGTTCTGCCTGATGGAGGGCCGCCACGTGCACCCCTCCACGCTCTACCCGGGCGGCGTCGGCACGGTGGCCACCGTCCAGCTGTTCACCGACTACCTGACCCGGCTGATGCGCTACGTGGAGTTCATGAAGAAGGTCGTGCCGCTCCACGACGACCTCTTCGACTTCTTCTACCAGGCGCTGCCCGGCTACGAGGAGGTCGGCCGGCGGCGCGTGCTGCTCGGCTGCTGGGGCAGCCTCAACGACCCCGACCACTGCGACTTCACCTACCGCAACATGACCGACTGGGGCCGGCGGATGTTCGTCACCCCCGGCGTCGTGGTCGACGGCAAGCTGGTCACCAACGACCTCACCCGGATCAACCTGGGCATCCGCATCCTGCTCGGCAGCTCCTACTACCAGGACTGGCAGGGCGAGGAACTGTTCGTCACCCACGACCCGCTCGGCAACCCGGTCGACCCCCGCCACCCCTGGAACCAGCACACCATCCCCGCCCCGCAGAAGCGCGACTTCGACGGCAAGTACAGCTGGGTGATGTCCCCCCGCTGGTTCGACGGCACCGACCACCTCGCCCTCGACACCGGCGGCGGCCCGCTCGCCCGTCTGTGGTCCACCGCCCTGTCCGGGCTCGTCGACATCGGCTACGTCAAGGCCACCGGGCACAGCGTGCGGATCAGCCTGCCGCGCTCGATGACCAAGCCGGAGACCACCTTCGAGTGGACGATCCCGCAGTGGAGCAACGCCCTGGAGCGCAACCGCGCCCGCACCTACTTCCAGGCCTACGCCGCCGCCTGCGCCCTGCACTTCACCGAGAAGGCGCTGGAGGAGGTGCGCGCCGGGCGCAGCCAGACCTGGGAGCGCTTCGAGGTGCCGGACGAGGCCGTCGGCTGCGGCTTCACCGAGGCCGTGCGCGGCGTCCTGTCGCACCACCTGGTGATCCGGGACGGCAAGATCGCCAACTACCACCCCTACCCGCCCACCCCGTGGAACGCCAGCGTGCGCGACAGCCACGGCACCCCCGGGCCCTACGAGGACGCCGTGCAGAACACGCCGATCTTCGAGGAGAACCCCCCGGAGAACTTCAAGGGCATCGACATCATGCGGGCCGTCCGCAGCTTCGACCCCTGCCTGCCCTGCGGCGTGCACATGTACGTCGGCGGCGGCCGGACCGTCCAGCAGATGCACGTGCCCACCGGCCTGAGCGGACTCACCGCATGACGGCGGAACGGACCGGGCTGCGGATCCAGGAGGCCCTCGACCGGCTCGACGCGCTCGCCGACCGGGGCGCGCGCGAGGCCGGCGAGCAACTGGCCCGCGACCTCATGGAGTTCTACCACGAGGGCCTGGCCCGGATCGTCGAGGCGCTGCCGCCGCCCGCCCTCACCGCGCTGCTGGACGACCCGGCGGTGGCCGGCCTGCTCGTCCTGCACGACCTGCACCCCGAGGACACCGCCGCCCGGATCGGCCGGGCGCTCGCCGCCCTGCCCGAACCCGTCGGGCTGGCCGGCTTCGACCCCGACACCGGCACCGCCCGGCTGCTGCGCACCGGCGGCGGCTGCGGCTGCTCCGAGCAGGACATCGAGGCCCTCCTCGCCTGCCACGCGCCCGAGGTGACGGCCACCGTGGTCGAACGCGAACCCCGGCTGCTGCAGATCGCCACCCGCCCCGGCACCCCGGCGGAGGCCGCCCGGTGAGCACCCGCCAGATCACCCGCCCCGGCACCGCCCTGCTGCACCGGCTGCGCGAGCCCGCGCCGCCGCAGCCGGAGCGCTGCGCCTTCTGCGGCCAGGGCGTCCCCCCGGCGCACCGGCACCTGGTGGACACCGAGGAACAGGCCCTGACCTGCGTCTGCACGGCCTGCGGACTGCTGTTCCGGCAGCCCGGAGCAGCCGGCGGCCGCTACCGGCACGTCCCCGACCGCCACCTCGCCGACCCGGGCCACCGGATCGGCGAGCAGGCGTGGGCGGCCCTCGGCATCCCGGTCTCCACCGCCTTCCTGTTCCGCAACGCCCGCCAGGACCGGCTCGTCCTGCTCTACCCCGGCCCGGGCGGCGCCACCGAGAGCGAACCGGACGAGGCCGCCTGGCGGGCCGCCCTCGGCGACAGCGCCCTCGCCGCCGCCCTGGAACCCGACGTCGAGGCCCTGCTGCTGCGCCGCACCGGCACCGGCATCCACTGCCTGCTGGTGCCCATCGACGCCTGCTACGAACTGGTCGGCCGGCTGCGGCGCTGCTGGAAGGGGTTCGACGGCGGGCCCGAGGCCCGGGCCGAGGCCGACGCCTTCTTCGCCCGGCTCGACGAACGGGCCCGGCCGCTGCGAGAGGACGGACCCCGGTGACCCCGCTCGCCTTCGCCTGCACCGCCGTCCGGGCGGCCGAGCACGCCGCCGGACCCACCCTGCTCTTCCGGCTGCGGATCACCGCGCCCCCCGACACCCGGGTGCACGCCCTGGCGCTGCGCTGCCAGCTGCGCATCGAACCCGCCCGGCGCGGCTACGACGCGGCGGAGGCCGGGCGGCTCACCGACCTGTTCGGCGAGCGTCCGCGCTGGGGCACCACCCTCAACCCGGTCCAGTTCGCCCAGGTGCCGCTGATGGTCCCCGGCTTCACCGGCGAGACCGAACTGGACCTGCCCGTCCCCTGCACCTACGACCAGGACGTCGCCGCCGCCCGCTACCTCAGGGCGCTCGGCGGCGGCGACGTCCCCGTGCTGCTGCTGTTCTCCGGCACCGCCTTCGCCGGCCCCGGCGGCTTCCAGGTCTCCCCGGTCCCCTGGGACCGCGAGGCCTCGGTGCGGATGCCCGTTCAGGTGTGGCGTGAGGCGATCGACCGGCACTTCCCGGGCTGCGGCTGGCTGCGGCTGCCCGAGGAGCTGATGGACGCGCTGCTCGCCTACCGCTCGCGCCGCGCCCTGCCGTCCTGGGAGGCGACCGTGCGCGCCCTGCTGGCCGGCGCCGAACTCGCCGAGGCGACCCGGTGACCGCCCCCGTCACCGGCTTCACCGCCGAGGTCGAGGCCGCCTTCGCCTCCGCCCGGCAGATCGCCGACGCCGTCCTGTTCGAGGGCTACGTGCTCTACCCCTACCGGGCCTCGGCGGCCAAGAACCGGCTGCGCTGGCAGTTCGGGGTGCTCGTCCCGCCCGGCTACGGCGCGGACCGCGGCGAGCACGCCCACCAGCGCACCGAATGCCTGATGGAACCGCGCCCCGGCGACCGGCTGGCCGTCGAACTGCGCTTCCTGCGGGTGCGGCGGCGCACCGTCGAACGGGCCGTGCCCGGCGGCTTCGAGCCGGTCGACGAACTGGAACTCGCCGACCGGGTCCTCCAGCCGTGGGACGAGGGGGTCGAGGAGCGCATCGAACTCGTCGTGCCCGTCGAGGAGCTGGCCGGCGAGCTGGTGCGGCCGTTCCACCTCCCGGCCGGCCGGGAGACGGAACCGCTGCACGACGGCGGCGCCACCGCCGGCCGGCTGCTGCGCCGCCGGGAACGGACCGACGGCCTGCTGCGGCTGACCGCCCGGGAGGTCCCGGGGCCGTACGGGGTGCGGCTGCTGACCGCCGTGGTGGAGAACACCACCGACTGGACCCCGCGGCCCGACGAGGCGCGGGACGCGGCGCTGGCCCGCTCGCTGGTCTCGGCCCACCTGCTGCTCGGCCTGGAGCGCGGCACCTTCCTGTCCCCGGCCGACCCGCCCGCATGGGCCCGGGCCGCCACCGCGCTGTGCCGCAACGAGCACACCTGGCCGGTGCTGGCCGGCCCGCCCGGCCGCGACCGGGTGGTGCTCTCCTCGCCGATCATCCTGGAGGACCATCCCGTCGTCGCCCCCGAGAGCCCGGGCGCGCTCTACGACGCCACCGAGATCGACGAGATCCTCGCCCTGCGGACCGCCGCTCTGACCGACCGCGAGAAGCGCGAGGCCCGCGGCACCGACGAGCGGGCGGGCGCCGTGATCGACCTCGCCGACTCGATGCCCCCCGAGGTGCTGGAGCGGCTGCACGGCGCCGTCCGGGGCCTGCGCGAGATCACCGGCGACGCGCCCGGACAGCCCTGGTGGGACCCGGGCGACGACCCCGGGGTGGACCCGGACACCGACCGGGTACTGGTCGACGGCCGCGCGGTCGGCGCCGGCAGCCGGGTCCTGCTGCGCCCCGGACGGCGGCGCACCGACGCCCAGGACCTCTTCCTGGACGGCCGCACCGCCGTCGTGGAGGCCGTGCTGCACGACGTCGACGGCTCGGTGCACCTGGCGGTGACGCTGGAGGACGACCCGGGGGCGGACCTGTGGCGCGCCCAGGGCCGCTTCCGCTATTTCCAGCCCGACGAGATCACCCCGCTGGAGGGGCCGTGACGCCGGGAAAGGTGCTGGTCGCCGGGGTCGGCAACCTCTTCCTCGGCGACGACGGATTCGGCGTGGAGACCGTGCGGCGGCTGCGCGGGCACCCGCTGCCGGCCGACGTCGAACTGCTCGACGTCGGCGTGCGCGGCGTCCACCTGGCCTACCAACTCCTCGACGGCTACCGGATGCTGGTGCTCGTCGACGCCACCGCCCGGGGCGGCGAGCCGGGCACCCTCTACCTGATCGAGGCGGACGCCGGACCGGTGGAGGCGCCCGTGCTGGACGGGCACCGGATGGGACCGGACGCCGTGCTCGCGCTGCTCGGCACCCTGGCCGCCGGCACCGGCGGCACTCCGCCCGGCCGGGTCCTGGTGGTGGGCTGCGAACCGCAGTCGCTGGAGGAGGGGATCGGACTGAGCGCACCGGTGGCCGCCGCCGTCGAGGAGGCGGTCCACCTGGTCCTGCGGACCGTCGGTGCCCACGCGCAAGCCAAGAGAGAGGCCTCAGCATGGTGAAGAAGAAGAACCTGCGGCGCGCGGTCGTGCTGGCCGTCGTGGCGGTGGTGGTCTGGCAGAACCTGGACGACCTCAAGCGCTATCTGCGCATCCGCCGGATGTGAGCGGGGCGTTGGTGCGTCCGGCGTAGTCCCGGCCGCGGCGGCGGCGCGGCTTCGGGCCGCCGCCGCCGCCGCGGCCTGTAATGGGGCCTGTCGCCTCCAGCCGGGAACGGGGCCCATGCACGAGATGTCGATCGCGACGGCCGTCGTCGAGCAGGTGGACGCCGCGGCACGCGCGCACGGGGCGCGGGCGGTCGCGCGGGTGCGCCTGCAGGTCGGCGAACTGGCCGGCGTGGTGCCCGCGGCCCTCGACTTCTGCTTCGAACTGGCCTGCGCCGGAACGCTGGTGGAGGGCGCCCTGCTGGAGACCGAGGCGGTGGCGGCCCGCGCCCGGTGCGCGCCGTGCGCGGCCGAGTGGGCCGTCGGCATGCCGCCCGACCTGGGGTGCCCGCACTGCGGCGGCGGCCGGGTCGAGCTGCTGGCCGGCCGTGAACTGCAGATCCTCGGCGTCGAGTGGGCCGAACGCCCGCCGGCCGCCGGGGCCGGCGCCCGACAGGAAGGCTGAACCCATGTGTCGCACGGTGGAACTCCGCCAGGCGGTCCTCGCCCGCAACGACGACGGCGCCCGCGAGCTGCGCGCCCGGCTGCTCGCCCGGGGCACCGTCGCGGTGAACCTGCTCTCCAGCCCGGGCAGCGGGAAGACGGCGCTGCTGGAGGCCGAACTCGGGCTGGCCCGCGAGCGCGGGATCGCGGTCGCGGCACTCACCGCCGACCTCGCGACCGAGAACGACGCGGTGCGCCTGGCCCGTTCGGGCGTCCCGGTGAAGCAGGTGCTCACCGACGGCCTCTGCCACCTGGAGACCGCGATGCTCAGCGGGCAACTGGCCGGCTGGCTCCCGGAGGGCACCAGGCTGCTCTTCGTGGAGAACGTCGGCAACCTGGTCTGCCCGGCCTCCTACGACCTCGGCGAATCGCTGCGGGTGGTGCTGGCATCGGTCACCGAGGGGGAGGACAAGCCGCTCAAGTACCCGACGGCGTTCGGGCTGGCCAACCTGGTGCTGGTGACCAAGGCCGATCTGGCGGCGGCGGTGGAGTTCGACCGGGAGGCGTTCCTGGCGAACGTCGCGCGGGTCAACCCGGGCGTGGAGGTGGTGTTCACCTCGGCACGCACCGGGCTGGGGGCGGGGGAGCTGTTGGAGCGGGCGCACGCCGTGCTGGACGGTGCGCCCGTCCACCGCCCGGTGATGGCGGGCGCGCCGCAGCACGGGCACACGCACGCGCTCACACACGAGCACGAGCACGAGCACGCGGGCACGGCCGCGGAGCGGTCGTGACGGCACCGGTCACCGGGCCGCGGCGGCGGCGGGTGGCCGTCAGCGGACTCGTCCAGGGCGTCGGCTTCCGCCCCTTCGTGTTCGCGCTCGCCACCGAGCTGGGCCTGGCCGGCACCGTCACCAACACCGGCGAGGGTGTCCTGGCCGAGGTCGAGGGCCCACCGGAGGCGGTCGAGGCGTTCTGCCGCCGCGTGCGCGGCGACGCGCCGCCGCTCGCCCTGGTCGCCGCGGTCGACCACGCGCCCCTGCCGCCCACCGGCGCCCGCGGCTTCGCCATCACCCCCTCCCGGGACGACGGTCCGCGCCGCACCCTGGTCCCGCCGGACACCGCCACCTGCGCCGACTGCCTCGCCGAACTCGCCGACCCGGCCGACCGCCGCCACCGGCACCCGTTCATCAGCTGCACCAACTGCGGCCCGCGCCACACCATCGTCACCGGCCTGCCCTACGACCGCGCCAACACCACCATGGCCGGCTTCCCGCTCTGCCCGGACTGCGACCGCGAGTACACCGACCCCGCCGACCGGCGCTTCCACGCCCAGCCGGTCTGCTGCCACGCCTGCGGCCCCCGGCTCACCCTCACCGTCCCCGGCCGGCCGGACACCGAGCGCGAGGCCGCCCTCGACGGGGCCCGCCGCCTGCTGCGCGAGGGCGCGGTGCTCGCCGTCAAGGGCCTCGGCGGCTACCACCTGGCCTGCGACGCCTACAACGAGCGGAGCGTCACCCGGCTGCGCCTGCGCAAACGGCGCGGCGCCAAACCCTTCGCCCTGATGGCCCGGGACCTCGCGGAGATCACCGCCCTGGCCGCGCCCGGCCCGGTCGAGCTGGAACTGCTCACCGGCCCGGCCCGGCCGATCGTGCTGCTGCGCCGCACCGGCCCGGCCCCGGCGGCCCTGGAGGCGGTGGCGCCCGGCAGCCCCGACCTCGGCCTCATGCTGCCCTACACCCCGCTGCACCACCTGCTGCTCGCCCCGCCCGGCCCCGGACTGCTGGTGATGACCAGCGCCAACCTGTCCGGCGAGCCCATCGTGACGGACGACGGGGAGGCCCTTGAGCGGCTCGCCCCGCTGGTCGACGGCTGGCTGACCCACGACCGGCCCATCCACGTGCCGTGCGAGGACTCGGTGCTGCGGGTGGTGGACGGGGAGCAGCTGCCGCTGCGCCGCTCGCGCGGCTACGTCCCGCTGCCGCTGCCGCTGCCCGTGCCGGTCCGGCCCGCGCTGGCCGCCGGAGGGGACCTCAAGAACACCCTCGCGCTGGCGGACGGCGGCTACGCCTGGCTGTCCGGCCACCTCGGCGACATGGACGACCTCGCCACGCTCGGCGCCTTCGACCGCGCGGCGGCCCAGCTGGGGGCCGTCACCGGGGTCCGGCCGGAGCTGCTGGTGGTGGACCGCCACCCCGGCTACCGGTCCGCCCGGCACGCCCGGCGCACCGTCCCGGCGGCGGAGCGGCGCACCGTGCAGCACCACCACGCCCATGTCGCCTCGGCGATGGCCGAGCACGGGCTGGACGGCCGCCGCCCCGTCATCGGCGTCGCCTTCGACGGCACCGGCTACGGCGACGACGGCGCGGTGTGGGGCGGCGAGGTGCTGCTCGCCGACTACGACGGCTACCGCCGGTTCGGCCGGCTGGCCTACGTACCGCTGCCCGGCGGCGACGCGGCGGTGCGGCGCCCGTACCGGATGGCGCTCGCCCACCTGTGGGCGGCGGGCCTGCCGTGGACCCCCGGCCTGCCCGCCGTCCGGGCCTGCCCCGAGGGCGAACGGGAAGTGCTGCGCAGGCAGTTGGAGCGCTCGCTGAACTGCGTGCCGACCTCCAGCATGGGCCGGCTGTTCGACGCGCTCTCCGCGCTGGCCGGGGTCTGCGCGCTGGCGCGGTACGAGGCGCAGGCGGCGGTCGAGCTGGAGGCGGCGGCACTGGCGCACGGCCCGGCCGACGGGTACGCCTTCGCGCTGCGCCGCGAGGAGGGCGTCCTGGTCGGCGACCCCGCCCCGGTGCTCGCGGCGGCGGTCGAGGACCTCGCCGCCGGGGCGCCGGCCGGCCTGCTCGCCGCCCGCTTCCACGCCGCGGTGGCCGGGCTGGTCCGCGCGCTCTGCCGGGCCGCCCGGGAGGAGCACGGCCTGGAGACGGTCGCGCTGACCGGCGGGGTGTTCGCCAACGCGCTGCTCACCACCGCCTGCGGGCGCGGCCTGCGGGCCGACGGCTTCACCGTGCTGCGGCACCGCCGGGTGCCGCCCAACGACGGCGGACTGGCGCTCGGCCAGCTGATGGTGGCCGCCCGGGCCGGCGGTCCGGGCGCCGGTTGAGAGGAGAGGGCGGATGTGCCTGGCGGTGCCCGGCAGGGTGATGGAGATCGAGGAACGGGACGGGACGCGGATGGCGGTCGTCGACTTCGGCGGCGTCGTCAAGGACGTCTGCCTGGAGTACCTGCCCGATCTGGAGGTGGGCGAGTACGCCATCGTGCACGTGGGGTTCGCGCTGCAGCGGCTGGACGAGGAGTCGGCCCGGCGAACCCTCGACCTCTTCGCCGAACTCGGCCTGTTGCAGGAGGAGTTCGGCGATCCGTGGGAGGCGGCGGCCGGGGCCGCCGGAACGGAGGAGCGCAAGTGAGGTACCTGGAGGAGTTCCAGAACCCGGAGCTGGCGCGCGGTCTGCTCGCCGACATCCGGGCGGCGGTGACCAGACCGTGGGCGCTGATGGAGGTGTGCGGCGGGCAGACGCACAGCATCATCCGGCACGGGATCGACCAACTGCTTCCCGAGGGTGTGGAGTTGATCCACGGGCCGGGCTGCCCGGTGTGCGTGACCCCACTGGAGGTGATCGACCGGGCGCTGGCGATCGCCGCCCGGCCCGGGGTGATCTTCTGCTCCTTCGGCGACATGCTGCGGGTGCCGGGCACCGACCGCGACCTGTTCCGCGTCCGCGGCGAGGGCGGGGACGTGCGGGTGGTCTACTCGCCGCTGGACGCGCTGCGGATCGCCGGGGAGAACCCGGACCGCGAGGTGGTGTTCTTCGGCATCGGCTTCGAGACCACCGCCCCGCCCAACGCGATGGCCGTCCACCAGGCCAGGAAGCAGGGGGTGCGCAACTTCAGCATGCTGGTCTCGCACGTGCGGGTGCCCCCGGCCGTCGAGGCCATCATGAACGCGCCGGACTGCCGGGTGCAGGCCTTCCTGGCCGCCGGGCACGTGTGCAGCGTGATGGGCACCGAGGAGTACCCGGAGCTGGCCGAGCGCCACCGGGTGCCGATCGTGGTCACCGGCTTCGAGCCGCTCGACATCCTGGAGGGGATCCGGCGCACCGTACGGCAGTTGGAGCGCGGCGAGCACACCGTGGACAACGCCTACCCGCGCGCCGTCCGCCCGGAGGGCAACCCGGCGGCCCGGGCGATGCTGGCGGACGTCTTCGAGGTGACCGACCGGGCCTGGCGGGGGATCGGGATCATCCCCGGCAGCGGCTGGCGGCTCTCCCCGCGCTACCGCGACCACGACGCCGAGTACCGCTTCGACGTCTCCGGGATCACCACCCGCGAGCCCGCGCAGTGCCGCAGCGGCGAGGTGCTGCAGGGGCTGCTCAAACCGGACCGGTGCGAGGCCTTCGGCACCGTCTGCACCCCGCGCACCCCGCTGGGCGCCACCATGGTGTCCAGCGAGGGGGCCTGCGCCGCCTACTACCTCTACCGGCGCCTCGGCGTGCCGGGCGTCTCCCGGGAGGCGAGCCCCGTTGGCTGACACCGAGATCCCGACCCGGCCGTCCGCGGCGCCCGACTTCTCCGGCTGGAGCTGTCCGCTGCCGCTGCGCGACCACCCCCGGGTGGTGATGGGGCACGGGGGCGGCGGGGCGATGTCCGCCGAGCTGGTGGCGGGCCTGTTCGCCCCCGCCTTCGGCGGCCGGACCCTGGCCGGCCTCGCGGACTCGGCCGTCCTGGAACTGGGCGGCGCCAGGCTGGCGTTCACCACCGACTCCTTCGTGGTGCGGCCACTGTTCTTCCCCGGCGGCAGCATCGGCGACCTCGCCGTCAACGGGACGGTCAACGACCTCGCGATGAGCGGGGCGCGGCCCGCCTACCTGTCCTGCGGCTTCATCCTGGAGGAGGGGGTGGAGATGGCCGTGGTGGACCGGGTGGCCCGGGACCTCGGCGCCGCGGCCCGGGCCGCCGGGGTGGAGGTCGTCACCGGGGACACCAAGGTGGTCGAGGCCGGGCGCGGCGACGGCGTCTACCTGAACACGGCGGGCATCGGCTTGGTGCCGGCCGGCGTGGACATCAGGCCGCAGCGGGCGGTGCCGGGCGACGTGGTGATCGTCAGCGGGGCCATCGGGCTGCACGGCGTCGCGATCATGAGTGTCCGCGAGGGCCTGGAGTTCGGGGTCGCGGTCGAGAGCGACTGCGCGGCGCTCGGCGGCCTGGTCGAGGCGATGCTCGCCGTGACCCCCGACCTGCACGTGCTGCGCGACCCCACCCGGGGCGGGCTGGGCGCGGCGCTCAACGAGATCGCGACGGCGGCCGGGGTGGGCGTGGTGGTGAACGAGCGCTCCGTCCCGGTGCCGCCCGAGGTGGCCAACGCCTGCGCCGTGCTGGGCCTGGACCCGATGTACGTGGCCAACGAGGGCAAGCTGGTCGCCTTCGTGCCGCGCGGCGAGGCGGACGCGGTGCTCGCCGCCCTGCGGGCTCACCCGCTGGGCGCGGGGGCGGCGGTGATCGGCGAGTGCGTCGCCGACCACCCCGGCACGGTGGTCGCCCGCACGGCCTTCGGCGGCACCCGGGTGGTCGACCTGCCGATGGGGGAGCAACTGCCGCGGATCTGCTGACCGTCGGGCACGGCCGGCCCCGGCGGACGGGACGTCCGGCGCCGGGGCCGCCCGCCGTCCGGTCGCTCACGAACCGTCGGCGGGGTAGTGTCACTGACGGTCACCGGGCCGTCGCCGACCGCGTGCCCCGGGCCACCGCGGGCGAGGCCCCGCCGTGGCCGTCGTCGATCCGTCGACCCGACAGGAGCGTTCCCCCGTGGCCGTACCCACCACCTTCGACCAGAACGCCGCCGGCTTCGGCCTTCCGCTGGCCTACAACCTGGCCAGGGCCGCCGAACTCGCCTACCAGGACGAGGCCACGATCGAGGCGCGGGCCCGCGAGTGGGGCTTCGAGACCGCGCGCCACCACCGCACCCGGTTCACCCCGCCGTTCCCGCTCCAGGACACCCAGGCCTACACCATGGCCGGCGAGCACATGATCGTCACCGCGTTCCGCGGCACCGAGCCCGCGCAGATCCGCGACTGGCTCACCGACAGCACCACCCCGCCCTGGCCCGGGCCCGCCCGCACCGGCTACGTCCACTACGGCTTCGCCGAGGCCCTGGAATCGATCTTCCCCGACGTCGCCAAGACCCTCGCCGACCTGCGCACCGACGGGCAGAGCGTGTGGTTCACCGGCCACAGCCTCGGCGGGGCCCTCGCGATGCTCGTCGCCGCCCGGCTGAGCCTGGAGGATCCCCGGCTCCAGGCCGACGGCGTCTACACCTTCGGCCAGCCCCGGACCTGCGACCGGCTGCTCGCCGCCGCCTACGACAAGGGGCTGGGGAGCCGCACGCACCGCTTCGTCCACGGCAACGACATCGTGCCCGAACTGCCCCCGGAGCCCGCCTTCACCCATGTGGCGACGCTGCACCGGATCGACTCGGCGGGCCGGGTCGGCGAGAGGACCGGGCTGGTCGCGGGCCTCGCCGACCGCGCCAAGGGGCTGGGGGCCGCGGCCTTCAACCCGGACGGCGACGGCATCCGCGACCACCTGATGCGCAGCTACCTCGCCGCGCTGGAGAAGGCCCTCGCCTGACCGCGCGACGCGATCCGCCGCGGCCCCGGTACACGCCTGTCGTGCACCGGGGCCGCGGCGCGGGGCCGGCGGATCAGTGGTCGTGCAGGGCCCACTTGCTGCTGTCGACCGGCACCGTGCCCGGCAGCGCGATGAGTTCGGGCTTGAACAGCGGGGGCGCGCCCATCGCGGGCTCCCAGGTCGCCAGCTTCTCGTCCTGGGGGACCTCGATCCGGCGGTTGGCGGCGAGGTCGGCGACCACCTTGAGCAGCAGCCGCACACCGAGCGGTGCCAGGTGGTCGCGCCACAGGCTCTGCGCGGTCGAGCCCGGGGGCACGAACAGGTGCTCCTGGGCGGCGAGCGGGCCTGCGTCGGTGCGCTCGGTGAGGTGGTAGACGCTGCCGCCGGTCACCTTGTCGCCGTCGCGGATCGTCCACCGGATCGCGTCCCGGCCGCGGTGCAGCGGCAGCAGGCTGGGGTGGTAGCCGATGGTGGCGACGGCCGCTCTGGCGCGGGTGCGGCGGCCGAGGAAGGCGTGCGAGTGCGCGGCCAGGATGATGTCCACCCCGTCCGGGACGTGCATCGCGCGCAGCTCGGCCGAGTCCGTCCAGGCGAGGTCCCGGTGGTACGCCCAGGTGCGCAGCCGGTCCCAGGACATCGGGTCGGCCTCGTCGGACCGGCCCTTGCGCAGCCGGGGCGCGGCCGCGCCGACGATCTTGTGCCCCTCGTCCAGCAGGGCTTCCGCGACCTGCACCGCGAAGGCCCCCTGTCCTGATATGAAGATGTTCATCCGTCCTCCTGCGGTGGCTGGTCGGCTGGTCAGCCCGTCGGCTGGTCGCGCTCGGGTGCCGGGTCGGCCTCAGACCGCGGGCGTGCCCGGCAGCGTGGACGCGTGCCGCTCGACGTAGTCGAGGGCGCCGTCGCGGTCGGGGCCGCGGTGGACCGTGCGCCAGCCCTCCGGCAGGCCCAGGAACGGCCGCCACAGCGCGTGGTGCCCGTCGGCGTTCAGCACGACCAGCCAGTCGCCCTCGCCGTCCTCGAAGGGGTTGCCGCTCATCGGTCGACCTCTTTCAGTCCGGAGTGATCGGGGTGGAACCGCACCGGCAGGGTGGAGAACCCGGTCAGGAAGTTGGAGCGGATCGGCAGCGCCTCGCCGCTCTGCTCGAACCCGGTGGTGAAGTCCCGCAGCGCCTTGAGGAGTTCGGCGATCTCCACCTTGGCCAGGTACGAGCCGAGGCAGAAGTGCGGGCCGAAGCCGAAGGCCAGGTGCTTGTTGGGGGTGCGGCCGAGGTCGAACACCTCGGGCCGCGGGAAGACCCGCTCGTCCCGGTTGGCGGAGGCGTGCCAGAGCGTGACGATCTCGCCCGGGCGCAGCCGTACGCCGTGCAGCTCCGTCTCGCGCTCGACGCTGCGCCCGAAGTGCATGGTGGGCGAGGCCCAGCGCAGCACCTCCTCGACGGCGGTCTCCACCGCCACCTCGCCGTGCTTGAGCCGGTGCCACTCCCCGGGCTGCCGCGCGAGGGTGCGCACGCAGTCGATCATCGTCAGCCGGCTGGTCTCGTCGCCCCCGATGATGAGGCTGTAGCAGTTGAGCACCACGTCCTCGTCGGAGAGCGGGACGCCGTCGATGGAGCTGCCGATCAGCATGCTGATCACGTCCTCGCCCGGCGACTCGCGGCGCTCCTCGACGACGTCCATGAAGTACATCAGGATCTCGTTGCGGGCCATCTCGGAGTCGACCTCGTCGATGGACTCGTCGTCGGCCGACAGCGCGGTCCTGGTGAGGCTGAGCAGGTACTCCCGGTCCTGCTCGGGCACGCCGAGCAGGTTCGAGATGGTGGTCATCGGGATCCGGCCGGCGATCCGCTCCGCGAAGTCGCAGCCGCCGGACTCGACGGCCTCGCGGATCCACCGCCGGGTGTTGGCGCGGACGGTGAGCGCGACCTGGTCGAGCACGCGCGGCGAGAGCACCCGCTGGAGGATCTTGCGCAGCTCCAGGTGCCGGTGCCCGTCGGTGACGGCCAGCATCCGGCCCGCGCCGGCGTCGCCGCCCTCCAGCAGGGTGACCAGGACGTTGCCGCGCTGGGAGGTGAGGTTCACGTTGTCCCGGTAGGCGGCCAGGATGTCCTCGTGACGGGAGAGCACCCAGAAGCCGGGCCGGCCGTCGGCGGGCGGGTTGTGGTGCAGCGGGGCGGTGTCCCGCAGGGTGCGCCAGAACCCGCCGAGGTCGTGGTCCGCGAAGGTGGCCGGGTCGCCCAGGTCCACCGTGTCCAGTGCCGGGGTGCCCATGGTCACCAGTCCGTGCGCCAGAAGCGGCGGGGCCGGAACGGATAGGCGGGCAGCGGTACGCGGTGGCTGGCCTCCCCGCGGTGCAGGGCCTCGAAGTCCACCTGCTGACCGGTCACCCAGGCGGCGGCCAGCCCGGCCAGCGCCGGTGCGTCCGGGCCCGCGGGCACGATGCCCCGCTCGGTGCGGGTGAAGGCGCCGGGGTCGGTGGCCGGGGCGGCGGCGGTCGTGGTGACGGGGCCGCCGGCCTCGTCGGCCAGCGCCGCGATCAGCTCCGCGCGGGTGCGGACCACGGCCGCCCAGCGGCGGGGCATCACCTTGCGGCCGAGGTTGAGGCTGAAGCAGACGTCGTCCAGCCGCAGCGAGGGGTCGGCCTCCAGCCGCTCCTTCAGCCGCGCGCGCTGCCGGGCCAGCGCCTCGTCGTCCAGCGCGGACAGGGTGGCCAGCCTCGGCCGGCCGGTGTCCTCGGGCGCGCGCCCGGCGGCCGCCGGTGCCTCCTCCAGCAGCAGGTGCGCGTTGTAGCCGCCGCCGCCGATCGAGGTGATGCCGGCGCGGCGGATCCCGGCCTCCGGCGCCCAGTCCGCCCCTTCGAGCTGCGGGACGAAGGGGGTGGCGGGGAAGTCGAGGTCGGGGTTGACCTCGGTCAGGTTGATGGTCGCCGGGAGCGTGCGGTGGTACAGCGACAGCGCGGCCTTGACGGCGCCGAAGCCGCCCGACACCACGCCGCCGTGGCCGACGTTGCCCTTGACCCCGCCGATCGAGGTGGTCGCGGTCTGCTTGCCGAACGCCATGCTCGCCGCGTGCACCTCCAGTTCGTCGGTCATCGGCATGCCGAGGCCGTTGGCCTCGTACATGGAGACGGTGTCCGGGGTGACGCCGCCGACCTCCATCGCGTTGGCGATGCAGGCGCTCAGCCGCTCGGGCTGGGCCAGGCCGTACGCCATCGCGCTGACCCCGTTGTTGTTGACGGCCGAGCCCTTGACCACGGCGTAGACGTGGTCGCGGTCGGCGACGGCCCGGCCGAGCGGCTTCAGCAGGACGGTGACCACCCCGCTGGACAGCGCGGTGCCGGTGCCGTGCGCGTCGAACGGGCGGCAGTGGCCGTCCTTGGACAGGATGCGGTTCTCCTCCCACAGGTGGCCGCGGGGGTGCGGCAGCCGCACCATCGCGCCGCCGGCGATCGCCAGGTCGGTCTGGCCCAGCAGGAGCGACTGGCAGGCCAGGTGCACCGCGTAGTGGAAGCCCGCGCAGACCGCGGCGACGGTGACCGCCTCGCCGGTGAGGCCCATGTAGTAGAGGGCGTTGGAGGTCATGGTGTCCGGCGACCAGGCCAGGCTGGCCTCGATCGCCTCGGGGCCGACCGACACCCGGTCCGGCGGGGAGCTGTAGAGCGCGGCGGTCTGCGGGTTGTTGGCGCCGTACATGCCGATCTCGGCCTTCAGCCGGTCCGGGTCGTAGCCGCCGTCCTCCAGCGTCTCCCAGGCGCTCTCCAGGAAGAGCCGGTTCTCCGGGGTCATCGCGGCGGCCATCCGGTCGCTGATGCCGAACACCGAGGGGTCGAACTGGTCGTAGGTGTCGAGCACGCCGCAGGCGCGCACGTAGAACGGGCTGTGGATCAGGGTCTCGTCGACGTGGATGTCGTCCTTGGCCAGGAAGGTGATGGACTCCCGGCCGTGCACGAGGTTGTCCCAGAACTGCTCCTTGGTGCGGGCGCCGGGGGCCCGCAGCGACATGCCGATCACGGCCACGTCGCCCGGGTCGTACTCCTGCTCGGGACTGTCGGTCATGGGAAGACTCCTGGGGGTGTGGAGGGAGGGTGGGCGGCTCGGCGGCTCGGCGGCTCGGGCGGCTCAGCGGCCGGTGGCGCCGCCGCCCCGGCCGCGCAGCGCGGCCCGGCGGGCGTTGGCGCGCACACGGGCCGACTGGACCACCTCGGGGGCCGCGTCGCTCTCGTCGTCGAGCCAGCGGGCGAGGGAGGCGATGTCGCGGAAGCTGAACAGGTCGGGCACCCGGACCCGCCGCCCGAAGCGCCGGGTCATCAGCCGGGCGAGACGGACCAGCAGCAGCGAGTCGCCGCCGAGGTCGTAGAAGGCGGACTGCACGTCGATGGCGGTCGGTTCGAGGTCGAGCAGCTGGCCCCAGATCTCCGACAGGGCCACCTCGGTCGGCGTGGCGGCGAGCGTCACGGGCCCGCCGGTGCCGGCGGCCGGCGGCTCGGGGAGCGCGTTGCGGTCGAGCTTCCCGCCCGGCCCCAGCGGCAGCGCGGCCAGGAAGACCACGGTCGCCGGGACCATGTACTCCGGCAGCCCGACGGCGAGCCGGCCGGTGATGGCGCTCTGCAGCGCGGCGTCCAGCCGGGGGCCGTCCTGCGGCGCGTCCTCGCCTGCCGGCACGACGTAGCCGACGAGCCGGTTGCCGCGGACGACGGCGGCGGCCTCCCGCACCTCGGGGCAGCCGGTCAGCCGGGCCTCGACCTCCTCCAGTTCGATCCGGTAGCCGCGCAGCTTGACCTGGTGGTCGGTGCGGCCGAGGAAGCGCAGCTCGCCGTCCTCGGTGAACCGGACGAGGTCGCCGGTGCGGTACATCCGCTCCCCGCTGCGGAACGGGTCCGGCACGAAGCGCTCGGCCGTGGTGCGCGGCCGGTTGACGTAGCCGTGCGCCAGGCCGGCGCCGCCCAGGTAGAGCTCGCCGGGCTCGCCGGCGGGCAGCGGCCGCAGGTTCCCGTCGAGCACGTAGATCCGGTCGGTGGTGGTCGGCGGCCCGATCGTCGGATCGTCGGTGCCGTCCTCGGGCACCGGCCCGAAGGAGCAGAGGACGGTTCCCTCGGTGGGGCCGTAGGCGTTGAACACCCGGAGGGCGGCGGTCTCCCGGTAGGCCCGGTCGACCAGCTTGCGGCGCAGCGCCTCGCCGCCGAAGACGATCGAGCGCACGTTCGGGGGCAGGGCCCCGGCGTCGAGCAGGCTGTTCATGACCGACGGGACGACGTTCAGATGGGTGATCCGGTCGGCGTACCGGCTCTCCGCCAGGTGCACCGCGCTCTCGACCAGCACGACGGCGCCGCCGTGGCAGAGCGTGTTGAAGACCTCCATCACGGACATGTCGAAGCAGACCGAGCTCGCCGCCGAGACCCCGCTCAGGTCGCAGCCCTCCAGGACCCGGTCCATCTCGGCGAGCAGCGCCACGCAACTGCCGTGCCGCACGGCCACGCCCTTGGGGCGGCCGGTGGATCCCGAGGTGTAGATGATGTACGCGGTGTCCTCGGGCACGACCGCCACCGGCCGCGCGCCGGGCTCGGTGGTCACGGTGTCCCCCAGCACGACCACGGTCGGGCCGGGCGGGCAACTGGCCCGGGACGCGGGCGTGCTGAGCAGCAGGCGGGTCCCGCTGTCCTGGACCATGAAGCCCAGCCGGTCGGCCGGGTAGTTCGGGTCCAGCGGCAGGTAGCAGGCGCCGGTGCGCAGGGCCGCCAGGATGCCGACCAGCAGGTCGGGGGTGCGCTCGACGCAGATGCCGACCGGGACGCCGGGGCCCGCGCCGTCGGCGGCCAGCCGCTCGGCCAGCACCCGGGACCGCTCGTCCAGTTCGCCGTACGTCAGGACGCCGGCGTCGGAGTAGACCGCGATCGCGTCGGGGTTCTTGACCGCTTGCGCGACGAACTCGGAGTGCAGGGCTTCGGTCACTGGTCCGTCTCCTCGGGGAGGCCGGCCGGCGCGACGGCGCCGAGGGCCAGGTCGGGGTGGGCGATCGAGTCGAAGAGCACCGTGCGGTAGAGCGCGAGCAGCGCCGTCACGGTGTGCCGCTCCAGGTAGCTCGGTTTGAACTGGACGTGGCCGGCCACCTTGCCGTCGATGTCGGCCATCGAGATCTCCAGGTCGAACTTGGCGAGGTGCCGGCGCACCTGGAGCGGTTCGAGCGGCAGCGCGCCGTCGGGGGTGAGCGTCTCGCCGACGCCGTGGAAGAGCTTGACGGAACGCGGGAAGGCGTCCGAGGACAGCCAGTTCACCACCACGTCGAACCACGGTGAGCGGCCCTCGGCACGCGGCGGCTTCAGCTGGGAGGCCAGCAGGTCGAGCGGGTAGTTCATGTGCTCCAGAAGACCGAGCGAGAAGGCGTGGACCTCGCGCAGCAGGTCGCGGAAACTCCGGTCGGCGGCCGGGTTCGCCCGGACCAGCACGGTGTTGAGGTAGTAGCCGACCGCCGACTCCCAGCCGGGTTCGGAGCGCTGGGCGATGGCGGTGGCCAGCACCGCGTCCTCGGTGCCGACCGCGCGGTTGAGGGTGGCGAAGAACCCGGCCAGCACGACGGTGCTGACCGACACGCCCTCGCGCACCGCGAACTCCCGCAGCCGCCGGGTCTCCTCGGCGCTCCAGCGGAACGCGAGGTCGCGGCCCTCGTAGGTGACGCCCGGCGGCCGCTCCTTGCCGGACAGGTCGAGGCGGGCGGGCGGGTCGGCCAGCCGCCGCGACCACCAGTCCAGCGCCGCGCCGGCCGCCGGTCCGGCCAGCCACTGCCGCTCCCAGGCGACGAACTCGGTGTACGGGGCGGCCGGTGCGCGTCCGGCGGGGTCGGCTCCCTGGTAGAACTCCTGGAGCTCACGGATCATCACGTCCGCCGAGGCCGCGTCCGAGGCGATGTGGTGGACGAGCACCAGCAGGTAGTGGTCGGCCGGTCCGCGCCGCATCAGGACGATCCGCACGAGAGGGCCGTTGTCCAGGTCGAGCGGCCGGTGGCCGTGGCGGGCCAGCTCCTCGCGGGCCTGTTCGTCGTCCAGGCCGGAGCTGTCGACGACGAGGAACTCGTACTCCGGCTCGTCCAGGACGACCTGGTAGGGGTGGCCGCCCGCCTCCACGAAGAGGGTGCGCAGCGCGGGGTGCCGGTGCAGCACGGCCCGTACGGCGCGCTCCAGGGCCTTCTCGTCGACCGTGGTGCGGATCCGGGCGGTGACCATGAAGTTGTAGGGCACGGCGTCCGGCGCGACCATCTGCATGAACCAGAGCGAGGCCTGGCCGTGCGAGGCCGGGGCGAGCCGCAGGCCGAGGCCCCCGGCGCGCAGCTGCTCCAGGGCCGGGGCGTCGGTGGCCTCCAGCAGGCCGCGGGCGTCCAGTTCGTCCAGCAGTTCCTCGGCGTCGAGCTCGGACAGCTCGGAGAGTTCGGACAGCTCGTCGGGGGAGGTGCGCGCGGGCACGGACACGGGTGCGGGCACGGGCTCAGGGGCCGGGGCCGGTGCGGCCGGGCCGCCGGTGAGCTCGGCGAAGTGGCCGACGACCTCGGCGATGCTCCGGCCGTCCAGGAACACCACCGGCGAGACCCGGTGCCCGAACAGCGCCTGCATCCGGTTGACCAGACGGATCGCCAGCATCGAGTCCAGCCCGAAGTCCCGCAGCGCGGCGCCGGCGTCGAACCGGCTCACCGGCACGCCCAGCGCGTCGGCGAGTTCGGCGAGCACGACCTCCTCCAGCGGCCGGCTCCGCACCGCCGCCACGGGAGCGGCCTGGGGGACGGGCGCCACCGCCGCCTCGACGGCCGGAGCGGGCACGGGCGAGGGCGCGGGCGCGCGGTGCGGCTCGGTGTCGATCCAGTAGCGCTCCTTCTGCCACTGGACGAGCGGGGTCTCCACGAGCTCGACGTCGTCGGCGAACAGCGCGTCGAAGGCCAGCGGCAGTCCCCGGACGTACAGCGAGGCGACGGCACCCAGCAGGCAGCGGACGTCGCTCTCGCCCCGCCGCAGCGAGTTGACCGCGTGCACCCGGGCGCCGCGGCTCAGCGCGATCTCCTCGACCGCGCCGCGCAGCGTCTCGTGCGGGCCGATCTCGACGAAGGTGCCGATGTCCCGGTCGGCCAGCGCGGCGATCGCCTCGGCGAACCGGACCTGGTTGCGAAGGTTGTGCACCCAGTAGTCGACGTCGGTGACGGGGTCCACGGTGTCGGCCAGCGCCGTGGAGTGGAAGGGGATGGCCGGGGTGAGCGGGGTGATGCCCTCGATGCTCTCGCGCAGCGGCTGGAGCAGCGGGTCCATGCCGGGGCTGTGCACCGGCCGTTCGACCCGGATCCGGCGCACCGAGATCCCGTCCCGCAGGAGGTCGGCCTCCAGCGCGTCGACGGCCTCGGGCGAGCCGGAGACCGCCGCGCTGGTGGGGCTGTTGACCACGGCGATCGCCGCGTGCGCCGCGTACGGGGCGAGCCGCGGCCGCAACTGAGCCTCCGGCAGGTCCACCGCGATCATGGCGCCCGCGGCGGCCTTGCGTTCGAGCAGGTGCGAGCGGGCGACCACGACGCGCGCGGCGTCCTCCAGCGACAGCGCGCCGGCCACGCAGGCGGCCGCGACCTCGCCCAGGCTGTGCCCGACCACGGCGGCCGGCTCGATGCCGAGGCCGAGCCAGACCTTCGCCAGCGAGACCTGGAGGGCGAACAGCACGGGCTGCTGGAAGTCCATCTCCTCGTACCGGGCCTCCTCGGCCGGGGCGGCGAGGTGGTCGAGCACCGAGCAGCCGCCGGCCGCGCGCACGGCGGCGTCGCAGGCGTTCATCCAGGTGCGGAAACCGGCGTGGCTGCGCAGGAGTTCGCGGCCCATGCCGACCCACTGGGTGCCGCCGCCGGAGAACACCAGGGCCACCCGCCGGTCGGCGGCGCCGGAGGCGGTGCCCGTGAGGACGTCCGGGTGGGACTGGCCGGCGGCGACCCGGGCGAGGCCGTCCAGGACGTCCTGCCGGCCGCGGGCCAGCAGGGCGATCCGGTGGTTGTGGTGGCTGCGCCGGGCGGTGAGCGTGTAGGCGAGGTCGGCGACCCGCAGGCCGGGGTCGCGTTCCACGTGGTTGGACAGCTCGCGGCAGGTGTCGGTCAGCGCCTCCGGCGTGCGGGCCGAGACGGTGACCAGGTGCGCCTGGCCGCCGTCGGCGGGCTCGGCGTGGCCCGGCGCGGTGTGCCGGCCCCGGTCGCCCGCGAGGAACGGGTGGGCGGCGACGGGCAGCCCGGCCGTGTACAGCGCGCCGAGCGAGCCGAGCAGGACGGCGGCCTCGTCGGCGCCGCGCCGCAGCGAGGGCAGGGTGGTCGCCGGCAGGATCTCCGACACCGACTTGAGCAGTACGGGGTGCGGGCTGATCTCGACCACCGCGTCGACGGCGTGGTCGCGCAGCGCCGTCAGGGCGTCGACCATCCGGATCTCCCGGCGCAGGTTGTCGGCCCAGTAGTCGGGCCCGAGCTCCGCGCCGTCGACGGCCTCGCCGGTGACCGTCGAGATCATCGGGATGCGGGTGGTCCGGGGCCGGATGCCGTCGAGTTCGAGCTTCAGCGGCGCGAGGACGTGGTCGACCAGCGGGGAGTGCGGGGCGTGGCCCATCCGCACCCGGTGGGTGGTGACGCCCTCGTCGGTCAGCCGCCGGACGAGGGCGTCGATCTCCTCGGGGGTGCCGGTGACCAGGGTGGAGGTGAGGCCGTTGCGGCCGGAGACGGTGAGCCGGCCGGTCAGGTACGGCCGGACGTCGTCCGCCGGCGTCATGACCACGATGCCCTCGCCGCGTCCGACGGCGAGCTGCTGGAGGAGCCGGCCGTGGTGCGCGGCGAGCAGGGAGGCGTCGTCGAAGTCGAGCGCGCCGGCGACGTGCGAGGCGGCGAACTCGCCGACGCTCTGGCCGAGGACGACGTCCGGCTCGACGCCCAGCGAGCGCCAGGCCTCGGTCAGCGCGACCTGCATCGAGAACAGCAGCGGCTGGAAGACGTCCATGTCGTCGAGGCGGCCGTCGGGGGAGAGCAGGTGCTCGACGAGCGAGAAGCCCAGCAGTTCGCGCATCCGCCGGTCGGACTTCATCATCGAGCGGCGGAACACCGGCAGGCCGGCCAGCAGTTGCCGGCCCATGCCCACCCACTGCGAGCCGTTGCCGGAGAACAGGAACGCCACCCTCGGCCGGCGTCCGGTGTTCTCCCCGGAGCTCAGTCCGGGGGCCGGCGCCCCGGCGGCGAAGGCATCGAGTCGGGTCCGCAGTTCGGCCATGTCCTGGGCGGCGGCCGCGAGCCGGAAGGCGCCGTCGCCGGGCGTGCGGCGGCAGAGCGCCCGCAGGTCGGTCTCGTCCCGCACGGCCAGCGCCCGTTCGGCCAGCGCCTGCGGGGAGTCCGCGGCCAGCAGCAGCAGCGCGCTCTCGGGGCGCGGCAGTTCCTCGACGGCGACGTGGCAGATCGCGCCGCCGAACCCGAACGAGCTGACGCCGCCCCGGCGGGCGTCGGAGCGCCGCGGCCAGGGCGCCAGCCGGTCCTGGACGGTGAGGTTGTAGGCGTCGAACATGATCTGCGGGTTCGGCGCGCTGTAGTGCAGGCTCGGCGGCAGCACGCCGTTGCGCATCGACAGCGCGAGCTTGACCAGGCCGACGATGCCGGCGGCCGCCTCCAGGTGTCCGACGTTGGACTTGACCGAGCCGAGCCGCAGCGGTTCGGTGCGCTCGCCGCCGCCGAGGACCGCGCCGATCGCGTTGGCCTCGATCGGGTCGCCGAGCGGCGTCGCGGAGCCGTGGCACTCGATGTAGTCCACCAGGTGCGGGGCGATGCCGGCGCGCTGGTAGGCGGTGCGGAGCATCTTCTCCTGCGCCTGGGGGTTCGGCGCCGTCATGCCGTTGCTCAGGCCGTCGTTGTTGGAGGAACTGCCCTTGATCAGGCAGTACACCGGCAGGTCGCGCTCCAGCGCCACGCTCAGCGGGGCGAGCGCCACCACGCCGGCGCCCTCGCCGCGCACGTAGCCGTTGGCGCGGGCGTCGAAGGACTTGCAGCGGCCGTCCGGGGCGAGCGCGCCCATCGCGTCCATGGCGGTGTAGTAGTCGGAGACGAAGCTCAGGTTGACGCCGCCGGCCAGCACCAGGTCGCTCTCGCCGAGCCAGATCGACTGGCAGCCGACGTGCACCGAGACCAGCGAGCCGGCGCAGGCGGCGTCGATGGCCATGCTCGGGCCCTGCAGGCCGAGGACGTAGGAGACGCGGTTGGCGATGATGCCGTCGTGCATGCCGGTCGCGGTGTGCGGGGTGATCTGGGCGTCCGGGCCCCGGTAGTGCGCCAGCGCGGCGTAGTCGCCCCAACAGGAGGCCATGAACACGCCGGTGTCGCTCCCGACGAGGCTGTGCGGCGCGATGCCCGCGTCCTCCAGCGCCTCCCAGCACAGCTCCAGGACCAGCCGCTGCTGCGGGTCCATCTGGACGGCCTCGCGGGGCGAGATGCCGAAGAACAGCGGGTCGAAGCGGTCGATGCCGTCGATGAACCCGCCCCAGCGCACCCGGTCGTTGAGCAGTTCGCGGCGGGCGGCCGGCACCGGTCCGACGGCGTCGCCGCCCTCGACCAGCAGCCGCCAGAAGGCGGACGGGTCCGGCCCGCCGGGGAAGCGGCAGCCGATGCCCACGATCGCGACGGGCTCCTGCGAGGGCGTGCGGCGGGTGGCGGCCGGGGCGGGCTCGGCGGCGCCCGGACCGTCGGTCAGCGCCCGGGCCAGGCCGTCGACGGTCGGATACTGCCAGATCCAAGTGGCAGGTACCTGCCAACCAAGAAATTCGGACAGGGAGGCCGCCAGCGACACCGACCTCAGCGAGTCCAGTCCGTACCGGTGCATCGGCGCCCGGCGGTCCACCGAGGAGGGGGAGAGGTCCAGCAGCTCGGCGAAGCGGGAAAGCAGGAAGTCCGTCACGGCGGACAGGTCTCGCACTGCGCGTTCTTGGGGCATGGCGACTCCCTCAGCAGGGCGGATGGCAAAAGGGTGGGCGGAGTTCGACGGCGTTCAACGTGCGCATGACATGGGCAGGGATCGCGGTCAGGAGGGAAACGGGAGCTTCGGGGATTGCGGGGTCGCGCACATGGTGCGACAGCCGGGCAAGCTGGAGGAGCCGCACACGACGTGAAGACAGCCCGGCCGCACGCAGCCGGAGTCGGAGCTCAAGGCAGTTCGGGAGGGTGGCCCGGTCCAGCGGTGTCGCGCGTCCTGCCGTCGCTGCTCGGCGGACGGCAGGCGCACGCCCCCTGAAGGGCGGGCTCCGGCATCATAGGCAGGAGGGCGGGCTGGACACCAGATGATCGGCACATGCAAGCTGACCTTCATGGCAGTTGACAAATCTGATGTGACGTCAGTCGGCGTCGAAGGCGCCTTACCCGAGCGGTCCCCGGTGCGCAGGCCGGGGCTGGCACTCGGTGTCCTGGCCGGGGCGCTCGCCCTGGACGTGAGCGGTCTCGGCGTGCTCAACGCGGCCCTGCCGTCGGTCGGAGCGCGCTTCGACCTGGGCGACAGCACGCTCCAGTGGGTGATGACCGCCTACGCCGTCACCTTCGCCGGCTTCCTGCTGGTGGGCGGGCGGCTGGCCGACGTCCTCGGGCGGCGGAAGGTGTTCGAGGCCGGTGTCGCCCTGTTCACCCTCTCGGCACTGGTCGGGGCACTGGCCCCGAGCACCGCGGTGCTGCTGGGCGCCCGCGCCGTCCAGGGCATCGGCGCAGCCCTGTCGGGGCCGGCCGCGCTGGCCCTGCTCACCCAGACCTTTCCGGCCGGTCCGGCGCGCAACCGGGCCTTCAGCGTGTACGCGGCGGTCGGCGCCGCGAGCTTCAGCGGCGGGGTGCTGCTGGGCGGCGTCCTGACCCAGTTCTTCGGCTGGCGCTCGGTGCTGTGGTTCTCGGTGCTGCTCGGCCTCGCGGTGCTGGCCGCGACGCGCGCCGGCCTTCCCGGCGGAGCCGGGCACAGCGGCAGCCTCGACCTGCCCGGCGCGGTCACCGGAACCCTCGGCCTCACCCTGCTGATCGTCGGGGTGAGCGGTGACGGCGCGGCGGTGTGGGTGCTGCTCGCCGCCGCCGCGCTCTGCCTTGCGCTGTTCGTGATGCGGGAACAGCGCACCGCCGACCCGGTCCTGCCGCTCGGCCTCTTCCGGCTGGCCTCGGTCCGGGCGGCGAGCCTGGCGGCGTTCCTCCAGTACATGGGGTCGGTCGGGATGCTGTTCTTCGCGCCGCTGTACCTCCAGGGGATGCTGGACTACTCGCCCTTCGAGTCCGGCCTGGCGCTGGTGCCCATGTCCGCGGCCGTGTTCCTCACCGCCAACTTCGCCACCGGGCGGCTGCTGGCCAGGTACACCCCGCGCACCCTGATGGCGGTCGGCCTGGTGCTGATCGGGGTGGGCACCGGCCTGTGGCTGGCCACCCCGCACGACGGCGACTACCTGCTGCACGTGTTGCCCGGCCTGGTGCTCAGCGGCATCGGCCAGGGCCTGAACTTCCCCTCGATGACCTCCGCCGGGCTCACCGGCGTGCCGCCGCAGCAGCACGCCGTCGCCGGGGCGGTGAACGTGGTGACCCAGCAGATCGGTGCCAGCGCGGGCGTGGCGGTGATGGTCCTGGTCGCCGCGACCCGGGACGACCAGCTGGCCGGCTACCACCTGGCCTACATCACCGCCGCCGTCGCGTGCGTGCTGGGCGCGGTGGTCGTCGCCGCCCGGCGGCAGACCTCCTGAGGGGGCCGGACTGGGGGTGTCCCGGTGCGCGGTCCGCCGCGCACCGGCACACCCCGGCGGAGTGACCGGACGTCAGCTGACGCTGAGCCAGGCCGAGTTCCTGGCGCGGTTGATCTCGCGGTCGACGATGTACAGCGCGAGGTCCACCCGGTCGCCCGTGGTCCACGCGGCGCCGGCGGTGGTGGCGGTCACCGGGACGGTGACGGTCCGTTCGCCGCCGGTGCAGGGGACCCCCAGCACCTTGCCCTGGCCCCCCACGGCGGACTGGGTGGCGCCCACGGTGATGTTGGCCGGGGAGAACTCCGGGTTGCACCGGTAGGTGACGGAGACGTTCAGCGTCCGGCCGGCGTCCGCGACGGCCGCGCTGTCGGCGCGGATCGTGATGCTTCCGGCGGCGTGCGCCGGAGCGGTCACGAGGGCCACGCCCGCAGCGGCGACGGCGGGGACGGCCAGGAACCGGGTGAACTTCGTACGGAGAGCCGTGCGCATGGGAAACATCCTCCGGTGAGGGAAACGGACGGGCTGAGGTGATCGCGGGGAATTCCCGCGCCTCCATGGTGCTGTCCGGGGCCGGGCGGAATGCGCCCCCGGAGGGTCGGACGTCCGGAATTCCATGCCGATTTGGCCTGCTCCGATCGCCCCTGACCTGCGTGTACGCCGCGTATACGCGGCGTCGACGGGGTGCCGGTACCGTGGGCCGGAAACGGTTCCGGAATTCCTTCCGGCGGATTTCCCGTCAGCTGTCGAAACCGAGTCCGAAACGGTCCAGGGTGCGCAGCCACAGATTGCGCCGGCCGGAATCGGCGTCGGCGCGGCCGAGGGCCCACTGGGTGAGGCCGATGCCGATCGAGCGGGCCGGCTCGGGCGGGAACGGCAGCGGCTTGCGGCGGACCATCTCCAGGGCGGTGCGCTCGGTACGGGCGCCGGCCAGGAGGTCGAGCATCACCTCGGCGCCGAACCGGGTGGCGCCCACGCCCAGCCCGGTGAAGCCGGCCGCGTGGGCGACCCGGCCGTTGTGCGAGAGGTCGAAGAAGGCGCTGAACCGGGTGCAGGTGTCGATCGCCCCGCCCCAGGCGTGGCTGAACCGCAGGCCCTCCAGTTGCGGGAAGGTCGTGAAGAAGTGCCGGGCGAGGGTGGCGAAGGTCTCCGGCCGCTGGTCGCGCTCGGCCCGCACGCCGTCGCGGAAGCGGTGGACCACGTCGTAGCCGCCGAACAGGATGCGGTTGTCAGCGGAGAGCCGGACGTAGTGGAAGTGGTTGGCGCTGTCGGAGAAGCCCTGGCGGTGCTTCCAGCCGACGGAGGCGAGCTGCGCCTCGCTCAGCGGCTCGGTCATCAGCGCGTAGTCGTAGACCGGCACGGTGTACGGGCGGTGGCGGCGCAGCAGCGAGGGGAAGACGTTGGTGGCGAGCGCGACCCGGCGGGCGCCGACGCGGCCGTACGGGGTGCGGACGGTGATGCCGCGCGGCGAGGCGGTCAGGCCGGTGGCGCGGGTGTGCTCGAAGATCCGCACGCCCTCCTCCAGGCAGGCCCGCTTGAGGCCCCAGGCGAGGCGGGCGGGGTTGAGCATGGCGACGCCCTCGCGGTCCCAGAGCGCGCCGAGGAAGGTGGGGGAGTCGATCTCGGCGCGGACGGCCTCGCGGTCCAGGAAGTCGGGCCGCTCGCCGTAGCGGGCGGCGAGGCCGGCGAACTCGTGCAGGCCGTCGAGCTGGTAGGGCTCGGTGGCGACGACGAGGGAGCCGGTGCGCTCCCAGGCGCAGTCGATGCCGCGGCGCCGGACGGTCTCCTCCATCGCCCGGAGGTTGGCGGCGCCGAGCCGCTCCAGGGTGGCGAGCTCGCCGGGCCAGCGCTGGTACCCGTTGGCGAGGCCGTGGGTGAGGCTGGCCTCGCAGAAGCCGCCGTTGCGGCCGGAGGCGGCCCAGCCGGTCTCCTGCGCCTCGACCAGGACGACGTCCAGCGAGGGGTCGCGCTCCTTGGCGATCAGCGCGGTCCACAGTCCGCTGTAGCCGCCGCCCACCACGAGCAGGTCGCAGCGCACGTCGCCGACCAGGGCGGAGGCGGCCGGCGGCCGGGCGGGGTCGTCCAGCCAGAACGGCACGGGCTGGGCGTCCCGGAGTGCGCGGACGGGGTCGGCCATGGCGGTGGCTCCTTCGGGTGCGGGGAGGGTCGGGGCCTCCGCCATCAGACCGCCGGGCCGCGCTCAACGTCAATGGTGTTGTCATAAGGCTCGCTGGGCGCCGCCCCGGACCCCGCGGGCGGGACGCCCTGGTGGACCAGGTGCTGGAGGAGGGGCTGCGCTCCCTCGCCGTCCCGGTCCACGACGGCCGCCGCCGGCCTGGGCGCGGTGGCGCGCGCGGCGGGCGGCTACGCGCCCGCGAGCGGCGGCAGGCCCTCGCCGGTGGTGCTCAGGACGCGGTACGACCGGTCCAGGTAGGCGTGCAGTTCGGCGGTCATGTCGACCGCCTGCGGGGCGAGCACCCACTGCAGCTGGAGGCCGTCCATGACCGCCAGCAACTGGCGCGCCTCGCGCTCGCAGTCCGTGCCGGGGCGCAGCTCGCCGCCGTCCACGCCGCGGCGCAGCGACTGGGCGGCGTCGGTGACCAGGGTGCGGTAGCGGCGGGTGAAGAAGGCGTGCGCCGGGTGCTCCGGGTCGCCGGACTCGCCGACCAGGGCGTTGAACATCCGGGTGCGGCCCGGGCGCCGGCTGTTGTAGGAGGCGAGGTCCAGCAGCCGCTGGAACCACTCGGCGACGCTCTCGCATTCCTCGGCGAAGAAGCGCTCGGTGTCGTGCTCGTCGCTGGCCTCCAGCACCGAGACCAGCAGGGCCTCCTTGGTGCGGAAGTGGTGCAGCAGGCCGCCCTGGGTGATGCCGGCGTCCTTGGCGATCCTGGCGAGCGAGGTGGCGTGGAAGCCCCACTGCGCGAAGTGCTCGACGGCCGCGTCCAGGATGCGGGCGCGCCGCTCGTCGCCCACCGCGTAGGTGCCGCGGGCCGCGCCCCTGCCTGTGCCGCGGGCCGCGGGCCCGTCCTTGACGTCCATGAAGGCCACCTTAACCACCGGCGCGCGGCGGCCGGGGGAGCGTGACCTGGGTCACAGAATGAAAACCTAGTACCCACTCGGGTTTCGTGGTTCTCTGGTGCGCACCCCGAGACGGCGCCCCCCGCCGCCCGGCCGGCCCTTTCCCGCCCCGGCCGGAGCCGAGCCGCGCCGCCCTCCGGGCTCCCTCACTCCCCCTCTCCCGCCCACGGGACCAGCGGTCCAGGAGATCCGGCCATGACCACCCCCGACAGCGCAGTCGGCGCCCCGAGAGCCCAGGCGGCCCCGCCCCAGGCCCCCGGCGGCGGCCGCATCGGACGCCTGCTGCCGATGCTCACCCTCGGCAACGCCGTGCTCTACCTCGTCTACCTGGGCATCGGACAGGTGCTGCTGCCCGCCCAGATCGAACTCGTCGACCCGGACGGCAAGGTCGCGGCCCTCGGCTGGGTCTCCGGCGTCGCGGCCGTCTTCGCGACCCTCTTCAACCCGCTCGCTGGACTGCTCTCCGACCGCTCCCGGCGCCGCAACCCGTGGATCCTCGGCGGCGGCCTCGCGTCCTTCGCGGCCCTCGCGCTGCTCGGCCAGGTCCGCACCATCCTGCTCGTCACCATCGTCTGGTGCCTGGTCCAGGCCGCGATGAACGTCTATCAGGCCGCGCTCACCGCCGTGGTGCCCGACCGGGTGCCCGCCGAGCGGCGCGGACTGGCCTCGGCCATGGTCGGCATCGGCACTCCGATCGGCTCGGTCGTCGGCGTCACCCTCGCCACCCGATTCGTCCCGGACGGGCTCGGCACCGGCTACCTGGTGCTCGGCGCGGCCGTCGCCGTCGTGGCCGTGCTGTTCGTCGCCCTGGTGCGGGAGGAGCGCCTGCCGGCCGTCGAACCCGTTCCGCTGCGACGGCAGTTGGCCGCCTTCGCCGACACGCTGCGGGTCGCCGACTTCCGCTGGGCCTTCATCGGCCGGTTCCTGATGATGCTCGGCTTCTTCGCGGTCTCGCTGTTCCAGTACTACATCCTCCAGGACCACATCACCCTGCCCGACGGTATGGACGCGGCCGGCGCCCAGGCCGTGCTCGCCCCGGTCGACGCCGTCTGCACCCTGGCCGCCACCCTCCTCGGCGGCTGGCTCTCCGACCGGTTCGCCCGGCGCAAGCCGCTGATCGCCGTCTCCTGCGTCCTGGCCGCGGTGACCATGACGGTCCCGGTGCTGATGCCGGACTGGACCGGGATGCTGCTCTTCACCGCCCTCGCCGGCATCGCCTTCGGCTGCTACATGGCGGTGGACACCGCGCTGGTCACCCTGGTGCTGCCGAGCGCCGACGACGCGGCCCGCGACCTCGGCGTGCTGAACATCGCCAACGCCGGCCCGCAGATCATCGCCCCCTTCGTGGCCTCCCTGGTCGTCGGCGCGGCCGGCTACGACGCCCTCTACCTGGTGGGCGCGCTGATCATCCTCGTCGGGGCGCTCGCCGTGGTCCCGATCAAGGGCGTCCGCTGACCCCGGCCGCCATCCGCACCGCCCCCGCACCACACCCGCACCACCCAGGAGTCACCCCGTGCACACCGTCGCCCCCGCCGTCCACCCCTACCAGGACCCGGCCCGCCCGGTCGACGAGCGGGTCGCCGACCTGCTCGCCCGGATGACCCTGGAGGAGAAGGCCGGCCTGCTCTTCCACACCATGATCCCGATGCACCCCGACGGCCGCCCGGTCGAGGCGGCGGACGGGGAGGGGACCGACTTCCCCGCCGACACCACGGGCCTGGTCCGCGACGCGGGGCTGAACCACTTCAACCTGGTCGGCACCGCCGGCCCCCGGCAGCTGGCGGAATGGCACAACGCCGTGCAGCGGATCGCCGCCGGGACCCGGCTCGGCATCCCGGTCACCGTCTCCACCGACCCCCGGCACTCCTTCACCCTCAACATCGGCGCCTCCATCCGGGCCGGCGCCTTCTCCGCCTGGCCCGAGGCGATCGGCCTCGCGGCCGTCCGCGACCCCGAACTCGTCCACCGCTTCGCCGACATCGCCCGCCGGGAGTACCTGGCCGTCGGCCTGCGGGTCGCCCTGCACCCGCAGATCGACCTCGCCACCGAACCCCGCTGGTCCCGCCAGCAGGGCACCTTCGGCGCCGACGCCGAGCTCACCGCCGAACTCGTCCGGGCCTACATCCGCGGCTTCCAGGGCGAGCGGCTCGGCCCGGACAGCGTGGCCACCATGGTCAAGCACTTCCCCGGCGGCGGACCGCAGAAGGACGGCGAGGACCCGCACTTCCCGCACGGCAAGGAGCAGGTCTACCCCGGCGGGATGCGCGAGCTGCACCTCGCGCCGTTCCGCGCCGCGATCGAGGCCGGCGCCGCGCAGATGATGCCGTACTACGGCCAGCCGATCGGCACCGACTGGGAGGAGGTCGGCTTCGGCTTCAACCGGGGCGTGGTCACCGGGCTGCTCCGCGAGGAACTGGGCTTCGGCGGCGTCGTCTGCACCGACTGGGGGCTGCTCACCGACGACGAGATCTTCGGCGAGCCGCACCGGGCCCGGGCCTGGGGCGTCGAGCACCTCACCGTCGCCGAGCGCGCGGCCAAGGCACTGGACGCCGGCGTCGACCAGTTCGGCGGCGAGGAGTGCCCCGAGGTGGTGGTCGAACTCGTCCGCTCCGGACGGATCTCCGAGCAGCGGATCGACGACTCGGTCCGGCGCCTGCTGCGCGAGAAGTTCGTCCTCGGGCTCTTCGACGACCGGCGCTACGTCGATCCGGACGCCGCCGAGGAGATCGTCGGCAACGCCGCGTTCCGCGCCGCCGGGGCCGCCGCCCAGCGCCGCTCGCTCACCGTCCTGGTCAACCGTGACCGCACCCTGCCGGTCACTCGCACGGCCCCCCGGCTCTACACCGAGGGCCTGGACCGCGCGCTGGTCTCCCGCTACGGGCGGCCGGTCGCCACCCCGGCCGAGGCCGACCTCGCGGTGCTGCGGCTGTTCACCCCGTACGAGTACCGCCCCAACCGCTTCGAGTCGATGTTCCACTCCGGCCGCCTGGACTTCCCGGAGGCCGAACTCGCCGCACTCCTCAGGATCCTGGACGAGGTGCCGACCGTCGTCCTGATCAACCTGGAGCGGCCCGCGGTCATCCCCGAGATCGCCGAGCGGGCCGCCGCGCTGGTCGCCGACTTCGGCGCGAGCGACGACGCACTGCTCGACGTCCTCTTCGGCCGGGCCCGCGCCGAGGGCCGGCTGCCCTTCGAACTGCCCCGCTCCATGGCGGCCGTCGAGGCCTCCCGCCCCGACGTCCCGCACGACACCGCCGACCCGGTCTTCCCGTTCGGCGCCGGCCTCACCCTCTGACCGCCCGCCCCCCCCGGAAGGAACACCGGCATGCGAGCACCAGCCCGAAGACTCCTCGCCCTCGCCGCCGCCGCTGCCGTGCTGGCCGCCCCGGCCGGCGCCTCGGCCGCCGAGCCGCGGACCCCCGAGCAGCGGACCGCCGTCCGCCCGCTGGCCGGCCTGCGGGTGCTGCTCACCAACGACGACTCCATGCGGGCCGCCAAGGCGTCGAACTCCGACGGCCTCGGCCTGTACGAGCTGCGCCGCGCGCTCTGCGCCGCCGGGGCGGACGTGGTGGTGATGGCACCCTGGCAGGTGCGCTCCGGTGCGGGCACCGCCGTCAGCAACGACGGCGTCCTCACCCTGGCCCGCCGCACCGAGCTGCCCGCGGACCACCGCGGCGACTGCGCCGGCACGCCGTCCGGCTCCCCGGTCTACGGGGTCTGCCTGACCGCCGGGCCCTGCGGCCCGGACAGCCCGAGCGCCACGCCCGCCGACACCGTGAAGCTCGCCCTGCGGGCCGCCCTCGCCGCCAAGGCCGGCTGGAGCGACGGCCCCGACCTGGTGGTGACCGGCATCAACTCCGGCCCCAACGTGAGCGCCCAGGTCAACGACTCCGGCACGGTCGGTGCCGCCCTGGCCGCCGTGGAGGAGGGCGTCCCGGCGCTCGCCTTCTCCTCGGCCGGCGACGACAGCGGCGCGTACTTCCCGCTCGCCGACTACCGGGCCGCCGCCGACTTCGGCGCCCGCCTGATCGCCGGGCTCCGCGACCGGGACCTGCTCACCGCCCGCTTCGCGCTCAAGGTCGACTACCCCGACGTCACCGCCGGACGTCCCGCCGGGGCCGCCCGCTGGACCGGCGTCGGCCACGGACGCGAGGTCTGGCACGCCTACGAGCCCACCGGAGCCGACGGCTTCGCCATCACCCTCGGCGTCTGCGAGCACCGGCCCGCCGACGCCTGCACCGAGACGGTCCGGGACGCCGACGCCACCGCCCTCCTGCGGGACGGGCACATCTCGGTCACCCCCGTGACCGCCGACCGCACCTACGGTGTCAGGACGACCGACCCCCGGGAGCTCAACCGGCTCCGCCACTACATCGAGCACGACGCGCCGCGCCCGTGACACCCACTGGAGAGCACCGCATGACCAGCACAGCACCGCAGGACCACCCGGTCGTCCCCACCACCCGGGGCCCGGTGCGCGGGGAGCGCCGCACCGACGGCGGTGTCCGCTTCCTCGGCATCCCCTACGCCCAGCCCCCGGTCGGCGAGCTGCGGTTCGCCGCGCCGGTGGCACCGAGGCCGTGGACCGAGGTGCTCGACGCGACCGCCTACGGACCGACCGCGCAGCGCCGCCCGTTCGGTGAGGTCACCACCATCCCGGAGCCGACCGTCCCGGGCGAGTCCGTCCTCAACCTCAACGTCTTCACCCCCGTCCCCACCCCGGACGCCGGCCTGCCGGTCCTGGTCTGGATCCACGGCGGCGGCTACGTCGCGGGCAGCTCGGCCAGCCCCTGGTACGACGGCGCCGCCTTCAACCGGGACGGCGTGGTGCTCGTCTCGATCGGCTACCGGCTCGGCATCGAGGGCTTCCTGCACCTGCCGGACGCCCCGGACAACCGGGGCGTGCGGGACTGGATCGCCGCGCTGGAGTGGGTCCGCGACAACATCGCCTCCTTCGGCGGCGACCCGGCCAAGGTCACCGTCGCCGGGCAGTCCGCGGGCGGCGGCGCCGTCCAGACCCTGCTCGCCACCCCGTCGGCCCGGGGACTGTTCCGCGCCGCGATCTCCGTCTCCGGCGCGGTGATGCGCCCGCAGGACCGCGCGACCGCCGAGGCCGTCGGCCGGACCCTCACCGCCCGCACCGGCGTGCCCGCCACGGCGGAGGCCCTGCGCGGGCTGAGCGACGAGCGCCTGCTCGAACTCCAGGACGCGCTCGGCGAGGCCGACCCGGACGGGGACGCCCTGTCGGCCCTCGTCCTCGCCCCCTTCGCGGACGGCGACCTGGTGCCGCGGCCGGTGCCGGAGGCGCTGCCGGACGCGCAGGTGCCGCTGCTGCTCGGCTTCACCGCCCACGAGTTCGCCGCACCCGCGGAGGACGGCGCCGACGGGACCGAGGACGAGGACGAGCTGCGCGGCCTGCTCGGCGCGCTGGGCCTGGACGAGCACGGCGCGGCGCGCTTCCTCGCCGAGCACCCGGGCGCCGCCGGCGGCGACGCGATCACCGACTGGCTGTTCCGCGCCCCCGCCGTGGCCCTCGCCGAGGCCCGGGCGGAGCGTCAACGGCCGACCTGGCTCTACCAGTTCGACTGGTCCGGAACCGCCCCCGGCCGCGCCGGCCAGGCCTACCACTGCATCGACCTGCCCTTCGCCTTCGACCTGCTGCATGCCGAGGGCGTCGAGGCGGCCCTCGGCGCGGCGCCGCCGCAGACGCTGGCCGACGCCGTGCACGGGGCCTGGGTCGCCTTCGTCCGCGACCTCGACCCGGGCGCCGCCTGGCCCCCGTACGGGGACGGCCGCGCCACGATGCGCTGGCACGCCGACCCCCGGGTGGAGCACGACCCGCTGCGCGCCGTCCGGGAGATCTGGCTCGCCTGACGGTGTCTCGGCCGCCGTCCCCGGGCCGCGGGTCAGTGCGGGGCGGCGGCGCGGAGCCGCTCGGCGGCGGTCTCCGGGCTCACGTCGGTGACGAAGGCGTCGAGCCCGGACTCCACGCCCGCCAGGTGCTTGAGCTTGCCGGGGGCGCGCCGGACGGTGAACAGCTCCAGGTGCAGCGCGAGTTCCCCGCCGCCGTCCTCGGGGGCCTGGTGCCAGGCGGCGATGTACGGGGTGCGGTTCGGCGCCTGGCCCTCGGGGGCGGGGAAGAGCCGGTCGAAGCGGCGCAGCAGGTCGAGGTAGAGGCCGGGGAACTCGGCGCGCTCGGCCTCGTTCAGCGCGGTGAGGTCGCGGACCCGGCGGTTGGGGTAGAGGTGCACCTCGTACGGCCAGCGGGCGGCGAACGGGACGAAGGCCGTCCAGTGCTCGCCCTGGAGCACCAGCCGCTCGGGGGTGGCCCGTTCGGCGGCGAGCAGGTCCTCGAAGAGGTTCCGCCCGGTGCTCGCCCGGTGCGCCGCGGCCCGGGAGATCATCCGGGCGGTGCGTGAGGGGACGAACGGGAAGGCGTAGATCTGCCCGTGCGGGTGGGCCAGCGTGACGCCGATCTCGGCGCCGCGGTTCTCGAAGCAGTACACCTGCCGGACGTCGGGCAGGGCGGACAGCGCGGCCGTGCGGTCGGTCCAGGCGTCCAGGACCAGGCGGGCCCCGGCCTCGTCCAGGTCGGCGAAGGAGGCGTGGTGGTCGGGGGCGAAGCAGACCACCTCGCAGCGGCCGGTACCGGGCCGCACGGTGCGCAGGGGGTCGTCGTCGTGGGTCGCGACGTGCGCGGCCGAGTCGGGGGAGAGCGAGGGGAAGCGGTTCTCGAACACCACCACCTCGTAGTCGGCGGCCGGGACCTCGCTGGGCCGCCCCTCCCGGGAGGGGCAGAGCGGGCACGCGTCGGCGGGCGGCTGGTAGGTCCGCTGCTGGCGGTGGGCGGCGACCGTCACCCATTCGCCGAGCACCGGGTCCAGCCGGACCTCGGAGAGGCTCGCGGGGCGTTCCAGGGGGCGCTCGTCCCGGGCGTCGCGCACCTGGCCGGGCGTCCGGTCGTAGTAGAAGAGTTCACGGCCGTCGGCCAGCGTGGTCGCGGTCTTGTGCACCGCCGTGCTCCTTGCAAGAAGGGGATTGTCGACAGATTCAAACATAAGCGATCGTTTATCAACAAGTGCCGGTTCTGTCGGGTGTGCGCCGAGGGCCGCCGCACCCGACCCTTCGGCCTGGTGCCGCCGCCGGTATTGACCGCGGCCTCCAATCATGTTTGATTATGTCGGATTAGCGCGCGATGCACAGGAGCTGAAGCAGATGATCGACCAGGCCGCCACCGACTTCGAGGCCGTGCACGGGGCCCGGCCGAGTGGCGTGTGGGCCGCGCCCGGCCGGGTGAACCTGATCGGTGAGCACACCGACTACAACGACGGCTTCGTACTGCCGATCGCCCTCCCGCACGCTACCCGGGTCACCGCCCGCCGCCGAGAGGACCGCCGGATCCGCCTCTACAGCGCCCAGGGCGACGGCACCATCACCGACCTCGCGCTCGACGGGCTGGCGCCCGGCGTGGTGGCGAGCTGGGCCGCCTACCCGGCCGGTGTGTTCTGGGCCCTCGCCGAGGCCGGGCACGCGATCGGCGGTGCCGACCTCCTCGTCGACAGCGACGTGCCGACCGGGGCCGGCCTCTCCTCCTCCGCCGCCCTGGAGTGCGCGACCGCCGCCGCCCTGAACGACCTGTACGAACTCGGCCTCTCGGCGCCGGAGATCGCCCTGCTCGCGCAGCGGGCCGAGAACGCCTTCGTCGGCGTGCCCTGCGGGGTGATGGACCAGATGGCCTCCGCCTGCTGCACCGACGGCGCCGCGCTGTTCCTGGACACCCGGACCCTGGAGCAGCGGCACGTCCCGCTCGACCTGGAGGCGGCCGGGTTCCGGCTGCTGGTGATCGACACCCGGGTCAAGCACGACCTCGGCGACGGCGCCTACGCCTCCCTGCGGGCCGGCTGCGAGCGCGCCGCCGAACTCCTCGGCCTGGCCGCGCTGCGCGACCTGCCGGCCGGGAGCCTCGCCGCGGCGCTGGAGCGCCTCCCCGCCGAACTCGCCCCGCTGGTGCGGCACGTGGTCACCGAGAACCAGCGGGTGGCCGAGACGATCAAGCACCTGGACGGCGGCCGGATCGCCGAGCTGGGCCCGGTCCTGACGGCCGGACACGCCTCGCTGCGCGACGACTACCGGGTCTCCTGCCCCGAGACGGACCTCGCGGTCGAGGCCGCCGTCGCCGCCGGCGCGCTGGGCGCCCGGATGACCGGCGGCGGCTTCGGCGGTTCCGTCATCGCCCTGGTCGCGGCCGGGGACGTCGCACCGGTCTCCGACGCGGTGCGCGCGGCCTTCCGCTCGGCGGGCTACGCGGAGCCGGTGCTCTTCACCGCCGTCCCCTCGCCCGGGGCCCGCCGCCTGGCCTGACCGGCCCGCGCGCACGACGCGAAGGGCGGTGGCCCGGGAGGATCGTCCTCCCGGGCCACCGCCCTTCAATCCCTCAGGGCCGGATCAGAACCAGTCGGCCGGTCGGCCGATCCCCTCGACGGGGACGGGCATGAGCCAGTCGAAGTCGGGCAGCGAGGAGCCGGTGAAGCCCCCTCCCGGTTCCCAGCCCTGGTTCCAGTCGTGGTTCCAGTCGTGGTCCCAGGGATCGCCGTGGCCGTACTCATGGCCGTGACCGTGACCGTGGCCGGGGCCGTTCCCGTGGCACGTCTGCTTCTCGCACGGCGGCTTGCACCGGGCGAGCGCGGAGGACGGTGCGGTGGTCACCGGCGCGGTCCCCGGCGGGGAGTTCGGCGGCACGTAGGAGGCGGTGACCGTGTTGACGGTGTCCGCGGCGATCAGGCTGGTGCAGTAGTACGTCGTCGTCTGCCCCGCCGCCAGGTCGAACGTCCCGGCCGCCACCTCGCAGGAGACCTCCTGGGCGTCGGTCAGCGTGATGCCGGTCAGGTCGACCGTGCCGGTGTTGGTCACCGTGATCCGCCAGAACGCGTGGCACTCGTCCGGGAAGCACGGGTCGGCACCCTTGTGCAGGGTCGTCTCCTTGCCCCACGGCCCGGCTCCGCCCGGACCGCAGTTGTCGGGGTTGTCGGACTGGCAGACCTCCTTGTCGACCGTCAGCGACGGGACGGGGGTCCCGGTCACCTGGACGCTCGCCTCGGAGGGCGGCGTGGTGATCGGCGTGCCGCCGGGTCCGGGGAAGGAGGCCGTCACCGTGTTCGTCGTCGCCTGGGTGACGCCGGGCAGGTTGCAGTAGATCTGCGTGGAGGCGCCGGTGGCGAGGTCGAACGTTCCGGCGGCCGTGGCGCAGGAGGGGGTGATGGCGTCGGTGAGGGTGATGCCGGTGATGTCGACGGGTCCGTTGTTGGTGACGGTGATCCGCCAGTAGGCGGTGGCGCCCGGTGCCACGGTGGTGGTCTTGGCCCAGGGGCCGGGGCCGCCGCTACCGCAGTCGGCGGCGTTGGTGGAGGTGCAGACCTCCTTGTTGATGGCCAGCGACGGGACGTCGACGGTGGCCTCGGACGGCGGCGTGGTGATCGGGGTCCCGCCGGGCCCGGGGAAGGAGGCGGTGACGGTGTTCGTCGTCGACTGCGTGACCCCCGGCAGGTTGCAGTAGATCTGCGTGGAGGCGCCGGTGGCGAGGTCGAACGTTCCCGCTGCCGTCGCGCAGGAGGGGGTGATGGCGTCGGTGAGGGTGATGCCGGTGATGTCGACGGGTCCGTTGTTGGTGACGGTGATCCGCCAGTAGGCGGTGGCGCCGGGGGCGACGGTGGTGGTCTTGGCCCAGGGGCCCGGCCCGCCGCTACCGCAGTCGGCGGCGTTCGCCGAGGTGCAGACCTCCTTGTTGATCGCCAGCATCGGCGCGCACGACGCGCCCGGGGTCACCTGCAGGGTCACGGTGTTGGAGGTGACGGCCGGCATGCCGTTGGTGACGGCGGAGGCCTGGTCGGAGACGGAGGTGACGGAGCAGTCGGCCGACACCGTGGTCTCGAAGCAGATCTGCGGCGCGTCGCCGACGAAGGTCACCTGCATCGCCGGGTGGTTGTCGGGGGTGAAGGACGACCCGTTGATCAGGGTGATGTTGGCGACCACCTGGATCGGCGATGCACTGATCGGGACGGACGAGATGTCCGCCGTCTCGGTGGCCGGGTCGAACGGGAAGGTGCCGATGGTGGTGCCGCCGGAGTTCAGCACGGTCACCGAGGACTGGGTGAAGTCGACGGTCGTCGGGTCGATGCCGAGGAGGCTGACCGTTCCGTAGGCCTGCACGTGCCCGGTGGCCCCGTCGCAGTAGTACGCGGAGGGGCTGATGGTGCCCTGGGCCCTGGTCTTCAGGCAGGGCGAGGCGCCGGTGACCGGGTCGAGCGAGAACAGGACGCCGACGTCGCCGAGGCTGTACTTGCACTGGCCGTCGTAGGCGAAGCCGTACGGGCTGGTGTAGCCGCCGTTGACGTTGGGCGGGCCGTTGACGACGCCGTTGGTGCCGTACTGGGCGCAGGGGGCCTGGGTGTTCCAGTCGTAGCAGAACTCGGAGCTGTTGAGGGTCGGCGTGGTGCCCTGGTAGATCCAGAACGGGAACTCGGTCTCCAGGTGCCCGTTGGGGGCGGTGATGGTCAGCGGCACCTGGTAGTTGGCCTCGCCGGCGGCGACGTTGGTGCTGACCAGGGTCTGCAGGCCCGGGGGCGCGGCGATCGGGGTGCCGGCCAGGCTGAAGCAGACGACGGTGCCGACGGGCGGGACGGTCGCCAGGTAGACGCCGCCGACCACCGTGCAGACGCCGGTGACGGTGCCGGCCGCGTCGTACATCTCGAAGACGTTGTCGACCCGGGCGGGGGCGGTGCCGATCGGGGTGACCACGACCTTGGGGAGGAGCCAGCCGGTGCACGGGGCGTTCGTCGCCGGGTCGAAGCAGGACATCAGCGAAGGCAGCGGGGCCAGCTGGTTGTTGGTGACGTAGATCTTGCCCTCGATGACCCGCATGGTGCCGACGTAGTCGCCGCCGAAGCCGCCCTGTCCCTCGTTGGTGGGCAGGCCGCTGGGGAAGGTCCCGCACGAGAGGTTGCCGTCGGGGTCGTAGCAGAGGATCTCACCGGTGCCGGAGACGGCGTAGATCAGCCCGTTCGGCGCCTCGACGACGCCGCCGATGACCGAACCGGTGCCGGTCTGGAGCGGGGTGAAGCCGCAGCTGGCCTGGGCCTGGAGGTCGATGCAGCCGACGCCGATCACCGCGTAGGTGACCCGGCTGACGGCGGCGTAGTACAGCTTGGAGCCGTCCTGCACGTAGGTCGGGGTGCGGGTGCTGCCGAGGTCGCCGGTGGTGCCGCCGGGCGTCGAGGAGTTCAGCGGCTGGGGCCAGCTGGTGGGGGCACCGCTCGGTGTCGGGCAGGGGCTGTTGGTGAGCAGGTCGGTGCAGAACACGCTGGCCGTGTTGGAGAACCCGTGGTGGTAGATGTTCCAGATCTCGGGCGTGGGGACGCCGTTGATGGTGGCGGTGTAGAGGATCGGCGTGAAGCCGTCGCCGCCGGTGGCCGTGTTGACCGGGGTGAACGGCGGCGGGATCTGGACCACCGCGCCGGTCGCCGGGGCCGCCAGCATCGGGTTGGTCGCCTGGACGACGTTGGTGGAGGCACCCTGGTCGGTGGAGGCGAAGGTCGCGCCGCCGTCGGTGGACCACTGCTTGCTGAAGCCGGGCGGCACCTGGAGCGAGCCGGGGACGTAGGTCTGGGTCTGCGGGGAGCTGCCCGGTCCGCCCTGGATCGCGTCGGTGACGGTGGTGCTGACGGGCACGGTGTCGGGGTTGGTCGCGGAGACCACCCAGCGGACGGTGTCGCCGTGGGTGGTCTGGGTCGTGCTGCCGGTCGCGACGTCGGTACCGGTCTTCGTCAGGGTCACCGGCAGCTGGCGGCCGTGCTGGCGGCCGCTGCCGCCGTCGGCGGGGGCGGCCCGGTCCGCGGAGTGCGCCACCGGGGCGGCGGCGAAGGAGCCGGCCGCCGTGGTGGCCGCGAGGAGGAGGGGCAGCACGGCCCGGGCGAGGCGGCCGCGGATCGCGCGTGGTCGGTGGTGTTCCGGTTCGCGTCCGCTGGTGGGTGGACAGCGCCTCATGACGATTCCCTTCGATCGACGGTCCGGAATCCCGCGGCGCGCGGGAAACCGTGGACCGGGCGCACGCAGTCGAGCAATCGCTCCCCAGCGTGTCGATCTGAAAATCCGACAATTAGCGCTCATGCACCCGAACGGGACCGCATTCACCCTGTCGCCTCCGGCGCGGCGGCTCGTCGGCGCGGGGTTGCCGCCCGGGCGGTGGGGCGGTGAGGTGATGTCCGGTCAGCCGTCGTGACCGGGGTGCCGGTCGCGGCCGCTCCACACCGGTTCCCAGCGGGCCCAGGACCGCGTCCAGGCGCGGTCGGCCCGGCGGTCGAGGACGCTCAGCCTCGCGAGCAGCCCGGTGAAGAGGAGGACGCCGAGCAGGCCGAACAGGGACAGGCCCACGCACACCGCGTCGGCCACCAGGTCGGCGGTGCCCGGCGGGGCGGCGGTCGGGCGGCCGTCCTCGTCGACCAGGATCACGACGGTGGCGCCGGGCCCGGTGTTCCGGGGGACGTCGATGCTGCCGGTGTGGTGCCGGCCGTCGGACCGGGTCCAGGCCGCGTCGGCGTGGTAGGCGGGCCTTCCTCCGACGACCGCGGCCTCCACCGTGCGGACCGGGCCCTGCAGCACGGCGTCGACCTTCTGCAGGCGGGCGGCCGTGGCCGCGGCCGCCCGCTGCTCGGCGGTGTAGCGGGGGACGGCGGCCCCGGCCCCGAGCAGCGCCGCGAGCGCGATCCCGAGGACGGTGAGCACCACCGCCCGGCTGCGCGCCCGGTCGACGGCGCGGCCGAGCGGGTTGTGCTCCCGGCCGAGCGCCCGGCGCAGGTGGCCGCAGGGCTGCGCCGGCGGACCGTCGGGCCGGGCGGGGCGGTGGGTGCTGGACACGACGGCGCTCCTGGTCGCTGCTCGGGGGCTGGTGTCGGGGGACGGCCGGCTCAGGCGTGGGGGACCACGGCGACCGGGGCGCCGCAGTGGTGCAGGACGGCGTGGGCCACCGGGCCGAGACGCGGACCCACCGGGTGACGGCGCTCGCGCCGGCCGATGACGACGAGGTCGGCGTGGGTGGAGGCGTCCAGCAGGGCCTGGGCCCCGCCGCCGAGGCGGAGGTCCTCGACGATGTCGAGGCCGGGGTGCTTCGCCCTCAGGGCGGTGAGCACCGGGGAGATCAGGGCCGCTTCGGCGGCCTGCTGCTCGGCCGGGTTCAGCAGGGGCGGCGTCAGGCCTCCGAAGGGCATGATCGGCACCGGGTCCCACCCGTGCACGACGCGCAGTCGGCAGCCGCGCAGCTCCGCCTCGGCGGCGGCGAACCCGACGACGGCCTCTGCGGGTTCACGGCCGTCGAGACCGACCAGCACCTCCCGGGCCGCCCCGGCGGAGGCGGGCAGCTCGGCGGGGGCCTGTCCGGAGCGGACCAGTACCGTCGGGATCGGCGCGGACGCGGCCAGCGCGAGCCCCACGGACCCGACCAGCAGGCCGGCGAAGCCGCCGAGCCCGCGGGAGCCGAGCACCAGCAGCTCCTGCCCCTTCGCGGCGCAGAGCAGCCCGTCGACGGGATCGTCCGAGATCACCTCGGCCTCCACCGGCAGGTCCGGGTGGTCGTGCCGGATCCGGTCGGCGATCGCGCGCAGCGCGTCCAGCGCCCTCGGCCGCAGGTCACCGGGCTGTGCGCGGTTCTCGTCCCCGGCGTCCAGCCACGGCCAGGCGTGCAGCAGCCGGAGCGCGCAGCCCCGGCGGTGGGCCTCCGCGGCCGCCCACAGCGCCGCGGCCTCGCTCTGCGGCGATCCGTCGATTCCGGTCAGGACATGGCGCGTCATGGTGGTTCCCCTCGTGGGTCACGGCGTCGAGCCGGCCGTTCGGCGTCCGGCACACCACGAATCTCCCGTGCGCAGGCGGGACGGCAGAAGGGCCCGAAGGGACCGGCCGCTGGGCCGGTGGTCCCGGTGCGGGAGCGGACCGGGGGCGAGGCGGCTGCCCCTGGCGGGGCTCTCCTCGCTAAATGTCCGAACATTTAGGCCGACGCCTCTTGCATATCCATGCAGGTCGGACCTAGCTTAATGTACGTACATTTAGCGAGGAGGGCCCTTGAGGACCAAGCAGCATCACCGGATCGTGATCATCGGCGGCGGAACGGCGGGCATCTCGGTCGCGGCCCGCCTCCGCCGGGCCGGGCAGCAGGACATCGCCGTGCTGGACCCGAACGAGCGCCACTACTACCAGCCGCTGTGGACGCTGGTCGGCGGCGGACGGGCGCCGCTGCGGGAGAGCATCCGTCCGCAGGCGTCCGTCATGCCGAAGGGCGTGCAGTGGATACGCCGCGCCGCCGTCGCCGTCGACCCCGAGGCCCAGGAGGTGACGCTGGACGACGGCGCCACCGTCTCCTACGACCACCTCGTGGTCTGCCCCGGCATCCAGCTGGACTGGGACCGGGTGCCGGGCCTGGCGGCCGGGCTCGGCGAGAACGGCCTGTCCAGCAACTACCTGCCGCACACCGCCCCCAGGACCTGGCGCTTCATCCGCGAGACCCGCTCGGGCAGCGCGGTGTTCAGCATGCCCACCGGCGCCGTCAAGTGCGGTGGCGCCCCGCAGAAGATCGCCTACCTCGCCGCCGACCACTGGCGCAGGGAAGGCGTGCTCGACCGGATCGACGTCCACCTGGTGATCCCCGGGGCCGCCATCTTCGGCGTCCCGGAGTTCGCCCGCGTCCTCGACGACGTGGTCCGCCGCTACGGCATCAAGGTCCACTACGGCAGCGAGGTCACCGAGGTGCGCCCCGACGCCCGCGAGGTGGTCGTCACCGACCTGGCCACCGGCGAGGGGACGACCCTGCCGTACGACGTCGCGCACCTGGTGCCGCCGCAGAGCGCCCCGGACTGGATCAAGCGCAGCCCGCTGGCCGGCGCCGACGACCCGGCCGGCTACGTCGAGATCGACAAGCACACCATGCGGCACGTCCGCTACCCGAACATCTGGTCCCTCGGCGACGCCGGGTCCTCCCCGAACTCCAAGACCGGCGCCGCCGTGCGCAAGCAGGCGCCCGTGCTCGTCGAGAACCTCCTCGCGAGCCTCGCCGGCCGCGAGCCCGGGGCCGCCTACCACGGCTACTCGTCCTGCCCGCTGGTCACCGCCCGCAACAAGATGCTGCTCGCCGAGTTCGACTACAGCGGGCGGCCCACGCCCTCGATCCCGGTGATCGACACCATCCGCGAGCGCACCGACATGTGGCACCTCAAGCGGCGCGGACTGCCGTTCCTCTACTGGAACCTCATGCTCCGCGGGCTCGCCTGACGCCGCCGCCACACCCCTCCCGCCCCCTTCCCCCGCCCACCCGGCGCCCTCAGCCCTGCCCACCCCCAGGAGCCCGTCATGACCGAGCACACCGGACCACTGGTCTTCGTGCAGTTCTACCTCGACTGCCTCTCCCACGCCTCGTACCTCGTCGGCGACCGCACCACCGGCCGGGCCGTCGTGGTCGACCCCCAGCGCGACGTGGACGAGTACCTCGCCACCGCCGAGGGCCACGGCCTGACCATCGAACGGGTCATCGAGACCCACATCCACGCGGACTTCCTCTCCGGTCACCTGGAGCTGGCCGAGCGCACCGGCGCCCGGATCTCCTTCGGCTCCGCCGCCGCGCTCGACTTCGACACCGACCCCCTGGCGGACGGCGCGCACCTGAGCCTCGGCGAGGTCGACCTGGAGATCCGGCACACCCCGGGCCACACCCCCGAGTCGATCTGCGTCGTCGTGCGCGAACACGCCGAGGACGCCGTCCCGTTCGGCGTCCTCACCGGGGACACGCTGTTCATCGGCGACGTCGGCCGGCCCGACCTGCTCAGCTCCCGGGGCCGGTCCGCCGAGGAGATGGCCCGCGCCCTCTACCACTCCACCCGCGCGCTGCTCACCCTCCCCGACGAGACCCGCGTCTACCCGGCGCACGGCGCCGGTTCCTCCTGCGGCAAGAACCTCTCCACCGAGCTGAGCTGCACCATCGGCAACCAGCGCCGGGGCAACTACGCCCTGGCCGAGATGACCGAGGACGAGTTCGTCGCGGTGGTGACCGAGGGCCAGCCCACCGCGCCCGCCTACTTCGCGTTCACCTCGGTGCGCAACCGCCAGGACCGCCCGGTGCTGCACGAGGACCCCGTCGCCCCGCTCACCCCGGAGGACTTCCTCGGGGCCAGGGCGGCCGGCGCCACCGTGCTGGACACCCGGGACCCGGAGGCGTTCGCCGCGGCCCACCTGCACGGCGCGGTCAACATCCCGCTGGGCGGCCGGTTCGCCGAACTCGCCGGCCAGGTGCTTGAGGCCGAGGGCGCCATCGTCCTGTGCGGCGACCCGGACGCCGCGCCGGAGGCCCGCACCCGGCTGGCCCGGATCGGCTTCGACCGCGTCCAGGGCGCCCTGGCGACGCCGGTGGAGGCGATCGGCGCCGCGTACCTGACCGCGACCGCGCGGGTGGAGGCCGACGCCCTGGCGGAGCGGCTCGCCGACGCGGTGGAGGGCTTCGAGGTGCTGGACGTGCGCGGTCCCGGCGAGGTGCGGGACAACGGGACCGTCCCCGGAGCCCGCCTTCTCCCGCTGCCCGAACTGCTCGCCCGGCTCGGCGAACTGCCGACCGAGCGGCCGTTGACGGTGATCTGCGCGAGCGGCAACCGATCCTCGGTGGCCGCCTCCGTGCTGCGGGCCCGCGGCTTCGAGGCCACCGACCTGCGCGGCGGCTTCGCCGCGTGGCACGGCGAGGTCGTCCACCCGGCCGACGGGACGGCGGACGACCGGACCCCGGACGGCGTCACGGCGTGAGCGTCCTGATCCTCGCCCTGCTCTGCGGAGCCGTGGTCGGCGTGGCGCTCGGCGCGCTGGGCGGCGGCGGGGGAGTGCTGGCGGTCCCGGCCCTGGTGTACCTCCTGGGCGTCTCGCCCGCCGAGGCCGGGACCACCAGCCTGGTCATCGTCACCGCGACCTCCGTCACCGCCCTCGCCCGCCACAGCGGCACCGGGACCATCGCCTGGCGCACCGGCCTTCTGTTCGCCGCCGCCGGCGTGCTGCCCGCCGCCGGGATGTCCGCGCTCGCCCACCGCATCCCCCAGCCGGTGCTGACCTGCGCGTTCGCCGCCCTCGCCGCCCTGGCGGCCGCGGCGATGCTGCGCGGCACCCGGGCGGCGCGGGGTGTGCCCGGCGAGGGCACCGCCGGTGCCGCCGACGGTCCGTCCGGGCGCCCGGCCGCCCGGGGCGGGCCGCTGGGCACGGTGGCGGCCGGCGCCGGCCTGGGCGCGGTGACCGGACTGCTGGGCGTCGGCGGCGGCTTCCTCGCGGTGCCCGCCCTGGTCTCCGTGCTCCGCCTGCCGATGCGCAGGGCCGTCGGCACCAGCCTGGTGGTCGTCCTCATCAACTCGCTGGTCTCCCTCGCCACCCGCCTGACGGTCACCGGCGTCTCCCTCGACCCGGCGGTCTTCGGACCGTTCGTGGGCGCCGCCGTCCTCGGCGCCTGGGACGGCCGGCGGCTGGCGGCCAGGCTCTCCGGAGCCGCCCTGCAGCGGGCCTTCGCCGTCCTGCTGCTCGCGGTGGCCGCCTTCATGCTGGTCGACCTGCTGGTCTGACACCCCTGGCGCCCGCGGGCCCGGGTTTGTGCTGTCCCCCCGAAGGGACCACCATTCACTCCGTGGCCCGCACCGACCAACCGACCCCTGACCCCCGGGAAGACGCCGTGACCTCCCAGCCCGGCCCCCGTCCGCTCGTCCGCACCCCGGGCAAGCCGCTCTGGGCGCAGCTGCGCGCCGACCTGCTGCGCCGGCTCGACGGGGGCGAGTTCCGCGACGTCTTCCCCGGCGAGCACGACCTCGTCGCCGAGTACGCGGTCAGCCGGCACACGGTCCGCGAGGCCCTCCGCACGCTCCGCGAGGAGGGCCTCGTCACGGCCCAGCGCGGCAAGGTGTCGCGCTTCACCACCAGCCGCCCGCTGGAACAGGACATCGGCGAGGCGTACAGCCTCTTCCGCGCCGTCGAGGAGGTCGGCGCCGTCCAGCGCAGCGTCGTCCGCGCCCTCGACCAGCGCGCCGACGGCGTCATCGCCGCCCGCCTGGGCCTGGAGGAGTCCACCCCGCTGGTCTACCTCGAACGCGTCCGCCTCGCCGACGAGGAACCGCTCGCCGTCGACCGGGTCTGGCTCCCCGCCGACGTGGCCCGCCCGCTGCTGGACGTCGACTTCACCCACACCGGACTCTACGACGAACTCGAACGCCACTGCGGCAGCCGGATCTGCGGCGGCTGGGAGCGCATCCGCGCCGTCGTCCCCGGCCGGGGGGAGCGCATCCTGCTGGAGTGCCCCGAGACCACCGCGCTGCTCGCGATCGACCGCCTCGGCCACGACACCGCCGGGCGCCTGGTCGAATGGCGGCAGACCCTCGTGCGCGGCGACCGCTTCGCCGTCGGCGCCGCCTTCTCCGCCCACGACTACCGCATGGGCGCCTCGGTCCACATCCCCTGACCTGCCCGGACCCGCGGTCTCCCGCGGTCTCCCGCGGGGTCAGCGGAGGGTGGTGCCGGCGGGGGCGTCGAGCAGGTGCAGGTCGCGGCGGGTCGGGAGGCCCTCCCAGTCGCCGGGGGTGGCGACGGCGAAGGCCGCCGTGGTGGCGGCGCGGTGCAGGCGCGCCGGTGGGGCGAGGCCGTCGAGCAGGCCGGAGAGGTAGCCGGCGACGAAGGCGTCACCGGCGCCGACGACGTCCACCACCGGTACCCGGCGGGCGGGTTGGTCGACGGTGCCGTCGGCGGTGGTGAGCGTGGCGCCGGCGGCACCCCGGGTGACGACGACCTCGCCCGGTCCCCGGGTGAGCAGCTCGGCGACCGCCTCCGGCTCGTCCAGGGCGGGGGCACCGGCCACCAGGGGGAGTTCGTCGGCGGAGGCGACCAGCACGTCGGCCCGGCGGACGAGCGGACGCAGGCGGGCGCGGGCCTCGGCGACCGACCAGAGCCGGGTGCGGTAGTTGACGTCGAGGCAGACGGTGATGCCCAGGTCCCCGGCGCGGACGGCCGCGGCGAGGACGGCGTCGGCGGCCTCCTCGCTCAGGGCGGGGGTGATGCCGGTCAGGTGCAGGACGCGCACACCCGGGGTCAGGGCCGGCAGGACGTCCTGGGCGGTGAGCGCCGATCCCGCCGAACCGGACCGGTAGTAGCCGACCTTGACCAGATCGCGGGCGCCGGTCTCGGAGGCGAGCAGACCGGTGGGCCTGCCGTCCCGGTCGACGCGGGCGAAGCCGACGTCCACCTGCTCGGCCCGCAGCGTCCGCAGCACGAGGGCGCCGAACTCGTCGTCGCCGACCCGTCCGACCCAGCCGACCGGGTGGCCCAGGCGGGCCAGGCCGATCGCGACGTTGCTCTCCGCGCCGGCCACCGACAGCCGCATCGTTCCGCCCAGCCGGATCGGGCCGTCGGCCCGCAGCGCGGCCATCGTCTCGCCGACGGTGACGACCTGGGGTACCGCGCCGCTCATGCCGCGGTCTCCTCGGTGCGCGCGGTCTCCTCGGTGCGTGCGGTCTCTTCGGCGAGGGCGGTCTCTTCGGTGAGGGCGGTGCGCCACCGGGCGATCCGGGCGCGCAGGGCGTCCAGGTCCCCGCCGCGGGCGGCGTCGCCGACCAGGGGCGAGCCGACGCCGACGGTGACGGCCCCGGCGGCCAGGTAGGCCCTGGCCTCGTCGAGGCCGACGCCGCCGACCGGGACGAAGGGGACGCCGGGGAGCGGGTCGCGCAGGGCGCGCAGGTAGGCGGGGCCGCCGAGCGAGGCGGGGAAGAGCTTGACGGCGAGGGCCCCTCGCGCCATCGCCGTGGTGATCTCGCTGGGCGTCAGGGCACCCATCAGCACGGGCAGTTCGCGTGCCGAAGGGTCCCATTGCCCGGTGGCGACGACGGCCGGGGTGACGAGGAAGCGGGCGCCGGCGCCGGCCGCCCGGGCGGCGTCGGCGGCGGTGAGCACGGTGCCGGCGCCGAGCAGGGCGGTGTCGCCGAGTGCGCGGCGGGCCCGTTCGATCACCCGCAGGGCGTCGGGGGTGGTCAGCGAGACCTCGATGCCGGAGATGCCTCCTTCGGCGAGGGCGAGCACGCAGTCGAGCGCGGCGTCGGGGTCGGTGCCGCGGACGACGGCGAGCACCGAGGCGGACAGGTCGGCGAGGTTCATGGCGTGGCCTTGTCGGGTCGGGTCGGGTGGTGGCGGTGGTCCCGGCGGCCTCAGGGGGCCCTGGGGTCCCGGCCGGTCACCATTCCGCGAACGAGCCGTCCTGGTGGCGCCAGACGGGGTTGCGCCACCGGTGGCCGAGCTCGGCGGCCCGGCGGACGGCGGCCTCGTCGATCTCGATGCCCAGGCCGGGCCCGGTGGGGCGGGCGGCGTGGCCGTCGGTGAAGCGGAAGGGCGTCGGGTCGAGCAGGTGGTCGAGCAGCTCGCCTCCACGGTTGTAGTGGATGCCCAGGCTCTGTTCCTGGATGAGGAAGTTCGGTACCGCGAAGGCGAGTTGGAGGCTGGCGGCGAGGGCGATCGGGCCGAGCGGGCAGTGCGGGGCCAGCGCGACGTCATGGAGTTCGGCGAGCGCGGCGATGCGGCGGACCTCGGAGATGCCGCCGGCGTGCGAGACGTCGGGCTGGGCGACGGCGATGCCGGAGGTGAGCACGTCCCGGAAGTCCCAGCGGGAGTAGAGGCGTTCGCCCACGGCCAGCGGGACGCCGGTCGACCCGGCCAGCCGCTCCAGGTGACGGGAGTGCTCGGGCAGGACGGGCTCCTCGACGAAGAGCGGGTGCAGCGGTTCCAGCAGCGGCAGCAGGCGCCGGGACATCGCGGTGGACATCCGCCCGTGGAAGTCGATCACCAGGTCGCGCTCGGGGCCGAGGGCCTCCCGTACGGCGGCGGCGCGGTCGACCACCTCGCGGGTCCGGCCCTGGGTCTCCAGCGGTCCCATCGGGCCCGAGCCGTTCATCTTGACGGCGGTGAACCCGGCCTCGGCCTGGGCGCGGGCCAGTTCGGCGACCTCCGCCGGGCTGTCCCCGCCGATCCAGGCGTACATCCGGACCCGGTCGCGGACCGGCCCGCCCAGTAACCGGTGGACCGGGACGCCGTACGCCTTTCCGGCGATGTCCCACAGCGCCTGGTCGATGCCGGCGACCGCACTGGAGAGCACCGGTCCGCCGCGGTAGAAGCCGCCCTTGGTGAGGACCTGCCAGTGGTCCTCGATGCGCAGCGGGTCCCGGCCGACGAGGTGGTCGGCGAGCTCGGCGACGGCCGTGCGGACCGTCTCGGCGCGGCCCTCGACGACCGGCTCCCCCCAGCCGGTGATCCCCTCGTCGGTGGCGACGCGCAGGAACAGCCATCTCGGCGCGACGAGGAACGTCTCCAGTGAGGTGATCCTCATCCGTTCCCGCCCTCCCCGAGGCCGGGCCCGTCCGCCAGTTCCGCGAGGTCCTCGGAGGCCTGGGCGAGCAGCGCCTCGACCGCGCGTTCGGCGGCCTCGGGGTCCCGGTTCCGCACCGCCCGCAGCACGGCCGCGTGGGCGGGGACCGGGTCGGCCCAGTGCCCGGCGCCGTGCACGATCCGGTCGCGGACGCGCAGGCCGGCCTCGATGACCACCTCCATACGGGTCAGCAGTTCGTTGTGGGCGGCGGCGAGCAGGGCCCGGTGGAAGGCCAGGTCGGCCTCGACGACCGCCTGCGGGTCGCGGCCCGCCGCGCCCATCCGGTCGAGCGCGGCGGCGAGCGCGGCCAGGTCGGCCTCGTCGCGGCGTACGGCGGCCAGCCGGGCGCCCGCGGGCTCCACGATGCCGCGGACCTCGGCGAGGTCGTCCAGGAAGGGACGGTGCCGGACGCCGCACCGGTCCTGGGCGCCGGGCCCCGCCTGGGCCTCGATCCGGCCCTGGGCACCGGTCCGGCCGGGGGCGCCGAGGGTCTGCCAGCGCAGCAGGTCGCCGTCGAGCAGGTTCCAGTCCGCGCGGGGCCGCACGAAGGTGCCGCGCTTCTGGCGCGAGTCGATCAGGCCCTTCGCCGCCAGCACCCGGAGCGCCTCGCGGACGACCGTCTTGCTGACGTCCAGCTCCTGCTCGATCGCACCCGGGTGCAGCGACGAGCCGGGCGGGTAGGCGCCCGCGACGATCCGCGCGCCGATGACCTCGACGGCCTGTCCGTGCAGCCCCCGGCCGGGGTAGTTCATGTCGGCCCGCCTTCCGCGTCCCGCCGCGCCCCGGTCACGACGAGGCCTTGACGACGGACCATCCGCCGTCCACCACCAGGCTCGCGCCGGTGATGTAGGACGCCTCGCCGGAGGCCAGGAACGCCACGGCGGCGGCCACCTCCTCGGGGCGCCCGAACCGCTTGGCCACCGTCTCGGCCGCGCTCGCGCCGCGCCCGGCCGCGTCCACCCGGTCCCAGGCCGAGGTCATGATCGGCCCGGGGAGGACGGTGTTGACCCGCACCCGCGGCCCGTACTCCACGGCGAGCTGCCGCCCGAGCGCACCCAGCGCGCCCTTGGCCGCGGCGTAGGCCGGATGGCCGGGCAGGCCCACCAGGGCGTGCACCGAGGAGGTGAGCACGACCGAGCCCAGGGACTCGCGCAGCGCCGGGGCGAAGGCGCGCACCGCCAGCCAGGAGGCCTTGAGCGTGACGTCCAGCTGGCTGTCCCACTCCTGTTCGCTGAGCGCGTGGGCGGGCTTGACCACGACGGCGTAGGCGTTGCTGTGCAGCACGTCGAGCCGCCCGTGGGTGTGCCGGACGGCGGCGGCCAGCTCGTCCCACATCGCGGCGGAGGCCACGTCGCCGTGCCGGTACTCGGCCCTGCCGCCCCGCTCCCTGATCGCCGCGGCGGTGGCCCGGCCGGGGGCGTCCGCGATGTCGACCAGGACCACCGAGGCGCCCTCGGACGCCAGCCGGTGCGCGGTGGCCGCGCCGATGCCCTGGGCGGCACCGGTGATCACGGCGACCTTTCCCTCGAACCTTCGACCCGTCAGTTCTGCCACGAGCCGCACCCTAGTGCTTGTCATTAATTATGGAAATATCCCGGCCGCATCGGCCTGGGCCCGTGCGGTTCCCCGTGCCAGGAACGCCCCCGCCCCCGCCCCGGGGCCGGTCCGTCGGCGAAGCCCGTCGGCGGACCCCCGCCCGTCGGCGGAACCGCCGCGGCCTCACTCCACCAGGGCGGCGGCGATCCGGCGGACCACCTCGCGGCGCCGCGCGCGGTCCTCCAGGTCCACCACCGCCAGGACCTCCGGATTGGCCGCCGGCCAGAGCATCGCGACGTGCACCAGCAGGGCGATCAGGACCTCGGGCTCGAACCGGGTCGAGACCAGGCCCCTGGCCTGCGCCTCGGCGATGGCGGCACTCCTGCTGCGCACGTCCGCGACCCCGAGCTCGTTGACCGAGCTGCCGTGCTCCAGCCGCTGCCAGGTGATGATCCGGGGCATGGCCGGGTCCTCGGCGTAGAGGTCGCTCAGCGCGGCCGCGAACCCCGGCAGGTCGTCCGCGTCGAGCGGCACGCTCACCACGATCTGTTCGACCAGCTCGTTCCAGACCGCGTCGAACAGCCCGGCCTTGTTCCCGAAGTAGTGGTAGATCTGCGCCTTGTTGCTGCGCGCGGCGGCGGCGATGCGGTCGACGCGGGCGCCGTTCAGTCCGTGCGCGGCGAACTCCGCCCGGCCGGCCGCGATGAGTCTGCGCTTCGTGGCTTCCGCGTCGCGCTCCATGCACCCAGCTCCTAACTAACCATTTACTTGACAGTTGTACCAAGGCACAGTCTAATCAACTAACCGTCCAGTTGAGTACGGCGGGTGGTGACGCGCCTTCGGGGGCGGCCGGGGGCAGGGGAGGGAACGGAGCGTGGAACCGGGCATGGTGATGGTCGGCCGGGAGCCCGAACGGGATCGGCTGACCGCGTTCGTGCGGGCCGCCGACGGACAGGCGCTGCTGCTCAGGGGAGAGGCGGGGGTCGGCAAGAGCGCCCTGCTCGACCTGGCGGCGCAGCACGCGGCCCGGGCCGGCCACCTGGTGATCCGCGCCACCGGGGTCGAGGCGGAGACCGAACTGCCCTACGCCGGGCTGCATCAGCTCCTCTACCCGCTGCTCCCGGACGGCGGCCGGGCCGACGGCGGCGAACTGAAGGCCGACGTGCGCGCGGCGTTCGACGCGGTGTTCAGCCGCACCGACGGCCCGCCACCGTCGGTCATGGCCCTCGGCATCGCCGTGCTCACCCTGCTCTCCTCGACGGCCGCGCGGCGGCCGCTGCTGCTCGTCCTCGACGACGGCCAGTGGCTGGACGACGCCAGCGCCGAGGTCTGCGGCTTCGTCGGCCGCCGGCTGGCCGGCAGCCCCGGGGCCAGACTCCTGGTCGCCGTCCGCGGCGACATCGCCTCGCGGTTCGACACCGCGGCCCTGCCGGAGATGCCGGTCGGCGCGCTCGCGGACGCGGACGCCACCCGGCTGCTGGACCGTCACCACCCCGAGCTGGGCAAGCGGCTGCGCGCGCAGGTGCTGGACGAGGCCCGCGGCAACCCGCTGGCCCTGCTGGAACTGCCCGCCCACATCGCCGCCCGCCCCGGTGGCCCGGCGCCGGAGGAACCGCCCGGCCGGCACGGCGTGCCGCTGCCCCGGCGGATCCAGGAGATCTACGCCGCCCGCCTCGCGCGCCTCGGCGACGCCGTCCGCGCGGAACTGCTGACCGGAGCCCTCGACGGCGCGGCGGCCAGGTCGGGCGACGGCGCGGCCCCGACGGCCGCGCGCTACCGCATGAGCGGTGTCGACGAGGCGGTGGCCTGCGGTCTGCTGGTCGTCGAGCCCGCCACCGGCGACCTCGCCTTCCGGCACCCGCTGGTGCGGTCGAGCGTCGTCCGGCTGGCCACGACCGACCAGCGCCGCGCCGCCCACCGGGTGCTGGCGCACGTCCACCGGGAGGACCCGGAACGGCGCGCCACCCACCTGGCGGCCGCCACCGTCGAACCCGACGAGGAGGTGGCCGCCGCCCTGGAGGCCGCGGCCCGCTCGGCCACCCGGCGCGGCGGCGCGCTGATGGCGGTGTCCTGGCTGACCCGCGCCGCCGAGCTGAGCGAGCACCGGGCCGACCGGTCCCGGCGGGTCGGTGACGCCGCCTTCGTCGCGGCGCAGGCGGACCGGCTCGGCCAGGCGCGCAGCCTCGCGCGGGCCGCGTCCGCGCACGGCTCGGAGGACGATCCGGCCGCGGTCCTCGCCAACGCCTACCTGGCGCTGTACCAGGACGGCGACGTGCGGGCCACCCACCGCCGGGTCACCGCGGCGGTCGAGCGGCTGCGCGACGGCGGAGCGGACGGGGGCGACGGCGCGCAGGTGCTCGACCGGCTGGTGAGCCTGCTGCTGGCCGTCAGCCAGTACGCCGGCAGCCGCAACGCCTGGAAGCGCACGCACGAGGTGCTCGCCTCCCTCGGCGACCGCGCCACCGCGCGGGCGTCGATGTACGGCAGCACCTGGAGCGACGTGGTCCGGCACGGCGCCGGCTGGTCCGAGCCGGTGGACCGGGCCGCGGTGGACCTGGAGGACCAGGACCCGTGGGACGTCACGCGCCTGGCCGTGTCCGCCTACCACCTCGACGTCCTCAGCCCGCTGCGCCCGCACCTGGAGCGCGTGGTGGACCGTGAACTGGACACCGGCGCGGTCTCCAGCGGCATCGTCATGCTGCACCTGATCATGCTCGACCAGCTGGCGCTCGGTCAGTGGGAGGCCGCCGAGCGCACCGGACGGCGCGCCCTGGCCCTGGCCGGCGAACACGGCCACGGGCTGTTCGCCCACCAGACGCGGGCCTACCTGGCCCAGCTGGCCGCCCTGCGCGGCCGGGCGCAGGAGGCACGCGACCTGCAGGCCGCGGTCGACGCCTGGGCCCGCCCGCGCGCCGTCGGTTTCCTGACCCAGATCGCGGACGCCGTCGGCGCGACCATCGCGCTGAGCGCCGGCGACTACGAGACCGCGTTCCTCTACTCCATCGGCATCACCGCGCCGGGCGCGTTCCGGCCTTACGCCTACCAGGCGTCGCGGACCCTGCTCGACCTGGTGGAGGCCGCCCTGCACACCGGCCGCGCCGAGCAGGCCCGCGCCCACGCGCTGGCGGCCCGGGACGCCGGCCTGCCGGACATCTCCCCGCGCCTGGCCCTGGTCACCTACGGAGCCCTGGCGCTGACGGCCGACGACGAGGGGGAGGCGGCGGACATGTACGCGCGCGCCCAGTCACACCCGGCCGCCGAGCGCTTCCCGTTCGAGCTGGCCCGGATCCGGCTCGCGCACGGCACCCGGGTGCGCCGCACCCAGGGCGGCGCGGCGGCCCGCGCGTTCCTCGCCCCGGCGGCCGAGACGCTCGACCGGCTCGGCGCCACCGCCTGGGCGGAGCGCGCCCAGGCCGAACTGCGGGCCGCCGGCGTCGCGTCCCGCACCCCGGCGCCCACCGCGGTGCCGCTGACCTGGCAGGAACGCCGGGTGTCCGAGCTCGCCGCCGGCGGCCTGACGAACAAGGAGATCGGTGAGCAGATGCGGCTGTCCCCCCGCACCGTCAGCGCCCACCTCTACCGCGCCTTCCCCAAGCTGGGCATCACCACCCGCGCCGCCCTGCGCGACGCCCTGACCCGGCTGGGCGGCCAGCACCCCGCCGCGCCCTGACCGTCCTCGTCCGGACGGCGGCCGGTCACGCCCGGCACACCGAATGCTCACCAACCGACGGGCCTTTAAACAGTAGGACAACAAGGCTTGTTCGGCTGTGAAATGGCAAGCGGTGGTCACATTTGGGTGTAGAATCATAGGTGGAAGGCGGCCTTGGGGGTCGATGGTGAAGCCATCGGCGGGCCACCTGCCAGAGGGAGACGACTGTCATGAACTACCACCTTGACACCGCGCGCGCCATCATCGACGAGCGGATGCGCGAGGCCGAGCAGCACCGCCTCGCCCACGCGCTGTACCTGAAGAACCGCGCCGAGGCCAAGACCCGGCGGGCGCGCCTGCTGCTCGCCCGCCTCGGCGGCTGAGCGGCGCCGCCTGGCAGGCCGCTGCCCGGGAGCACTGACCCGGGGGCGGCGAACCGGGCAGGCCTCCGTCCCGCCGGAGCGGCCGAGGCCGAGGCGGCACGGCCGGCGAAGTCCCGTTCCCCGGGGTTCAGCCCCGCAGGGCGGCGATCGCCTTCTCGATCCGCCGCAAGCGGGTTTCGGGCTTCTTCGCGCTCTCGACGGCGCGCACGTGCTCACGCCTGCGGCTGTGGGCGAGCTTGTCGTACGCGGCGCGGGCGGCGGGATCGCCGTCCAGGGCCCGGGTGAAGTCCGCGGGCTCCACGACGACGCGCGGCCCGGTGCCGAGTCGCACCTCGACCTCGACCTCGTCGCCGATCGCGACACCCGCGGCCCGTCGGTTGGCGTTGCTGAGGCCGATCAGGTGACGGCCGCGCAGGAGGGCGACCCGGCTCGTCCAGGAATGCCCGTTGACCGTGATCGTCACCGGCGGCCGCGCGCCCCCGCCGAGCGCCGCCACCACCGCGGGCGGAACCTCCAGCCCCCGCATGGGCTCGGGTGGTTCGACCTGGGCCGTGAACCTCACGATCCTTCTCCTGGTCGTTCTGTCGGCTCACCGCGGCTCCGGCCGCCGTGACCGTTCCCGTTCCCGTTTCCCGCGCCGGGGCCATCGCCGTGTCCGGGACGGCCGCGGCACGCGCCGCGCCGTCCCGAACGGCTGTGGGGCAGGAGGGCGCGGCTACTCGGCGTAGGGCTGGTCGGTTCCCTGGGCGCTGTAGCCGAGGCTCCAGACGTAGCCGTCCGGGTCGGCGAAGGTGCCGCCGTACCCGCCCCACGGCAGGGCGCCGGCGGGCTTGAGGATCGTGGCGCCGGCCTTCCGGGCCTCCGCGATGATCTCGTCGACCCGCGCCTCACTGCGGACGACGTAGGTCAGGACCAGCCCGCTGAAGCCGCTGCCTTCCGGGTCCGTGCCCACCTGGCCGGCCAGGCCCCCGCGCTCGTAGAAGCCGACCGGCGAGGCGCCGTCCGACTCGAAGAACACCGAGATGCCGTAGTCGTTCTGGATCTTCCAGCCGAGTCCCTCGGTGTAGAACTGCTTGGCCCGGTCCATGTCCCGGACGCCGAGGAGGATCGAGCTGACGTGCGCCTTCATGTCGTACTCCGTGTGCTGGTGTTGCGGATGGATGGGGATGTGCGGGCTGTGGCGGGAGGGGCGGAAGTGCCGCTCGCCATGGACATCACGTTAGGGGCCGCGCGGCGGGCGGGGCTTCTCGATTCCTGACCGGTCTCGCGACCTGCTTCGCCACGCACGCGGGCATCCCCTCCACGGTGACCGCCGGTCCCGCGTCGCGGGCCGCACCCGAGGTGTCGGACCGGCCGGCCGCCGCATCCGCCGCCTGGCGCCGGAAGGCCCCGGGCGGCATGCCGACCAGCTCGGTGAAGCGGGTGGTGAACGTGCCCAGCGACGCGCAGCCGACCGCGAAACAGACCTCGGTGACGCTGAGGTCGCCCCGCCGCAGCAGCGCCGTCGCCCGTTCGATGCGACGCGTCATCAGGTACGCGTACGGCGACTCGCCGTAGGCGGCCCGGAACTGCCGGCTCAGATGCCCGGCGGACATGTTCACATCGTGGGCGAGCGCCTCCACGTTCAGCGGCTGCGCGTACTCCCGGTCGATCCGGTCGCGGACACGGCGCAGCCGCGCGAGATCGGCCAGGCGCTGCGCCTGGACGCGTGCGCGCCGCCATTCCTCCTTGCACATGGGAGCCCCCCTCTGTCCCTCGTCTTCCCTGTCCATCGGCGTCCTCGCGCGTCAGCGCAGTTCCTGGATGCGGATCAGGTTGCCCGCGGGGTCGCGGAACGCGCAGTCGCGGACGCCGTACGGCTGCTCGGTCGGCTCCTGGACGACCTCGGCGTCACCGGCCTGCACCTTCTCGAACACGGCGTCGAGGTCCGGGGTGGCCAGCAGGATCCAGCCGTAGGTGCCCTTGGCCATCATCTCGGTGATCGTGCGGCGCTCGTCCTCGGTGATGCCGGGATCGGAGGCGGGCGGCGCCAGCAGGATCGACGTGCCCGGCTGACCGGGCGGGCCGACCGTGATCCAGCGCATCCGGCCCTGCCCGACGTCGCTGCGGACCTCGAAGCCGAGGGCGTCGCGGTAGAAGGCGAGCGACGCGTCCGGGTCGTCGTGCGGAAGGGCGGTCGTGTGAATGGTGATGTCCATGGCGAGCAGGCTATGGGCAACTCCGTGAACAGCGCTTCTCGATTCCTGATCGATCCGGACACGCATGGTTCCGGACGCGCATCGCTCCGGGCACGCGTGGCTCCGGGCACGCCCGGACTCCGCCGCCGTCCGCTCGGGCCGCCCCGGCCGGTGTTCCCGGCGGCGGTGCTCAGGGGCGGCCGGCGCTCTCCCGGTGCGCCTCGACGGTGACGGCGACCCGGACGACCGCGTCCGACCAGGTCCGGGCGGCGGCCTCCGGGTCGCCCGCGCGCATGGCGTGGGCGAGGGCGCGCAGGAGCCCGGCGGTGGTGGCCAGGCCGCCTCGGTCCAGCTGGGCGGCGGTGCGGTCCAGACGGGTCAGGGTGGGGCCGTCCGGGTGGCGCAGGCCCCGGTGGGCGGTGTCGGCGAGAGCGGCGAGGGCCTCGGCGAGGTCGGCCGCGACGGGGTCGGCCGGCGGCGGCGCGGCGGGGGAGAGGGCGGTGGACCCGGTGCCGGGAGCGAGGTCGGGGACGATGACGGTGTCACCCGCGAGGAGTGCGGCGGGCTCCAGGACCGTACGGCCCGCCGCCCGTCGGACGACGGCGCTGACATGGGTGACGGCGCCGGACCCGAGCGCCGCGGCGAGCGCGTCGAGGGAGCCGGGGCAGACCGGGTCGTGGGTGGCGGCCAGGGTGGCCGGGTTGCCCACGGCGTCCCGGACCGGGGCCTCCAGACGCTGCTCGCCGGCGTCGTACCGGATCCCCTCCACGGCCGAGAGCCGGACCACGTGCAGGGACTCGGCGGCGATGCGCGGCCGGATCAGCCATGGCGGCCGGCCTTCGAGGGTGCGCAGGTGGGCGTCGAGGTCGGTGAGCAGCAGCGGCGCGGGCAGGTCGGTCCAGGAGCCGCCGACCGGGGTGACGGTGCCGGCGGCGGCCCGGCCTCGGCCGAGGCGCAGTTCACGGGCGGCGCTGCGGACCGCGCTCTCGCTGACCACGTTGCCGCGGGCGAGGGCGTCGAGGCGGTGGCCGGCGATCCGGCGGGCGCCCAGCGCGTGCCCGGTGGGTGGAGAGCCGTCGGCGGGGACGTCCCAGCCGCGGCGGAGCACCAGGACGGTCCCGGCGGCGGGGTGGGCGAGGTAGATCTCGGCGGACCGGGTCGTCGCGGTGCCGCGGATCCGGCAGCCCAGCGCGGTCAGGCGGACCCGGCGCAGCGGGGTCTCGGCGGTCTCCCGGACGCCGAGGATCTCGGACCGGGACGCGCCGGGGCGGGCGGCGGCGCGGTGACGGGCGTGGAGCTCGGCCAGCAGCAGCGCGGTCTCCCCGGGCCGGTGGTCGGCGGACCGGGAGGCGTACGCGTCGAGCTGGCCGATCAGGTCGGCGACCAGGTCGGCCGGCCAGTGCAGGGAACGGTCGGCGAGCTCGCCGCGCACCCGGCGGAGAGAAGCCGTGAGGACCGGCCCGGCGTGCACGGCGCCGTCGAGGAGCAGGTCGCGGGCGAGATCGAGGGCGGTGTCCAGGACCGCCGGGATGCCCGGATCCGGCGCGGAAGGATCGCCGAGCGTGACGGTCGGTCGGCCGTCGGCGGCTCGGAAGGCCCAGACCGCGAGGGCGATCATCTCGCCGCGGCGGTCCTGCGCGGCGTCGGTCACCGCGAAGCCCAGCTCACCGGGGACGGGGAACCGGACCGTGCAGGCGGCCAGTTCGGCGACCGGCTGCGGATCGTCCGGGCGCGCGTGGTGCAGCCGCGCGGTGCAGCCGCGCGCCAGCGTCCGGCGGGCGGCGGCCACGGCACGGGCTCCGACGGCGGCGGTCAGCGCCTCGTCGTCCAGTGCGCCGGGGGACCACATGGGGGCGGGCGCCGGGGCGCCGGACGTCGCGGGGCCGCCGCCGGGGGCGGGACCCGGCGGGGTGGGGCCGTCGGCGGCGGCATGCTGGTGGGCGAGGACCAGGGCGATCCGGTGCCGGCACACGCCGGGGGCGCCGCAGGTGCAGCTGCCGCCGTCCAGCCCGGTGCCGGGCGGCAGGACGACGGTGTTGCCGTCCGGGCAGGTGCCGCGCAGCGTGCCGTTCGGGTCGAGTTCGGGAAGGGGCCCGTCGCCCGCGGCGACCTCGCGGGCGGCGCGCTTCACCAGGCCTCGGTTGGCGAGGGCGGCGAGCGTGTCGGTGTCCAGGGCGAGCAGATCGGTCCGCGTCGCGGCGGTCATCGGCCGATCCTCTCGGCGACGAACTCGGCGAGCATCCCCGGCGTCATCGCGCCCACCCGCGCCCCGGCGTCCGCGAGCCGGCCGGCCAGCTCCCGGTCGTACGCCGGGGCGGCCTCCTCGTCCAGCGCGGCGAGGCCGAGCACGGTGGCGCCCTGCTCGGTCAGCGAGCGGACGGTGCGCAGCAGCCGGTACCGGTCGCCGCCCTCGTAGAAGTCGCTGATCACCGCGAGGACGGTGCGCCGAGGGTTCTCCACCAGACCGGCCGCGTAGTCGACGGCACGGGCGATGTCGGTGCCGCCGCCGAGCTGGACCCGCAGCAGCAGCTCCACCGGGTCGGTGACGTCGGAGGTGAGGTCCACCACCTCGGTGTCGAAGGCGACCAGATGGGTCTTCAGGCCCGGAAGGCCCCACAGGCAGGCCGCGGTGACCGCGGAGTGGATCACCGAACCGACCATGGAACCGGACTGGTCGACGAGCAGGATCAGCTGCCACTGCTCCAGGTGCCGGCGGGTGCGGGAGTGGAAGTGCGGGCGTTCGATCAGTATCCGCCGCTCGGCGGGACGGTAGCGGCCGAGATTGGCCCGGACGGTGCGGCGGAAGTCGAAGTCGCGGGCGAGCGGGCGGCGGCTCGGGCGGGCGGACCGGGCGCCGGTGAACGCCTGGCGCAGCTCCGGGGTGAGGCGTTCCATCAGCTGCCGGACCACCGTGGCCACGATGCGGCGGGCCTGGCCGAGCAGCTGCTCGTTCATCAGGTGCCTGGTGCGGAGCACGGCGCGCAGCAGGGCGGCGCTCGGCTCGACCCGCTCCAGGACGGTCGGGTCGGTGACGATCTCGTCGATGCCGTAGTGCTCGACGGCGTCGCGCTCCAGGCGCTCGATCGTCTCGCGGGGGAAGAGCCGGTGGATGGCGTCCAGCCAGTCGACCGCGGTGACCCGGGACGGGTCCAGGCCGGCACCGCGGATGCCGCGCCGGTCGAGGTCCTCGTCGCGGCCGTACAGCCACTCCAGGGCGGCGTCGCGGGCGGCGCCGTCGGCGCCCGGGCTGCCGGTCCAGCGCTCGGCGGGGGAACCGAGGACCAGGCGCCAGCGCTCCAGGGCGGGGTCGGGCGCCGTTCCGGGGGCCGGCTCGGGCGAGGTCACCGGGCGCTCCGCAGGCCGTGGCGGTCGAGCAGGGCGGTCACGTTCTCCTCCAGGGCGCGGGCGGCGGCCAGGTGCACGGGGTCGGCGGTGGTGCGGAGCAGGGCGCGGGCGGAGCCGCGCAGACCGCGACGCTCGATCAGACGGCGGGCGATCCGCTCGCGCTCGCGCGGCGGGAACCAGGCGAAGGCCTGGCGCAGGGCGGGCAGGGCGATGAGGAACTCGGCGTCGGTGAGATCGGCGAGCACGGAGTCCACGGCGGCCAGCAGGGAGCCGTCACCCGCGTCGGCGGTGACCTCCTCCCGGGCGAGGGCGAACAGGCCGGCCAGCCAGTCGCCGAGCGCGCCGGGGTCGCCCGCGGCGCGCAGGGCGGCGGAGGCGAGGCCGGGATCGGCCGAGGGGGTGAGGACGAGGTGGAGGCCGTGGGCGGCGCCGCGCAGGTCGGCGGGGGCGTGCGGGTCGCGGGCGATGCGCAGGGCGAGGGCGGCGGCGTCCTCGGGGGTGACCGTGAGCGGGCCAGGGGCGTGGCACAGCGCGTCGCGGACGGCGGCGAGGGCCGCGAGGCGCGCCGGGTCGGCGCCGGAGCGGCCGTGCGCGCCCTCGACCAGCCACAGGATGCGGGCGACCGCACCGTCCAGGACGGCGGCCAGCAGCGGACTGCGGGCGGTGCCGTACACCCGGTCGTGCCGCCACAGGCCGAGCGCGGTGGCGAGGACGGCGCCGAGCGAACCCGGGTCGGGGTGGCGGGCGAGGACGGCGGTGAGCGTGGTCAGCAGGCGGTCGGTGAGGGCGGTGGCGCCGCACAGCACGGTGTCGAAGAGCAGGACGGCGAGTCCGCCGTCCGTGGGGCCGGTGGTACGGGCGCGCTCGGCGAGGACGCCGGCGGCGGCCTCGTCGAGCGTGGCGCCGTACGCGCCCGCCTCGATCAGGGCGGCGTCGCGGCCGGCCTCCGGTCCGGCCTCCCAGCGTTCGGTGGTGACCGGGTCGGCGCCGTGGGCGGGCCCGGCGGTGCGGTGACGGCCGGGCACGCCGAGGACGCGCAGCCGGTGCAGGGTCCGGCTGGCCGTCAGACCGTGCTCGGTGGTGAGCTCGCAGGTCACCGGGCGGGTGCCGGTGGCGCCGATCGCGGCGAGCCGGGCGGCGACGTCGTGGACCAGCGGCGGGGCCGGGGTGTCGGGGTGCAGCCGCCCGGTGCGCTCGCCGCTGCACGCGGCGACCGTCTCGACCACCACCGGGTGGCTGCCCGGCGCCAGCGGGGCGCGCCGGGACCAGGGCAGGGGCTGGGTCAGGTCGTCCTTGACCAGTGCGCCGACCAGGCCGTCGAGCACGTCGGCACGGGCCGGCACCGGGTGTCCGCGCAGCGCGGCCAGGCCGCCGGTGAGCGCGGCGGCGGCCACCAGGTCGGCCGTGGAGACGGGGAGGCCCCGCCCGCGCAGCCGCGACACCACGGACTGCCGCAGCCGGTCGGCCGCGGGGCCGGGGCCGTTCTCCCACAGCCGCTGGTAGTAGGCGGGCGAGGGCATGCCCGACTGGTAGCCGGTGAAGGCGTCCAGCTGCCGGAACGAGTAGGGCACCAGGTAGCTTCCGGACACCGCGCCGGGGCGCGGCTCCGGAAGCGCGGGCCGGCCGGGCGCCTCCGCGGGCCGCGCGCAGAGGGTGCGGAGCGCGGGGGTGTGGAAGCCGCCGGTGACCACCAGCACGGTCGCCGTCCCCGCCTCGGCCAGGACGGCGCGGATCCAGGCCGCCATGTACGCCTCGCGGGCCCGGTCGCCCTCGTCCGCCTCGGCGTCGCCGCGGACCAGGTCGAAGTAGGCGTCCAGGCGCTCGGCGAGCCCGTCCGCCGGTGCCACCTCGAACAGGCCGTCCCACAGGGCGTCCACCGAGCCGGTGCCGAAGCGCTCGCACAGCCGGGCGGTCGCCTCGGCGTACCGGGCCTCCGCGTCGGCGTACCGGTTGGCGCGCAGGTCGAACGCCGGGTGCCAGGACGGCAGGTCGACGAAGAGCACCTCCGCGCCGGCCGCCCGGCCCTCCCGCAGCGCCACCCACTCGGGCGAGTAGTCGCACAGCGGCGCCCAGGTGGTGGCGGTCCGCTCGGCGTCGCGGTAGTGGCTGAACACGGCGATCGGCAGCTCGTGGTCGAGGGCCAGCTCGTCCAGCCGGCCGTTGAGGTCGGCCGGTCCCTCGACGAGCACGTACCCGGGCCGCAGCCGTCGGACGGTGTCCGCCACCAGCCGGGCGCAGGCGGGGGAGTGGTGGCGGACCCCGAGGAAGACCGCGGGCATCAGCCGGCCAGCAGGTGGCGGGCGTCGTGCACGGCCTTCCAGTGCGGGCCGTGCCGCCGAGGGACCCGCTGCTCCAGGTAGCGGCGCAGCCGGGCCAGGTCCTCCGGACTGTCCTTGGCGGCGGCGCCGGCCAGGCCGGCGACCAGGTCGGCCGCGTTGCCGGCCTCGCCGCGCAGGTACCAGCCGCGCAGCCCGATGGCATGGGCGACCGAGACCGCCTCCGCGGTGCTCATCACCGCGGCCGGACGGTCACCGCCCTCACCGGCCCGCAGCTCGCGGAACGTGGTCACGAGGACCTCCAGCAGGTCCCGGTCGGGTGCGGCGGCCACCCCGGAGCGGCGCAGCAGATGCCCGGACTCCGCCTCCACCAGGGCGAGTTCGGTCGCCAGGTCGGGGATCGGGAAGACCGTCTCGAAGTTGAACCGGCGCTTGAGCGCCGCGCTCATCTCGTTCACCCCTCGGTCGCGGGTGTTGGCGGTGGCGATCACGTTGAAGCCCTGCCTGGCGAAGACCATGCCCTCCGGCCCGTCCAGTTCGGGGATCGCCACCACCCGCTCGGAGAGCAGGGACAGCAGCGAGTCCTGCACCTCCAGCGGGCAGCGGGTGATCTCCTCGAACCGGACCACCCGGCCCTCGGCCATGCCGCGCAGCATCGGCGCGGGCACCAGCGACCGGGTGGAGGGGCCCTCGGAGACCAGCAGGGCGTAGTTCCACGAGTACTTGATCTGGTCCTCGGTGGTCGCCGCGCCGCCCTGCACGGTCAGCCGGGACGTCCCGCTGACCGCCGCCGCGATCAGCTCCGACAGCAGCGACTTCGCGGTGCCCGGCTCACCGACCAGCAGCAGGCCGCGGTTGGTGGCCAGGGTCACCAGGGCGCGCTCGACCAGCGCCGGATCGCCGACGAACTTGCGGGCGATGCCGGCCGCCTCGTCGCCGACGATGAACCGGCGGGCCGCGCGCAGGCTCAGCTCCCAGCCCGGCGGGCGCGGGTCGCGGTCCCCGGCGCGCAGCGCCGCCAGCTCCTCGGCGTACCGGACCTCGGCGGGCGGCCGCTGGAGCTGCTCCTCGGCGGTGGTGGTCATGGCGGCCTTCCCGGAGTGGTTCGCGTGGCTGTCGGTGAGGTGGTGCGCCGTCACGGCGTGGTCAGCTCGATCAGGTCGGCGATCACCTCGGAGGCGGTGACCGGGTCGAGCTCGGCGAAGGTCGGAAACGTCCGGTTGTGCGTCCAGTAGTCGCCCGGACGGGTGTCGAGCCACACCGTCTCCACCCGCTGCTCGGGGTACACGTCGTGCATGCCGACCGCGATGCCGTGCTCCGGTGCGAGCACCACGTAGCGGTCGGGCCCGACCCGGCGGGACAGCCAGCGCTCCACGCCCGCGTCCTGCGGCTCGCCGCGCTGCCAGCCGCGCCGCTCCATGCCGACCAGCCGGGCGGTGGGCAGCACCGGACCGTTCTCGAAGCGGGCCAGGCGGTGGCCCGCCCGCTCCCCGTCGGTCAGCGCGTGCACCGCGCGGCCGAGCTGACGGAACGGCTGCAGGATCTCGTAGTCGGCGAACAGCTCCGACCACGCCGCGAGCTCCGCGCCGAGCAGCAGCGGGTGGGCCAGCCGGACGGTGGCCCCGGCGGGCAGCACGAACACCTCGTCCGCGACGTTCGCCAGGGTGCGGTCCTCGGCGACCCGGAACGCCGTCGTGGTGCCGTCCGCCTCTGCCAGCCACACCAGCCGGCGCACCAGGTGCCACAGCAGCGGATGCCCGACGAACAGCTGGTCGAACTCCTCCGCCGTCCACGACCGCCGGGTGACCATCGCGTCCTCCAGACGGCGGATCTGGTCCCCCGCCACCGTGCGGACGTCCTTCTTCAGCGCGGCGAAACGCTTGCGCTCGGCAGGCGCCAGCTCGGCGTCGTCCCTCGCCCCCGGGACCGGCAGATCCTTGCGGCGGGCGCCGGCCGCGTCCAGCACGTACGGCCTGAGCTGCTCGTCGAAGCCGACCGTGAACGTCCGGGTGCCGTAGTCGACGACCGTCGTCCCGTCGGCGTCCAGCCCGAAGTCCGGCACCAGGCGGTCCGACAGCTGCTCCCCGGACAGGCCGAGACCGGCCGCGACCTCGGCGATCTTCTCCTGTGCCCGCGCCTTGAGCGCCTTGAACTTCACCCGCTGCGCGATGCCGTGCAGATGCAGCAGGGCGACGTCGCTGCCGATCCCGGCCAGAACCTCCAGGCCGTCCACGGCCCGGTGGTGCGCCCCCTCGCCCGGCCACGCCCGGAGCACCGGCGTCAGCCGGCGGACCGTCTCGTCGTCACCCAGCCGGCCGAGCGCGTGCAGCGCCCACCCGTCCTGGGACGGCATGCCGGCCAGCCGCCACTGCTCGAACACGGCCCAGCCGAACTCCGTCAACGACCGGGGTTCGCACACCTCCACCACCTGGTCGAGGCCGGGGTAGAACTCCCCGGACTTGGACAGCGCGAGGATGGTGAGCACGTGCCGCACCGCCGCGGTGGGCAGGGCGCCCTCGCCGCCGCGCACCAGGAGCTGCGGCAGCATCACCGGCTCCGCCCAGTCGCCGGGCTGGGGCAGCTTCGCCGGCAGCGCGTTCACCAGGGGGTCGGCCGACAGCAGCGTGCCCACCACCTCCTCCGCCTTCGGCCCGTACTCGCCGGCTACCGCGCGCACCGCCGGGGCGCCGTGCGCGGCGGCGATCAGCCGCAGGGCGTGCTCGGCATCGCGCCGGGCCGCTCCGGCCTTCCCGACCGAGGCCGGAACCAGCAGCCGGGCCGCGTCCGAGCCGTGCCGGGTGAACCAGGAACGGGCGGTGTCCCCGGCCGACTTGAGGCGCCCCAGCCAGTCCGCCATCGTCTCGGCCACCCGGACGTCCAGGTACGGCAGCAGCAGGGACGCGTACGCGGCCGGGTTCTGCAGCGCGGCGGCCCGGATCGGTTCGAGCGCGTCCGGCCCGAAACGGGCGGCGACCCGGCGCAGCGCGCCCTGGGCGTCCCAGATGTGCTCGTCGGTCCGCCACCGCGCGATCAGCGGCCGGGCCAGCTCCTCGTCGCCGTACGCGAACAGCGCCAGCTCCTCGTGCCGGTTGGAGCGGTACCGGGCTTCGGCGGACCACTCGCCCGCGGCCCGGATCGTGCCCGCGATCCGCTGCCAGTCGCCGTCCGACCAGCGGGCGTACCAGGATTCGGCGCTCGCCCAGGCCTCCCGCTCACCCGGCAGCCACCGCACCTGCGGCTCCTGCGGCGGGGTGAGGCCGGTCAGCACGCGGGGCTTGCCGGTGGAGCGCGGCCGCTCCCACGGCGGGCTGGTGAACAGCTCCGGCAGCGAGTCGGAACGGACCTCCGGTACCAGGTGGCCGAGGTCGGTGAGCGGTTCGACCACGGCGGCCTGCTCCGGCGGCAGCTGCGGCAACAGCTCCAGCGCGATCGCGCGGTGGGCGGCGACGTGGCCGGTCAGGAGCTGCCGGGACAGCCGCTGCGCGGCCGGGCCGGCCGGGGCCGCCGCGGCCTCCGCGAGGAGGCGCACGGCCCGCCGGGGGAAGCGGCGGGCGGCGGCGAGCAGGGCTCCGCGGGCGGCCTTGTTGTCGCCCTGAAGGGCCAGCAGCCCCCGGAAGCCCTCGTCGGAGGGGAGCTCGGCGAGCGCGCCCAGCAGCCGCTTCCTCCCGTCGTTGTCGTGGTGGCTGGTGGTCAGGTCGTGCAGCATCAGCGGCGCGGCGGCGCCCCCGAGGCCCTCCGCCACGGTCGCGATGATCTCGGCGGACCATCCGTTCCAGCCCAGGCTCGGCAGCGGGGGAAGCTTCTCCAGGGGCTCGGCCGAGGAGAGCGAGCACAGCAGCATCGACCACTCGGCGGAGCCCAGCCGGGCCCCCGACTCGGCGCACTCCTCGGCCCAGGCGGACTCGGACGGCACCAGGTAGGCCGCCACCAGCAGGCGGGTCAGGCTGTTCCGGCACCCGGCCAGCTCCTCGACCGCCGCGCGGTGGGTCTCCTCGTCGCACGCCGCGAGCAGTGACCGGACCCGGTCCGCGGCGGGGCGGTACACGCCGCTCCTCGGGTCGGGTCCGCGCCGGACGCGGGGGTTGACGGAGCGGGAGTTGTGCCAGTCGGTCTCGACGGCCGTCGTGAACAGCTCGACGGTGGCCCTGGCCGCGAACGGCAGACCGAACTCCGCCACCCAGGCGTCCACGGCCTTCCGCACGCTGTTCTCGGCGAAGCGCGAGAACAACGCGGCGACCACCGCCGCACCGAGCGGGTCCTGCCGGCCGGAGTGGTGGGCGCGGGCGGCCGCCACCAGGTCCGCGTCGCTGCGGTCCGAGGTGAGCGCCTGCTCCATCCGGTCGTCCAGCTGCCTCAGCGAGGCGCGGTACTCCGACACCGCGTTCCTCGCCGCGGCGGCCGGAGGGCGGGAGACCCCGCCCCGGCGGGGGATCAGCGCCCTCCGCCAGGCCTCCGGCAGGACGAAGGCGTCCTCGTCGACCGGGGCCTCCGGAAGCCCGGGGGCGGCGGCCGGCGGGGTCACCGCGACGGACGGCGGGACGGGTGCCGCGCCGGCCGTGCTCTCGCGATAGCCCTTGCGCTCCTTCTCGGCGACCGTCCTGGCGAAGTGCGCCTGCGCGGCCTCCGCGGTCGGGAACTCCTTGCTCTGCTCCCGCCCGGCGGTGCCGGACCGGCCGTAGCGCACGGTCACCACCGCATCGTCGACCGAGGCCTCCCAGAACTTGTCCGAGCCGCCCTCGACGAACTCCCAGCGCCGCACAGCTCCGCCCCTCTCCTCGAACGTTCGATCAGGTGAGGAACAGTACCGACGCCCTCCGACAGCCAGATCGCCGGACCGCCCGTCACGGCCGCCCGGACCGCCCCCGCGCGGTCGGGCGCAGTCGTGCGACCGGCACCGGGGGAACCTGTCCGCGCGGCCGACCGTCGTCGGCCCTCGTCGCGGCCGGAGCTGTCTCCGGTCGCCGCGAGGGCCTCGGTCCCAGCCCGGGCTGATCACCCGCCGCCCGGCGTACCGTTACTCAGCTCCGGCCCCTGGACCGGCGGCGGCGTCGGGAGGCGCCGACCGGTCCCGGTGCGGGCCGGGCAGGGGACGGAGCTGGGGGCAGGGGACGGTGACGTAGAGGCCGGTGGGAGTGACGGCACGGCAGCGGTCGCCGGTCCGGATCAGGAGGGCGACGGGGGTTCCGGCCGGGACCGTTCCGTCGGGCGGTCCGCCGGGGCTGCTGTGGTCGTACCAGTAGGGCTGGTCGGTGATCAGGGTGTGGGTGAACTGGTTGGGCGGGGGGCGTACGACGTTGTCCCGGGGGACGACGGCTCGGCTGTCGAGAACGGATGCCTCGGGACGCCGGACGGCGTAGGGCTCGTTCTTCCGGTGGGGTGGGTCGTTGTCCGCCATGGCGGATGCCGCCTCAGGCGGCCTGGAGGCTGCCGGCGGGCAGGATCTCGGGCGAGGTGGGGCGCATGACACCGACGTCGATGGGAGCGATGCGGGCCCGCAGCACGCCGCTCTCGGCGAGTTCCAGGTGGTTGGGCAGGGTGTAGGGGTCGGCGGCGTCCAGGTCGACCTGGTAGCCCAGGTCCGCGAGGCTCGCCACGGTCAGCCGGCTCAGCGGATTGCCGGCCCGGCCGACGAAGCCGGTCATGAGTTCGTTGGCGAAGACGGACTCGCGCCAGTGGGCGTCGCGGGTTCCCGGATCGCCGGTGTTCTCGACGGGGACGCGCCTGGGGGCGGACGTGCCCACGAGGCGGGCGTACTCGGCCATGGCCGCCCGGCCGATGAAGGTCGGGTTGGAGGTTCCGGCGCCGCGCAGGAGGTGCTTGAGGTCCCAGATGGTGCCGATGCCGAGGACGTGACCCATCTCGTGGGTGATGACGTCGACGAGCGTGCCGTTGGCCTCCATGCTGGCGAGGTCGGCGGTGTCGAAGGACATCAGACCGGTCGCGGGGATGAACTCCGTGGGGCCGGGGTTGGGTCGCAGGCCTGTGGGGCCTGCCTGGCCCAGGACGATCCCGACGCCGTCGATGGGCTTTCCCTCGGCCTGGATGAGGAGGTCGTCGACGATTCGGCCGTCGTCCAGCGCGATGTCGGGCAGGTCGCCGACGATGACCTTGACCCAGCGGTCGGCGGCTTGCTTGAACGCGTTCTTCTGGGTGTCGGTCAGCCCGTCGAGGAACTCGACCTCGATGGTGAACGGGGATTCGGTGTTGGCGAGGCGCTTGGCGGCCTCGTGGTCGGCGCGCGCGAAGTGGCGCTCGTTCTCGCTCATGAGGTTCCCACTCCTTCGTGGGAGTCGTGTCACGGTGCCGATGGTGGAAGGGAGCGTCGGGTGCCCGGCACGCACCGCGCCGGGGTCCTTCGGCTGCGGGAGGGCTGGTCGGCGCGCGGGGAACGCGACGCTGCGGGTTCGCCCCTCTGTCGTTATTGATTGTCTCTCGGTTCTGGTGCTGTGGACCCGTGGATCTCGCCCAAACTCGTTGTGTGGCAAGGGCGTTGCATGCGGTAGCGACCGCGGGCCGGCCGGCCCGGTGACCGTGCGGAGCTGAGTTGCCGGGGTGTCGGGTGACTGCGGGTCACGGATCGAGCCGTGCTCTTTCCGGCGAACCCTGGCCACTGTGAGCCATCGGAACGGTCGGTGACCGACCTCGTACGCCCCGTTGGTCGCAGGGGGCCGAGGGTGGGACTCCGACCAGGGCGTTCGGCTGCCGTGGTGACGCTCCGGAGCGACCGTTCGGGCCGAGCCGGTCACAACCGGTAGCGGTGGCGCGGCACTGCCCGCCGCCTCGTCCCCGACCGTGGTCGTCCAGCTCCTCTCGGTTGCCGCCCGGTTGCCGCTCGGTTTCCTCCCGGCGGCCCACCCCTGAAGCCGGTGGCGGCCACCTCACCTCCTGGCGGTGGCCCCGGCCGGACAGCCCGGGACCGACCGTCACGTCAGCCGACCGGATGCGCGACTGGCTGCGCGACTACGAGAAATGAGAGAGAGCGCCGCACCCGGGTCGGCGCAGGGGAAGGCCGACTTCGGTCGCCCCTGTGGGGCCTCCGGCCGCTCCGGCGGCGGGTCGGCCCCGCTCCTGCGCTCGGTCCGTGACGGTCGAACGTCTGGGCAGGGCTCCCGGCCTTCGTCCGAACACGTGGCTTGCTGCTCAACCCTCTGCCCCGGATGCGCCACGCAGCCGGGTGCTCGGGCACAGGTAGAAGAGTTCGGGATCGCCTTCGTCCAGGCCGTGGAGCAGGCCGACCGGGCTCCAGCCGGCGAACTGCAGCAGGCGCTGCATGGGGTGGTTGGAGACGTTGGTCGAGGTGAACAGCTTCGGGGTGGTGCACGCGGCTTCGGTGGCTTTGAGGAGGCGTGCGGCCACGCCTTGTCCACGGGCGGTGGGCGCGACCATCAGCATGGTGACGAAGCCCTGCTCGAAGAAGGTGTACTCCAGCACGCTGTAGCCCAAGGGCCCGGAGGCGTCCTCGGCGAGCAGGACCAGTCCCTGCTCGCACCAGCGTCGGATGCTCACGCCCCGCGCGTGGTCGCCCGCGGCGGCGATGGAGTCGATCCTGGCCAGTCCGGTCCAGTCCGAGGCGTTCGCGCGACGTGTCATCAGCCCGCCGGCGTTCTCAAGATCCATGGAGTGCATCCTGGCACCTCTGCGGGGGAGGGGTGGGGTGCTCACCTGTCGATCGTCCCCGGCGAGGACCACACAACACCCCTCCACCTGGGTCGAGGTCGAGACCGGCCAGACCTGGCCGACGCCTGGACCCGAGCGGACCAGGAACACCGCTGCCAACGGTGTCCGCCCGCCGATGCGTACGCGAAGACCTCGTCGGCGGACGCGGCTCGGACAGCTCTCCAGGCTCCTGCAGTCCGACCGAGCCTGCCCGGTTCGCCCTGCGGCCGGAACTCACGGTGCGGCTCCTGATCAATCCGTGCAATGCCGCGCCGGAGCGACCGCGCACCCGTCACCGTTGTGTCCGGCATCGATGACAACCGGCCTACGAACAGCGGCGGTTGGCAGGCCCGGCCGGGCCGCGCCCCCCCCGCGCGGGGCGGAGGGGCCGGGCCGCGCGGGGCCCCGGCC
>NZ_JBEOWI010000035.1:15765-99688 GCF_040296005.1 Kitasatospora sp. NPDC002551 | reverse complement strand
CCGCGGAGACCACCACCGTGTGCGACACCCCGGGGGTGTTGTCCACGAAATTGGTGATCAGCCAGTTCAGGTTCTGTGCGGCCTGGCTCATCTGATTCAACTCAACGCTCCTGATGATCTGCGGCGTTGCCGTCGGTCCGGCCCCCGAAACTATCGAACCCGGGCTGCTGGGCACCATGGTGGAAACCGGCCTGGTTGCCCTGGTTGCCCTGGTCGGCCTGGCCCTGGTTGCCCTGCGCCGGGTTGCCCGGCGCCTGGCCGGCCGCCTGCTCGGCACCGGCCCGGCGGCCCTGCTGGATGCCGCGGCGCAGGTTGGTGAGGCGGCCGCGGACCTCCTCGGGTGCCCGGGAGACCTGCGGACCGGTCAGCGGGGACGCCTCGGCGGTGCCGGAGACCAGGTTGGCCTGCGGGGTGCGCCGGGGCAGGCCCGACATGGTCACCCCGCTGGTCGACGGCTCGCGGACCTGCTCGGCGCGGCGCCAGCGCTCGTCGTTGGCCGACGGGCGCCACGGGGCGTCACCCGGCTGCTGCTGGGCCTGCTGCTGCGGCTGCTGGGTCTGCTGCTGGGTCTGCTGCTGGGTCCGGTCGGCCTGCGGCTGGGTGGCCGGCCGGCCGGGTGCCTGCGGCGGGTGGCCCGGGGCGGTGGTGCCGGGGCGGCGCGGCTGGTACGGCCGCGGCCGGCTCTGCTGCTGGGCCGGGCGGCCCTCCTCGCCGGGCCGGCCCTGCCCGGCCGGGGCCCCGCCGTCGGACGGTCCGGTCGGCAGCGCCATCGGCTCAGGGCGGGCGGGCGGCTGCTGGACCGGCTGCTGCGGGGCCTGCGGCTGCTGCGGCCGGCCGGCCTGCTCCGGACGGACCGGGTTGGGCATGCTCGGCAGCACCGGCTCCACCAGGCCGAGGCCCAGCGGGTCGCGCGGGTCGATGTCGCTGGCCTCGAACCGGGGGCGGGCGAACTGCTGGGTGCTCTCCACCGGGGTGGGCTCGGCCGCCGGCAGCGGCTGGGCCTGCTGGACCTGCGGCAGCGGCTGGGTCTGCTGCTGCGGCTGCTGCCGGTCACCCGGCGCGGGCCGCTGCGGACGGCCGCCCTGGCCCTGCGGGCCCTGCGGACCGCCCTGGGGGCCCTGCGGCGGACGGCCCTGGCCGGGCCGCTGACGCTGCGGCAGCCCCTCCTGCGGACGCTCACCGGGGCGGGCGCCCTGCGGCGCGCCCGGGCGGCCCGACTGGTCGGCCCAGCCGTGCTGGGGCTGCTCGCCGCCGCGGGCGGCGGGGACGCCGTCGCCCTGCGGGCGCTCCTGGCCGGGACGGCGTCCGCCCGGGCCGCCCTGCTGCGGGCCGCCCTGCTGGGCACCGGGCTGCTGGCCGCGGCGGGGCAGGCCGCCGGGGCCGCCCTGCTGCGGGCCCCCTCGGCCCGGGGTGCGCTGCGGCAGGCCGCCCTGCTGGGCGGGACCCTGCTGGTGGGGGGCCTGCTGGGCGGGACCCTGCTGGCCGGGGGCACCCGGCCGCCCGCCCTGCTGCGCCGGGTTCTCGCGCAGCGACTGGCCGGCCTGACGGGTCGGCAGACCGCCGCCCGCGCCCTGTCCGCCCTGTCCGCCCTGTCCGCCGGACGGGCCGGGCCCGCCCTGGCCGAGCTGCGGCCGGCCCTGCGGGGCACCGCCCGCCGGACCCTGGCCGAGCGCCGCCGGGGCGCCGGGGCGCCCGCCCGGACCGGCCGGGACCTGGCGCTGCTGGCGCGGCGTCGGGGTGACCCCGCGCTGCTGCTTGGGCTGGCCGCCACCGGAGCGGCCGGGGCCGCGGCGGTCGGCGGAGTTGGTGACGTCCACCGGGAGCATGACCAGCGCGGTGGTGCCACCGGAGTCGCTGGGGCGCAGCTGGATGCGGATGCCGTGGCGCAGCGACAGGCGGCCGACCACGAACAGGCCCATGCGGCGGGAGACCGAGACGTCCACCGTCGGCGGGTTGGCGAGGCGCTCGTTGATCTCGGCGAGGTCGTCGGGGCTCAGGCCGATGCCGGTGTCGTGGATCTCGACGAGCACCCGGCCGTCCGGCAGCGCGTGGCCGGTGACCCGCACGCGGGTCTGCGGGCTGGAGAACGAGGTGGCGTTCTCCAGCAGCTCGGCGAGCAGGTGGACGAGGTCGTTGACGACGCGGCCGGCGACCTCGGCCGACGGCACGGCGGCGAGCTCGATGCGCTCGTACTGCTCCACCTCGGAGGCGGCGGCGCGCAGCACGTCGACCAGCGGGACGGGGCGGGTCCAGCGGCGGCCCGGGTCCTCACCGGCGAGGACGAGCAGGTTCTCGCCGTTGCGGCGCATGCGGGTGGCGAGGTGGTCCAGCTTGAAGAGGTTGGCCAGCTGGTCCGGGTCGGCCTCGCGGCTCTCCAGCTCGGAGATCAGCGACAGCTGGCGCTGGATGAGGCCCTGGCTGCGGCGCGAGAGGTTGGTGAACATCGCGTTGATGTTGCCGCGCAGCAGGGCCTGCTCGGCGGCGAGGCGGACGGCCTCGCTGTGCACCATGTCGAAGGCGTGCGCCACGTGGCCGATCTCGTCCGCGGAGTCGACGGCGACCGGCTCGACGGTGACGTCCACGTCGTGCGGGTCGGACTCGGAGAGCGTCTTGACCAGCTCGGGCAGCCGCCGCTCGGCGACGTCCTCGGCCGCGGCCTGCAGACGGGTCAGCGAGCGCACCATCGAGCGGGCGATCAGACCGGCACCACCGAGGGCGACGAGCAGCACCAGCGCGACGGCGGCACCGATGATCAGGGCCTCGGTGTCGGCCTGGGACTGGAGCTCCTGGGCCTTGCCGTCGAGGTCCTCGATGAGCTTGGACTCGATCCGGCGCTCGGCGGCGATCTTGGCGGTGGACTGCTCGTACCAGTCCTTGTAGCTGACGGTCTCGGCCTGGCGGATGCCGCTCTGCTGGAGGATCGAGCGCGCGAAGCGGTCGGCCGCGGCGACCACCGAGTTGTAGCTCAGCTGGCCGCGCAGGTTGTCCAGGTCGTGCGAGGTGTAGATGTTGTTGAACCCGGTGAGCGCGTTGTCGTAGGACGACTTCAGCCGGATGCCGAAGGACTCGTCGCTGAGGCTGAGGTCCGGGCCGCCCGGGTTGGCGAGCGCGGCGCTGATCAGCGCGCGCTGCTGCGAGGTGGCGTTCTTGGCGAGCGAGAACTGCTGGAGGGCGCGGGTCGCGCGGACCAGCTCGCGGTTGTTGGACGCGAGCGCGATGTCCTGGGTGATCGACAGCAGGTCGCGGATGATCACGTCGTACGCGGTGATCGTCGCCTGGATGTTCTGGTTGTTCTGGTACGGGTTGCCGCGCGCGTCGGAGACCGAGTTCAGGTCCTTGCGGATCTGGAAGAGCAGCGCCTTTCCGCCGGAGAGTTCGAGGTTCTCGAACTTGTCCGAGGACGCGGTGAAGGTGCGGCTGAGGTCGTCGGTGACCTTGCGGGCGGCGACGATGTCGTCGTCCAGCGGCGCGTTGGGCTTGGCGGTGATCGGGCCCGCGCTGACGTCCCGCTCGTTCTGCAGGGCGTTGGCGAGGTCGGTCGCCTTCTTGGCCAGGTCCGAGAGGTTGGCCATCTGGGCCAACTGCTGCGAGGTCTCGAGCGAGGTCTGGATGCGCAGGCCACCGAGGACCAGCGCGACCAGGACCGGGAGCGCGAGCAGGGCGATGAGCTTGCTGCGGATGCGCCAGTTGCGCATGGCGAGGCGGCTCATGCCCTTGGCGCGCCGGCGGGTCAGGGAGCTGCGGAGCTTGCCGCGGGTCGACTTCCGCTCCGCCCCGTCCTCCTCCGGCCCGCCGACCACGTCGGGTGCCGGTTCGGCCGGGCCGCCGGGGGCCGCCGCCTGCTGGGGGGCTGCCACGGGCTCACGCGACTCCGGGTCACCCGCGGCGCCGCTACCCCTTTTGAAACGTCCCTGCACTGGCGTCGCAACCTCTGGACCGGGCGTCCCGCCGCGTCGCCACGGCCTGGACGGTGTCGAGTTTCCATCCGCACCCCGGCCGGTCCGGGAGAGCGGGTCACCGGGGTGGACAGCTCCCTACCCACGGTCCGTGGCATTCCAGCACAGCCGGGGAATCCCAACAAGGGCGGACGGGGCACACCGGACGGCACTACGCACCGCGCGCGGTAACTCACCGACTGTGCGGCAAACGGACCGGAATACCGCCTTTTTCGGACACTCGCCGGATACATGCCAAGCAGACCCGAGATCAACACGATGGGCGGAGCTTCGGGTATGCCCGATATTTCCGATATGCCAGTAAAGGGCGATGCAGCGATATGTCGGATATCAGAGATATGTTCCGTGTTTTGTGACCAAAATCACAGACGAATGTGTAGCTTTGGTCACGGTGGCTGTGGAAAGAGATCCGTAATCTTGCTGTATCCGGAGCACGGCCCCTGATCAGCCTGCCCAGAATCTCCCCGAATCACTCAGGCCGGTGCCGATCGTGGTCGGTCGCCCGGCCGCGACCTTGAGGTGCTGACGAGATGTCCCAGGCGAAGAAGGCCACCAGGTCCACGCTGACCAGCCGCTCCACGGCGAACCCGCGCCGGACGACGCTGGCCTCGGTCGAGGACTTCGGCCAGATCCCCGGCGCCCGCAAGCCCGAGGACGTCGTGACCTACGCGGCCGAACTGCCGGCCGCCACCGCCAACCCGCGCCGCACCCAGCTGATGGTCGCCCCGGTGGTGAACGTCCCGCAGGACTGAGGCGTTCCGCGTACGCCCCGACGGGCGCCGTCACCCTGGTGACGGCGCCCGTCGTGTCTTCGCCCGCTCGCGGCGGCGGGCCAGGTCAGGGCCCACGCGATAGCCTGGGCAGCGATCGAGCGGGGCCGGGTCCGAAGGGGCCGCGGCACCCACCAGCGCCCGGGCGCGCCCCGGGCGGCCGTCGAAGCGAGGGGTAGCCCAGCCGTGCGCATTGCCAGGTTTTCCGTCCGGGAAGGGAGCCCTGCCGCCGGCAGCGTCTCCTTCGGTGTGGTCGAGGGGGACCCGGCCCGGCCGGAGTCGCTGGTGGTCCACGCGCTGGCCGGCCACCCGTTCGGTCAGCCCCAGCCGACCGGCGAGAGCTACCGCTTCCAGGACGTCCGGCTGCTCAGCCCGATGCTGCCCAACAAGATCGTCGCGGTCGGCCGCAACTACGCCGCGCACGCCGCCGAGCTGGGCAACGACGTCCCGGACGTCCCGCTCACCTTCTTCAAGCCGTCCACCTCGGTGATCGGCCCGACCGAGTCCATCGCCTACCCGCCGTTCTCCTCGGACGTCCAGCACGAGGCCGAACTGGCCGTGGTGATCGGCCGGATGTGCCGCGAGGTGCCGCTGGACCGGGTGCCCGAGGTGATCCTCGGCTACACCTGCGCCAACGACGTCACCGCGCGCGACGTGCAGCAGCGCGAGGGCCAGTGGGCCCGGGCCAAGGGCTTCGACACCTCCTGCCCGCTCGGCCCGTGGATCGAGACCGACCTCGACCCCTCCGACCTCGCCGTCACCTGCACGGTCAACGGCGAGCTGCGGCAGACCGGCCGCACCTCGCTGATGGTCCGCTCGGTCGCCGAGCTGATCGTGCACGTCTCCGAGGCCATGACGCTGCTGCCCGGTGACGTCATCCTCACCGGCACCCCCGCCGGGGTGGGGCCGCTGAACGTCGGCGACGAGGTCGCCGTGACCGTCGAGGGCATCGGCACCCTGGCCAACAAGGTGGTCAAGCGTGGCTGACGCCCCGGCCGTGCGGGTGCGCTTCTGCCCGTCCCCGACCGGCAACCCGCACGTGGGCCTGGTCCGCACCGCCCTGTTCAACTGGGCCTTCGCCCGCCACCACGGCGGCACCCTGGTCTTCCGCATCGAGGACACCGACGCGGCCCGCGACTCCGAGGAGTCCTACGGGCAACTGCTCGACGCGATGAAGTGGCTCGGTTTCGACTGGGACGAGGGCCCGGAGGTCGGCGGCCCGCACGCGCCCTACCGCCAGTCGCAGCGGATGGACGTCTACGCGGACGTCGCCCGCCGGCTGCTGGAGGCCGGCCACGCCTACCACTGCTACTGCTCCACCGAGGAGCTGGACGCCCGCCGCGAGGCCGCCCGCGCGGCCGGCCGGCCCTCCGGCTACGACGGCCACTGCCGCGACCTGACGGACGAGCAGCGCGCCGTCTTCGCGCTGGAGCGCCGCGAGCCGATCCTGCGCTTCCGGATGCCGGACACCACCATCGCCTTCGACGACCTGGTGCGCGGCACGCTCTCGTTCGAGCCGGAGAACGTCCCCGACTACGGCATCGTCCGGGCCAACGGCGCGCCGCTCTACACCCTGGTCAACCCGGTGGACGACGCCCTGATGGGCATCACCCACGTGCTGCGCGGCGAGGACCTGCTCTCCTCGACCCCGCGCCAGATCGCGCTCTACGCCGCGCTCGCCGACATCGGCGTCGGCGACGGCTCCACCCCGCGCTTCGGCCACCTGCCGTACGTCATGGGCGAGGGCAACAAGAAGCTCTCCAAGCGCGACCCGCAGGCCTCGCTCAACCTCTACCGGGAGCGCGGCTTCATCCCCGAGGGCCTGCTCAACTACCTGTCGCTGCTGGGCTGGTCGCTCGCCGAGGACCGCGACGTCTTCACCGTGGACGAGCTGGTCGCGGCCTTCGACATCACCAAGGTCAACTCCAACCCGGCCCGCTTCGACCTGAAGAAGTGCGAGGCGATCAACGCCGAGCACCTGCGCCGGCTGGCCCCGGAGGACTTCGTCCGCCGCCTGGTGCCGTACCTGCAGGCCCCCGGACTGCTGCCGGCCGAGCCGAGCGCCGGGCAGCTGGAGCTGCTGGCGAAGGTGGCGCCGCTCACCCAGGAGCGGATGGTGGTGCTCGGCGAGATCGTCGGCATGGCCGGCTTCCTGTTCGTCGCGCCCGAGGACTTCGCCGTCGACCCGCAGGACGCGGCCAAGGTGCTCACCGCGGACGCCAGGCCGGTGCTGGAGGCGAGCATCGCGGCGCTGGGGACGCTCGGCGACTTCGAGCCGGAGGCGATCCAGGCCGCGCTGCGCGAGGCCCTGGTGGAGGGCCTGGGCATCAAGCCGAAGTTCGCCTTCACCCCGCTGCGGGTGGCGGTGACCGGCCGGCGGGTCTCCCCACCGCTGTTCGAGTCGATGGAGCTGCTCGGACGCCCGGAGACGCTGCGCCGGCTGACCGCCGCCGCGGCGGCCCTGCCGGCGGCCTGACCCCGCCCGCGGGCCCGGTCGCGCGCCGGGCCCGCGGCCTCCCCGGACGTCACCGGACAGCCCCCTGCCCGCTGCCTGGGGTTATCGATTTTGGAGCCGGGGCGGACGTCGGGTAATGTTCTTTCTGCGCCGCCCGGGAGGGCAACGACGAGGGAGCGAAACCCACGCCGGAGCCGGACGGGAGGCGCAAGCCCGAGCGGATCCCCGACAGGGGTTCAACTCTGGTGGGGTATGGTGTAATTGGCAGCACGAGTGATTCTGGTTCATTTAGTCTAGGTTCGAGTCCTGGTACCCCAGCGCAGTACCGCGGTCCACCCGGATCGCACAACAGAAGAGCAAGCCCCCGTTGTGTAGCGGCCTAGCACGCTGCCCTCTCACGGCAGTAGCGCCGGTTCGAATCCGGTCGGGGGTACTGGTCCCGCAAGGGACCGCCTGGAAAGCCCCCGTTGTGTAGCGGCCTAGCACGCCGCCCTCTCAAGGCGGTAGCGCCGGTTCGAATCCGGTCGGGGGTACTGATCTCGCAAGGGATCGCCAGGAAGCCCCCGTTGTGTAGTGGCCTAGCACGCCGCCCTCTCAAGGCGGTAGCGCCGGTTCGAATCCGGTCGGGGGTACCGAAGCGTGAAGCCGATGGGCCAGCTCATCGGCTGATTGCTTTGTTGGGGTATGGTGTAATTGGCAGCACGAGTGATTCTGGTTCATTTAGTCTAGGTTCGAGTCCTGGTACCCCAGCCAGAAAATGAAGGCCCCGGTCCCCGGGGTCTTTCTTGTTTCCCGGCCCGGGAATTCCACCGACCCGAAGGGCCCCGCTCGGCATCGAGCGGGGCCCTTTTCGGTATTCCGTGGGGGAGTGGGGGAAACGGGGAGTGGGGGCGGGGGAAGGGCCGGGGGGTCAGCTGCGGCGCAGGGCCTCGGTGAGGCGGTTGGCGGCCTCGATGATGGCCTGGGCGTGCAGCCGGCCCGGGTGGCGGGTCAGGCGCTCGATCGGGCCGGAGACCGACACGGCGGCCACGACGCGGTTGGAGGGTCCGCGGACCGGCGCGGAGACGGACGCCACGCCCGGCTCCCGCTCGCCGATCGACTGGGCCCAGCCGCGCCGCCGGACGCCGCTGAGCGCGGTGGCGGTGAAGCGGGCGCCCTGCAGGCCCCGGTGGAGCCGCTCGGGCTCCTCCCAGGCGAGCAGGACCTGGGCGGCCGAGCCGGCCTTCATCGGCAGGGTGCTGCCGACCGGGACGGTGTCCCGCAGACCGGAGAGCCGCTCGGCGGCCGCGACGCAGATCCGCATCTCGCCCTGCCGGCGGTAGAGCTGTGCGCTCTCGCCGGTGACGTCGCGCAGGTGGGTCAGGACCGGGCCCGCGGTGGCGAGCAGCCGGTCCTCGCCCGCCGCGGCGGAGAGTTCGGACAGGCGGGGGCCGAGGATGAACCGGCCCTGCATGTCCCTGGTGACCAGACGGTGGTGTTCGAGTGCGACGGCGAGTCTGTGGGCCGTGGGGCGCGCCAGACCGGTGGCGGCGACCAGCCCCGCCAACGTGGCGGGGCCCGACTCCAGTGCGCTCAGCACCAGAGCGGCCTTGTCGAGAACGCCGACGCCGCTAGAGTTGTCCATGCGCTAAGACTGCAGTCTCATTCCGCGAGACGCAAGTTCAATCTTCCGCGAAAAGCGCCACTCTGGATGCAGCAGCCCGGGAGACATCCAGGATGCGGCCCCGGCCGGGTGTCCGCATCGTGGACACCGATCCGGCGTGCAGGTCGCGCGACGCGCCGCACAGGGCGGCGACAGCTTCGACCCCGACGACACGAGAAGGCCGGCAACGCGGCCGGCTGGAGGGAACCCGATGGGACGGACACTCGCAGAGAAGGTCTGGGACGACCACGTCGTCCGGCGCGCGGAGGGCGAGCCCGACCTGCTCTTCATCGACCTGCACCTGCTCCACGAGGTGACCAGCCCGCAGGCCTTCGACGGCCTGCGGCTGGCCGGGCGCACGGTCCGCCGCACCGATCTCACGATCGCCACCGAGGACCACAACACCCCGACCCTGGACATCGACAAGCCGATCGCCGACCCGGTCTCCAGGGTCCAGCTGGAGACCCTGCGCAGGAACGCGGCCGAGTTCGGCGTCCGGATCCACTCGCTGGGCGATGTCGAGCAGGGCGTCGTGCACGTGGTCGGCCCGCAGCTGGGCCTGACCCAGCCCGGCACCACCGTCGTCTGTGGCGATTCCCACACCTCCACCCACGGCGCCTTCGGCGCGCTGGCGTTCGGCATCGGCACCAGCCAGGTCGAGCACGTGCTGGCCACCCAGACCCTGCCGCTGGCCCCGTTCCGGACCATGGCGATCACCGTCGAGGGCGAGCTGCCCGAGGGCGTCACCGCCAAGGACCTGATCCTGGCGATCATCGCCCGGATCGGCACCGGCGGCGGCCAGGGCTACGTCCTGGAGTACCGCGGCTCGGCGATCCGCGGCCTCTCCATGGAGGCCCGGATGACCGTCTGCAACATGTCCATCGAGGCGGGTGCCCGGGCCGGCATGATCGCCCCCGACGAGACCACCTTCGCGTACCTCAAGGGCCGCCCGCACGCCCCGCAGGGCGAGGACTGGGACGCCGCCGTCGAGTACTGGAAGACCCTGGTCACCGACGAGGACGCGGTCTTCGACCACGAGATCTTCATCGACGCCTCCGAGCTGACCCCGTTCGTGACCTGGGGCACCAACCCCGGCCAGGGCGCCCCGCTCGGCTCCGCCGTCCCGGACCCGGCCTCCTTCGCCGACCCGCAGGAGCGGATCGCCGCCGAGAACGCCCTGGCCTACATGGGCCTGGAGGCCGGCACCCCGCTGCGCGAGGTGGAGGTCGACGCGGTCTTCGTCGGCTCCTGCACCAACGGCCGGATCGAGGACCTGCGCGCCGCCGCCGAGCTGCTGCGCGACCGCCGGGTCGCCGACGGCGTGCGGATGCTGGTCGTGCCCGGCTCCGTCCGGGTCGCCCTGCAGGCCGTCGAGGAGGGCCTGGACAAGGTGTTCACCGCGGCCGGCGCCGAGTGGCGGCACGCGGGCTGCTCGATGTGCCTGGGCATGAACCCCGACCAGCTCGCCCCCGGCGAGCGCTGCGCCTCCACCTCGAACCGCAACTTCGAGGGCCGCCAGGGCAAGGGCGGACGCACCCACCTGGTCTCGCCGCAGGTCGCCGCCGCGACCGCCGTCCTGGGGCGCCTGGCGGCCCCCGCCGATCTGGTGGCCGACGCCGCCGTGGAGGTCTGAGCAGCATGGAGAAGTTCACCACCCACACCGGCCGGGCCGTGCCGCTGCGCCGCAGCAACGTCGACACCGACCAGATCATCCCCGCCCACTGGCTCAAGAAGGTCACCCGTTCCGGTTTCGAGGGCGGGCTGTTCGAGGCCTGGCGCAAGGACGAGTCGTTCATCCTCAACCGGCCCGAGCGCCAGGGTGCCACCGTCCTGGTGGCCGGCCCCGAGTTCGGCACCGGCTCCTCCCGCGAGCACGCCGTCTGGGCCCTGCAGAACTACGGCTTCCACGCGGTGATCTCCTCGCGCTTCGCCGACATCTTCCGCGGCAACTCGCTGAAGAACGGCCTGCTGACCGTGGTCCTCCCGCAGGAGACCGTGGAGCGGCTCTGGGAGCTCACCGAGGCCGACCCGGCCGCGGAGATCACCGTCGACCTGGAGGCCCGCGAGGTGCGCGCCGAGGGCGTCACCGCGCCCTTCGAACTGGACGACAACGTGCGGTGGCGGCTGCTCAACGGCCTGGACGACATCAGCATCACCCTGCGGAACGAGGCCGACATCGCCGCGTTCGAGGAGCGTCGTCCCGCGTTCAAGCCGCGTACCCTGCCGGTGGCCTGAGCTCCCCTTCTGAACAAGCATTCTGACGAACCGCCGGATGGCCCGCTCCCCCCTCGGGGGGGCGGGCCATCCGCCGTTCCGGGGCGGGAGTTGTGCCCGCCCGCCGCCCCCGGATTGGGGATTCGGTTTTGCGGCAGAGGGCCCCCGAGCATGCACAACTGCGTGTAGATGGCACAATCAGTGCATGCACCGGCACCATGAACCTCCGTACGCGGGCGGCGAACCCGCGTCACCGGAGTCCACGGGCCGGGGATCCGAACGCCGAATTGACGATCGGCCGGACGCCGCAACCTCACCTGCTGAGGGGCCGGACGACCCGGAAGTCGCAGCGCTCTTCGCGCTTGTGGCCGAGCGGTTGAAGCAAGCTCACGACCGCGTGCATGCGCTGAACGTGTCTGCCGATGCAAAGACCGCTCTCACCCGTCAACTGCTCATCGTCACGGAGACCGCCAAGCGCGATCTTCCGGAGGCGGCGCGGCGGTTGAGTCGCTTTGTGCAGGACCTCGACGAGGGGCGCCCGCCCGTCGACTGAGGTCGCCGACGCGCAAATCCATTGCGACACTAGGGTGATTCGCGCGTTTGGTAATTGAAAGTCCGCAGATACATACCTAACGTGCGAAATGAACGGATGGAATCATCCGGCGCCCGTTTCCGAAGGGGAAGACGTGAACAAGGCTCAGCTTGTCGAAGCGGTGGCCGAGCAGCTGGGCGGTCGCAAGGCTGCCGCAGAGGCCGTCGACGCAGTGCTCGACACCATGGTGCGCGCCGTCGTGGCCGGCGACCGCGTTTCGGTCACCGGTTTCGGCACCTTTGAGAAGGTGGAGCGCTCCGCGCGCTTCGCCCGCAACCCGCAGACCGGCGAGAAGGTCAAGGTCAAGAAGACCTCGGTGCCCCGCTTCCGCCCGGGCCAGGGCTTCAAGGACCTGGTCAGCGGTGCCAAGAAGCTGCCGAAGGAAGGCCCCTCGGTGAAGAAGGCCCCCAAGGGCTCCCTCACCCCGGGCAAGAGCGGCGTCGCCGCGACCCCGGCCGCCAAGCGGGCTGCCACCAAGCGTTCCGCCACGGCCGCCGCCGCTGCCGCCGCCACCCCGGCGAAGAAGGCCGCCGCCAAGAAGGCGACCGCCACCAAGGCCACCGCCACCAAGGCGACCGCCGCCAAGACGGCCACCGCGGCGAAGAAGACCACGGCTGCCGCCAAGAAGGCGGCGACCGCCACCAAGAAGACCACCGCCGCCGCCGCGAAGAAGACCACCGCGGCCGCGACCAAGAAGACCACGGCCGCCGCCAAGAAGACGGCGACCACGGCTGCCGCCAAGAAGACCACCGCGACCGCCAAGAAGGCGACCGCCACGGCCAAGAAGACGGCTCCGGCGAAGAAGACCGCCACCCGCAAGACCACCGCGCGCAAGACCACCGCCAAGTAGTCACCGCGCGTCCGCGCCGGACGGCCTTCGAGAGCCGTGGCACCGCCATCCCCCGGAATTCCGGGCAGGGCGGGGCCACGGCTCTTCGCTTTTCCGGGATTTCCGGGGCGGGCCGGGGAGAGGGGGCCGCGGCGGGCCGGGGATCAGCCCGCGGCCGGGTCCGGGAAGGTCTGCAGCGTCACGAAGACCACCCGGCGGGCCTCGCCGGTGCCCTCGGTGCGGATCCGCACCCGCTGGCCGGGGCGCAGCAGCCGCAGGCCGCCGGCGTCGAAGGCGTCCGCGCCGAACGGCACCGGGGTCCCGTCGTCGAGCAGCACGGAGCCGGCCCGGGTGGCGGGGTCGAAGGTGAACGCGGTGGCCTGCATGGCAGCAGCATAGCGAGGGCCACCGACAGTTCCCCGCGCCGTCTCAGCGGGGCCGCCGCGGGGGCAGGTAGCCGAGCCGGGCCGCCAGGGCGGTGGTGTGCGGGCCGACGCCGAGTGCCAGGGCCTCGGCCAGGTCCTCCCCGGTGTCGACGTCCCGGCGGACCGACTCCACGCGGGGCAGGCGCAGTTCGCGGGCGCCGCCGGCCGCGTGCCGGGCCCGCGAGCCGCCCCCGAACGCGGGGGCGAGCACGCTGCCCGGGGCGCAGGCCAGCAGGGTGGTGCCCACGCCCGGGGCGTCCGCCAGGAAGGCCCGGCCGGTCGCGGGCGCGGCGCCGAGCACCCGGGCCAGCTCGTCCGGGCGCAGCGCCGGCAGGTCCGCCGAGAGCGCGGCCAAGGGCGCGCGGGGCGCGAGCAGCAGCGCGGTCGCCGCGCCGTGCGCCAGTGCCTCGTTGAGGCCGCCCCCGGGCTCGTCGTCGACGATCAGGGCGCCGAGCGCGGCCAGCCGCGCACCGGCCCCGGCGTCCCGGGTCACCACCAGGACCCGGCCGACCCCGGGCGCGGCCAGCGCGGCGCCGACGGTGTCCAGGGCGAAGGAGAGCGCGAGGTCCGGGCGGTGCGGGCCGGCGAACGGGGCCAGCCGGGACTTGGCCCGGGCGAGCGGCTTGAGCGGCAGCACCAGCGACCAGCCGGCGGCGGGTGCGGCGGGCGCGGCGGGCCCGCTGGGGCGTACGGTGTCCTGGGTCATCGGCGTCATTGTGGCGCTGGTCCCGGAGCCCTCGCCAGGCCGTCCGAGCTGTGCGGACGTGCGTTTGATCACGCCCGCGCGGCGGGCGGGCGGGGTTGCTCGACAGCCGGTGAGCGGTCGGGCGAGACTGTTCCGCGCCCGCGCCCCGAGAGGCCGCGGACGCGAGATCGACCGCGGCACCCCGGCGTGCCGCACGGATGAGGAGGATCTGGGGTGGCCCGCCGCTCGTACGCCAGCTTCGGCAATGCCGACTACGGCTTCTGGTACCGCTTTGCGGCCGTGCTGGTGAAGCCGGTGACGACCGCCCTGGTCAAGCCCGACTGGCGGGGCTGGGAGCACCTCCCGAAGGAGGGCGGCTTCATCGCCGCCGTCAACCACAACTCGATCATCGACCCGGTGGTGTACGCGCACTGGCAGTACAACAGCGGGCGGCCGCCGCGGATCCTCGGCAAGTCCTCGCTGTTCTCGGTCCCGTTCATCGGGTTCATGCTCCGCAAGACCGGCCAGATCCCGGTGTTCCGCGAGTCGACCGACGCCGCGCAGGCGTTCCGGGCGGCCATCGACGCGGTCGACCAGGGGCAGTGCGTGCAGTTCTACCCGGAGGGCACGCTCACCCGGGACCCGGACCTGTGGCCGATGACCGGCAAGAGCGGCGTCGCCCGGGTGGCGCTGATGACCGGCGCCCCGGTCATCCCGGTCGCCCACTGGGGCGCCCACGAGATCATCCCGCCGTACGGCAGGGGCGCTTCGGGCAAGGGCAGGTTCAACCTGTTCCCGCGGCACCGGGTGACCGTCGCGGCCGGTCCGGCCGTCGACCTGAGCAAGTACCGGGACCAGGAGCTGACCGCCCAGGTGCTCAGGGACGCCACCGAGGACATCATGACGGCGATCACCGCCGTGCTGGCCGACATCCGCGGCGAGGAGCCGCCCGCCGAGCGGTACGACATGCGGGAGGCCGCCCGCAGACGGGCCGCCGCCGCGGCGGCCCGCCGGCCCGCCGCGGCCCGGGGCACCGACGGCACCGGGGAGGGCGACAAGTGACCCGCTGCGCCGTGTTCGGCACCGGCTCCTGGGGCACCGCGTTCGCGATGATCCTCGCCGACGCCGGCTGCGAGGTGACCCTCTGGGGCCGCCGCCAGGAGCTGGCGGACGCCGTCAACGCCACCCACACCAACCCGGACTACCTGCCCGGCGTCCGGCTGCCCGACTCCGTCCGGGCCACCACCGACCCCGCCGAGGCGCTGGCCGGCGCGGACTTCGCGGTGCTGGCGGTCCCCTCGCAGACGCTGCGCGAGAACCTGGCCGCCTGGGCGCCGCTGCTGGAGCCGCGGACCGTCCTGGTCAGCCTGATGAAGGGCATCGAACTCGGCACCGCCAAGCGGATGACCGAGGTCGTCGCCGAGGTCGCCGGGGTCGGTCCGGAGCGGATCGCCGTGGTCAGCGGACCGAACCTGGCCCGGGAGATCGCCAACCGGCAGCCGGCCGCCAGTGTGGTCGCCTGCACCGACGAGGCGGTCGCCAAGCGGCTCCAGGCGGCCTGCCACACGCCGTACTTCCGGCCGTACACCAACACCGACGTGATCGGCTGCGAGCTCGGCGGGGCGGTCAAGAACGTGATCGGCCTGGCGGTCGGCATGGCCGACGGCATGGGCCTGGGCGACAACACCAAGGCGACGCTGATCACCCGCGGGCTCGCCGAGACCACCCGGCTGGGGCTGGCGCTCGGCGCCGACCCGTACACCTTCGCGGGGCTGGCGGGCATGGGCGACCTGGTGGCGACCTGCTCCTCGCCGCTCTCCCGCAACCACACCTTCGGCGTCAACCTGGGCCGGGGCATGTCGCTCGCGGAGACCATCGCGGCCACCCGGCAGACCGCCGAGGGCGTCAAGTCCTGCGAGTCGGTGCTCGACCTGGCCCGCCGCAACGGCGTCGACATGCCGATCGTCGAGGCGGTGGTGGACGTCGTCCACAGCGGCCGGCCCACCCAGGAGGCGCTGCAGGCGCTGATGTCCCGCTCCGCCAAGCCCGAGCGCAGGTAGCGGGCCGGGTCGGTCACCGGCCGGAAACCCGCCTCGGGGTACCCTTCCTCGCGATATGAGCATCGAACAGACCTCCCAGAACCCGTCCACGAAGCCGCGGGTCGCCGTCGTGTTCGGCGGCCGCAGCTCCGAGCACGCCATCTCGGTCTCGACCGCGGGCAGCGTGCTGAAGGCGATCGACCGCGACAAGTACGAGGTGCTGCCGATCGGCATCACCCAGGAGGGCCGCTGGGCGCTGGTCAGCGACGAGCCGGCCCGGATGGCCATCACCGACGGCCGGCTGCCGAGCGTCGACCACGTCGCCGAGTCCACCGAGGGCCAGGTCGCGCTGCCGGTCGGCCCCGGCAGCCGCGAGGTGGTCTGGAGCGAGCCCGGCAGCGCCCCCAAGGCGCTCGGCGAGGTGGACGTGGTCTTCCCGCTGCTGCACGGGCCGTGGGGCGAGGACGGCACCCTGCAGGGTCTGCTGGAGCTCTCCGGCGTGCCCTACGTCGGCAACGGCGTGCTCGCCAGCGCGGCCGGCATGGACAAGGAGTTCACCAAGCGCCTGCTGGCCTCGCACGGCCTGGGCGTCGGGCGGTACACCGTGGTCCGGCCGCGCGAGTGGGAGACCGAGGAGGGCCGCGCCGCCGTCCGCGAGCGCGCCTCGGGCCTCGGGCTGCCGCTGTTCGTCAAGCCCTGCCGGGCCGGCTCCAGCATGGGCATCACCAAGGTCAAGGACCTCTCCGACCTCGACGCCGCGATCGAGGAGGCCCGCCGGCACGACCCCAAGCTGATCATCGAGGCGGGCGTCTCCGGCCGCGAGATCGAGTGCGCGGTGCTCGAGTTCGAGGACGGCCCGCGCTCCAGCGTGCCGGCCGAGATCCTGGTCGGCGGCGGCTACGAGTTCTACGACTTCGAGGCCAAGTACATCGACTCCTCCGAGGTCCGGATCCCGGCCGAGCTCTCCGCGGAGGAGACCGCCGAGATCCGCCGGCAGGCGATCGCCGCGTTCGAGGCGCTCGGCTGTGAGGGCCTGGCCCGGGTCGACTTCTTCCTGCTGGAGGACGGCGGCTGGATGGTCAACGAGGTCAACACCATGCCCGGCTTCACCCCGATCTCGGCCTACCCGAAGATGTGGGAGGCCACCGGGCTGTCGTACCCCGAGCTGATCGACCGGCTGCTGCAGGCGGCGCTGCGCCGCCCGACCGGCCTGCGCTGACCGCGCGACGACGGACGAGGGCGGTCCCGGAAGCCCGGGACCGCCCTCGGCGCGTGCGGGCCGCGGTCAGGGGATGGTGGCCCTGACCACGTCGGAGAGCGCGGCGGCGGCGTCCAGCGGGATGGCGGTGGCCCCGCCGGGGACGGTCACCTCGACGAAGACGGCGCGCTGGGTGGCGGTGAACCGGTAGCCGCCGTCGCCGAGCGGCTCCGGCCACCAGGTGACCTCGTTGACCGTCGGCGAGATCTCCTTCTGCTTCTCGTCGACCAGCGCCTCGGGGTGCGGCACGCCGCAGCGCAGCACGATGCGCGGCGAGGAGGCCCAGGCGGCGACGTACGGGGAGGCCGGGGAGGGGTCCTTGCGCGGATGGCCGAGCAGTTCCCCCGGCAGGGCGGCGGCGAGCGCCCGGCAGTACTCGGCGGCCTTGCCGCGCGGCTCGGGCGTCTCGACCTTCGGGTCGGCGGGCGCGCTCCAGCTGCCGAGCAGCACCACGACGGTGCAGGCGAGCGCGGTCGGCACCGCCAGCCACCGGACGGGGGCCGGCAGTGCCGCCAGGAAGCGGGGGACGCGCAGTTCTCGGGTCACCCGCCGATGGTATGCGCGTCTTACAGGTGGACGACCGGACAGGTGAGGGTGCGGGTGATGCCCTCGACCTGCTGGACCTTCGCGACCACCAGACGGCCGAGGGCGTCCACGGTGTCCGCCTCGGCCCGGACGATCACGTCGTACGGGCCGGTGACGTCCTCGGCCTGGAGGACTCCGGGGATCTTGGCGATGGAATCGGCGACGGCGCTGGCCTTGCCGACCTCGGTCTGAATCAGGATGTAGGCCTGTACCACGGGGACCTCCCGGCGGCTGGGTACGGGGATCACCGCCGTGATCGCCCGGTCGGGCGTCGGGTGGGGAGAACGGGCTCACGGCAGACTGATCACCACGCTACCTCCCGGCGGGCCGGGGAGGGGAGACCCCTGCGCCTTCGGAGGGCGTACGCTGCGCGCGGAGGCGGCGTGACCGCAGGACGTACGCGCCCGGCCGGGCGCAACCGAGAGGACGGCAGATGCAGGGGACCGTGGGCGAGCTCGGCGAGTTCGGACTCATCAGGGAGCTGACCGCCCGGGTACCGCTCACCGACGCGGTCGACCTCGGCCCGGGTGACGACGCCGCCGTGGTGAAGGCCCCGGACGGCCGGGTGGTGGCCACCACGGACGTGCTGATCGAGAACCGGCACTTCCGCCGGGACTGGTCCACCGCCTACGACGTGGGCCGCAAGGCGGCCGCGCAGAACCTCGCCGACGTGGCCGCGATGGGCGCGGTGCCGACCGCGCTGCTGCTCGGCCTGGTCGCGCCGGCGGACCTGCCGACCACCTGGGCCACCGAGCTGATGGACGGGCTGCGCGACGAGTGCCAGGTGGCCGGCGCGACGGTGGTCGGCGGCGACGTGGTGCGCGGGGACACCATCACGCTGGCCATCACGGCGCTCGGGGACCTCCAGGGGCGCGCGCCGGTGACGCGCGCCGGTGCCCAGGTGGGCGACGTGGTCGCGGTCACCGGCTGGCTCGGCTGGTCCGCGGCCGGACTGACGGTGCTGCAGCGCGGCTTCCGCTCGCCGCGGGCCTTCGTCGAGGCGCACCGCCGCCCGGAGCCGCCGTACCACGCGGGACCGGCCGGGTCGGAGCTGGGCGCCACCTCGATGATCGACGTGAGCGACGGCCTGGTCGCCGACCTCGGGCACGTGGCCGGGGCCAGCGCGGTGGACATCGACCTGCGGGCGGCCGACTTCGACGTGCCCGCGCAGATGGCGGACATCGGCCAGGCGGTCGGGGTCGACCCGCTGGTCTGGGTGCTGTCCGGCGGTGAGGACCACGCGATCGCCGCGACCTTCCCGCGCGGGGTGCAACTGCCCGCCCGCTGGCGGGTGGTGGGCGAGGTCGTCGGCCGGGCCCGGGCGGCCCGCGGCGGCCGGGTGACGGTGGACGGCGAGGCCTGGGACCGGGTCGGCGGCTGGGACCACTTCTCGGAGTGACAACCGGCCCGCGCCGGGCGGCGGTTGACGGTTGCCCGGCCGGGGCGCGGGGCGGCCGGACGGCGTACGGCGGGGCGCGCCGCGGTGGCGTCGCGGCGCGCGGGCGGTCTCGGGGCGGGGGAGTGCGTAGGCTTGACCCACAGCCGGACCGCCCGCTGTTCTCGCGAGTGGTCTGGACCACTGTGGTCTGAACCACTTCGAGCGGGAGAGCCCACCACCATGCGAATCGGAGTCCTGACCAGCGGCGGCGACTGCCCCGGCCTGAACGCGGTGATCCGTTCCGTGGTGCACCGGGGCACCGATGTGCACGGCGACGAGATCATCGGCATCGAGGACGGCTTCCTGGGCCTGATCGAGGGCCGCACCCGCCCGGTCTCGCACGACGACGTCACCGGCCTGCTGACCCTCGGCGGCACCATCCTCGGCTCCGCCCGGGTGCAGCGCGACCGGATCCGGTGGGCGGTGGAGAACGCCAAGACCCTCGCCCGGGACATCGGCATCGACGCGCTGATCGCCATCGGCGGCGAGGGCACCCTGACCGCCGCCCGGTTGTTCAGCGAGGCCGGACTGCCGGTGGTCGGCGTCCCGAAGACCATCGACAACGACATCGACGCCACCGACGTCACCTTCGGCTTCGACACCGCGGTGCACGTCGCCACCGAGGCGATCGACCGGCTCAAGACCACCGCCGAGTCGCACCAGCGCGTCATGGTCGTCGAGTTGATGGGACGCCACACCGGCTGGATCACCCTCACCGCCGGCATGGCGGGCGGCGCGCACGGCATCCTGATCCCGGAGAAGCCGTTCGACATCGAGGCGGTGGCCCGGATGGTCGAGGACCGGTTCGCCCGCGGCAAGAAGTTCGCCATCATCGCCGTCGCGGAGGGGGCCTCCCCGATGCCCGGCACCATGCGCTTCGACCACGGCGAGGTCGACCGGTTCGGGCACCGGACCTTCGGCGGGATCGGCAACCGCCTCGCCCACGAGCTGGAGAACCTGCTCGGCAAGGAGGCCCGCCCGGTCATCCTCGGCCACGTCCAGCGCGGCGGCACCCCCACCGCCCGCGACCGGGTGCTCGCCACCCGGTTCGGCTGGCACGCCGTGGAGGCCGTCCACCGCGGCGCCTTCGGCCACTTCACCGCGCTGCGCCGCAACGACATCCGGCTGGTGCCGATCGCCGACGCGGTGACCCGGCTCAAGACCGTCCCCGAGGACCACTGGGCGGAGTCCGAGGCCGTGCTGTGACCGCGTAGGTTGGGGGCATGTCCACCACCGCACCCCCCCGCGTCCTCACGGTCGCCGGCTCGGACTCCGGCGGCGGCGCCGGGATCCAGGCCGACCTCAAGGCGATGCTCGCCCTCGGCGTCCACGGCATGAGCGTGATCACCGCCGTCACCGCGCAGAACTCGCTCGGCGTCCAGGGCTACTGGGAACTGCCCGCCGAGGCCGTCCGCGCCCAGTTCCGCAGCGTGGCCGACGACATCGGCGTCCAGGCCGTGAAGACCGGCATGCTCGCCTCGACCGAACTGGTCGAGACGGTCTCCGAACTGCTGGCCGGGATCGACGCGCCGGTCGTGGTCGACCCGGTCGGCGTCTCCAAGCACGGCGACGCGCTGCTCGCCGCCGAGGCCGTCGCCACCGTCCGGGAGCGGCTGCTGCCGGTCGCCACCCTCGCCACGCCCAACCTGCACGAGGTGACGCAGCTCACCGGCCGGGTGGTCGAGGACGAGACGCGGATGCTGGACGCCGCGAAGGCGCTGCTCGACCTCGGGCCGCGCTGGGTGCTGGTCAAGGGCGGGCACCTGGCGGGCGAGGCGGCCGACCTGCTGTACGGCGGGGCGGGGGAGGAGCACTGGTACCGGGCGCCGCGCTACGACAACCGGCACACCCACGGCACCGGCTGCACCCTGGCCAGCGCGATCGCGGCCGGTCTGGCCAAGGGCGAGGAACTGCCCGAGGCGGTGGCCTCGGCGAAGGAGTACATCACCGGCGCGATCGCCGGCGGCTTCGCGCTCGGCGCCGGCATCGGACCGGTCGACCACGCCTGGCGCTGGCGCTGAGGCTCCCCGCACACGCCTGTGGGCGGGCCCGAGGGCCCGCCCACATCGGATCGGTCACATGCCGGAACGACAGAAAGCCGGTTCACCCGAGGATGAACCGGCTCACTGGAGGACCGGCATGCCGGTCTGCGCGTCAGCGCGAGACCTTACCGGCCTTGATGCACGAGGTGCAGACGTTGAGCCGCTTCGGCGTCCGCCCAACCACAGCGCGCACCGTCTGGATGTTGGGGTTCCAGCGACGGGGGGTACGGCGGTGCGAGTGGGAGATGCTGTTGCCGAAGCCCGGCCCCTTGCCGCAGACGTCGCAGTTGGCAGCCACAGGAGTCACTCCAAGACTTCAGATCATTTACGTGAGACAACCCCGCCAGACCAGCGGAGCACTCGCGTGAACCGAACCGGACCAAGGGGTGAGCCTGAACCTGTTCCAGGCAACCGGAAGAGCATACAACGCTTGCTTCCGTTCGACGAAACTACCATGACCGGCCGGGTGATCGCTCCGGCCGCCGTGTCCGCCGCCCCCTCCCGGCCCCCGATAACCTGCCGGTACCACCCCTCGCCGTTCACCCTCAGGCCATCACGGCGTCCCACTCCGGAGGAGACCTGGTGCTGCACACGCTCGACGCCCCGGCCGTGCGCAGCTGGTGCCAACTGGCGCTGCGCGCGCTCGGCCAGGCCCGCGAGGAGATCGACGCACTCAACGTCTACCCGGTCCCGGACGGCGACACCGGCACCAACCTGTACCTGACCGTGGAGTCGGCCGCCGCCGAGGTGGAGAGCCGGTTCACCGACCCGGGCCCGGAGCCGGCGCCCGGCCTGGCCGAGACCGCCCGGGCGATGGCCCGCGGCGCCCTGGTCGGCGCCCGCGGCAACTCCGGGGTGATCCTCGCCCAGTGGCTGCGCGGCACCGCCGAGAAGCTCGCCGAGGGCGGCGGCGCCGACCAGTTGCGGGCCGCCCTCCAGCGGGCCTCCGACGCCGCCTACCAGGCCGTCGCCGAACCGGTCGAGGGCACCCTGCTGACCGTCGCCCGGGTCGCCGCCCGGGAGGCCGCCCGGGCCGGCGGCGGGCTCGGGCAGGTCGCCGAGGCCGCCTACCGGGCCGCCCGCGACGCGCTGCGGCACACCCCCGAGCAGCTCCCCGTGCTCGCCGAGAACGGTGTGGTGGACGCCGGCGGCCGCGGCCTGGTCGCCGTCCTCGGGGCGCTCGCCGACGCGGTGGCCGGCCACCAGCCGATGGGGCCGGTCGCGCTGCGCGGCGACGTCGGGCTGGCGGAGAGCTGCGAGCTGCACGTGCGGCCGCCCGGCCCGGGGCACCCGGCGTTCGAGGTGATCTACCTGCTGGACGCCCCCGACGAGGCGCTGCCCGCGCTGCGGACCCGGCTCGGCGAGCTGGGCGACTCGCTGGTGGTCGGCGGCGGCGACGGGCTGTGGAACGTCCACGTCCACGTCGACGACGCGGGCGCCGCCGTCGAGGCCGGGGTCGAGGCCGGGCGCCCGCACCAGATCCGGATCACCCACTTCGCCGAGGCCGCCGCCCGCTCCGGCGCCGCCACCGACCGGGGCGAGCCCGAGCGGCCCGCCCGCGCGGTGCTCTCGGTGGTCTCCGGCGAGGGCCTGGCCGAGCTCTGCGAACAGGCCGGCGCGGTCGTCCTGCACGCCGAGCCCGGCCGTCCGCCGGCCAGCGCCGAACTCACCGCCGCGGTGCGCCGGGCCGCCGCCCGCGAGGTGGTGCTGCTGCTCAACGACCCCGAACTGCGGGCCGCCGCCGGCGCCGCCGCCGACCAGCTGCGCGAGGAGGGCGTGCGGATCGCCGTGCTGCCCACCCGCTCCCCGGTGCAGGGCCTGGCCGCGCTCGCCGTGCACGAGGCCGGGCGGCGCTTCGACGAGGACGTGGTCGCCATGACCTCGGCGGCCGGTGCCACCCGGTACGCCGAACTGGCCGTCGCCGAGGGCGAGTCCTGGACCATGGCCGGGGTCTGCCAGGCCGGTGACGTGCTCGGCCTGATCGACGGGGACGTCGCGGTGATCGGCACCGGCCTGGCCGGGGTCGGCCGCAGCGTGCTGGACCGGATGCTCGGCGGCGGCGGCGAACTGGTCACCCTGATCCTCGGGGAGGGCGCCCCGGAGAGCCTCGCCGAGGGCCTCGTCGCGCACGCCCGGCAGAGCCGGCCCGAGGTGGACGCGGTGGTCTTCCACGGCGGCCAGGAGTCGGCGCCGCTGCTGATCGGCGTGGAGTGAACGCCTGGATTGTCGGTTCGGTGGTGTAAACAGGGGCCTTGATGGGCGCTCTCGATGAACCACTGACCAAGCTCGTCGGCGACCGGACCGCCAAGGTGCTCGCCGACAGCCTGAAGCTGCGCACGGTCGGGGACCTGCTGCACCACTATCCGCGCCGCTACGTCGAACGCGGCCAGCTCACCAGCCTGGACGAGCTGGAGATCGACGAGCACGTCACCGTGCTGGCCCGGATCGAGAAGGTCACCCTGATCCCGTTCCGCGGGCGCAAGGGCGACCGGCTGGAGGTGGTGGTCACCGACGGCCGCAGCCGGCTCTCGCTGGTCTTCTTCAACCAGGGCTGGCGGCAGAAGGAGCTGCGGCCGGGGACGCAGGGCCTGTTCGCGGGCAAGGTCGGGATGTTCAACCGGACCCGCCAACTGGCCTCCCCCGACTACCAGCTGCTCGACGAGACGGACGGCGACAACGCCGCCGCCCAGTTCGCCGGGCGGCTCATCCCGGTCTACCCGGCCAGCGCCCAGATGCCCAGCTGGAAGCTCTCGCTCTGCGTGGAGACGGCGCTCACCAAGCACCTGTCCGACGTCGGCGAGCCGCTGCCCGCCGAACTGCGCGAGCGCCACGGGCTCATCCCGCTGCCCGAGGCGCTCGAACTGATCCACCGCCCGCGCGGCCAGGCCGACCGCGAGCGCGCCCAGGAGCGGCTGCGCTGGGACGAGGCGTTCGTCCTGCAGGTCGCCCTCGCCCAGCGCCGGGCCGCCGACTCCGCCCTGCCCGCCAAGCCGCGCGAGGCCCGCCCGGGCGGCCTGCTGGACGCCTTCGATGCCCGGCTCCCGTTCACCCTCACCGAGGGCCAGCGGAAGGTCTCCGCCGAGATCGCCGCGGACCTCGCGAGCGAGCACCCCATGCACCGCCTCCTCCAGGGCGAGGTCGGCTCCGGCAAGACCCTCGTCGCGCTGCGGGCGATGCTGGCGGTGGTCGACGCGGGCGGCCAGGCGGTGCTGCTGGCGCCCACCGAGGTGCTCGCCCAGCAGCACCACCGGTCGATCGTCGAGATGATGGGCGACCTGGCGGAGGGCGGCATGCTCGGCGGGTCCGACCTGGGGACGCGGGTGGTGCTGCTCACCGGGTCGATGGGCGTCCCGGTCCGGCGGCAGGCACTGCTCGACATGGCCTGCGGGGACGCCGGCATCGCGATTGGCACCCATGCGCTGATCGAGGACAAGGTGCAGTTCCAGGACCTCGGCCTGGTGGTGGTCGACGAGCAGCACCGCTTCGGTGTCGAGCAGCGGGACGCGCTGCGCGCCAAGGGCGAGCAGCCGCCGCACCTGCTGGTGATGACGGCCACCCCGATCCCGCGCACCGTCGCGATGACCGTCTTCGGGGATCTGGAGACCTCCGTCCTGGACCAGCTGCCGGCCGGCCGCTCGCCGATCTCCACCCACGTGGTGCCGGCCGTCGAGAAGCCCAACTTCCTGACCCGCGCCTGGGAACGGGTCCGCGAGGAGGTGGCCAAGGGCCACCAGGCGTACGTGGTCTGCCCGCGGATCGGCGACGAGGAGCCGGACGAGGGGAAGGGCGCCAAGGGCGCGCGGAAGAAGCGCCGCGCCGAGGACCTGGAGGAGCTGCTCGACGACGCGCCGGACGAGGGCGCCGCGGCCGAGGGCGACCGGCGGCCCCCGCTGTCCGTCGTGGAGACCGCCGGGAAGCTGGTCGCCGGCCCGCTGGCCGGGCTGCGGGTGGAGATCCTGCACGGGCGCCTCGCGCCGGAGGCGAAGGACGAGGTGATGCGCCGGTTCGCGGCCGGCGAGGTGGACGTGCTGGTCGCGACCACGGTGATCGAGGTCGGCGTCAACGTCCCGAACTCCACCGCGATGGTGATCATGGACGCGGACCGGTTCGGCGTCTCCCAGCTCCACCAGTTGCGCGGCCGGGTCGGCCGGGGCTCCGCCCCCGGGCTCTGCCTGCTGGTCACCGACATGCCGGCGGCCAGTGCCGCCCGGGCCCGGCTGGACGCGGTGGCGGGCACCCTGGACGGCTTCCAGCTGTCCCGGATCGACCTCGAACAGCGCCGCGAGGGCGATGTGCTGGGCCAGGCGCAGTCCGGGGTGAAGTCCTCGCTCAAGGTGCTCTCGGTGCTGGAGGACGAGGAGGTCATCGTCACCGCCCGCGCCGAGGCCACCCGGCTGGTCGCGGAGGACCCGGACCTCACGGCCCACCCGGACCTGCGCACCGCGCTGGAGAGCCTGCTCGACGAGGACCGCGCGGCCTACATGGAGAAGGGCTGAGGGCACGCAGGAACAGCCCGATTGTCAGACCCCCGGGAGAGAATGAAGGTGTTCAGGGCGCACCCCCAAGGTGCGCTCCTGACACGACACTTGGGGGTTTAGCCATGGCATTCCGTCATCTCAACGAGCTCCCGCTGGGCGACAAGGTCTTCCGGATCGAACTCGCCAGCGACGACGACCGCGAGGTCACCCTCACCCTCACCGGCTGGCGCGAGGGGGCGGCGGCGGCCCCGCTCGCCTCCGGCAAGCTGCGGCTGCCGGTGGAGGACGTCGCCTCGCTGCGGATCGCGCTCAACCGCGCGCTCCGGGCGCTGGCGATCGTCGCCGACGTCTCCGAGCCCATCCCCGACCGCGACGTGCTGCGCGAGCTCTACCCCGGCCACGGCGCCCCCTGGGTGCCGCAGCACGAGGAGGAGCTGGTGCGGCGCTTCCACGAGGGCGAGACCGTCGCCCGGATCGCCGCCCGCTTCGGCCGCACGCCCGACTCCGTCCGCACCAAGCTGCGCGAGCTCGGCCACGACCCGCGCCGCCCCGAGTACTGCCCGCCCGACGGCTGCCTCTCCTGGTCCCGCTACGCCTCGCCGTCGCTGCTGGGCGCGGCCGTCCCGCCCCAGGCGGCCGGATCCGAGGCGAGCTGATCACCCGACCGCGTGAGCGCGGCCCCCGCCGGGCGGACCGGCGGGGGCCACGGCCGTATAGCGTGGTCGGGCAGCGACGAAAGGACCTCCCACCACCATGACCCGCGTGATCGCCGGGGCGGCCGGCGGCCGCCGGCTGGCCGTACCGCCCGGCCGGGGCACCCGCCCGACCTCCGACAAGGCCCGTGAGGCGATGTTCTCCACCCTGGAGGCGCTGCGCGGCACCACCCTGCACGGCGCCCGGATGCTGGACCTGTTCGGCGGATCGGGCGCGGTCGGCCTGGAGGCGCTCTCGCGCGGCGCCGAGCACGTCCTGCTGGTCGAGGCGGACGCCCAGGCGGCCCGGGTGATCCGGGAGAACGTCCGGACGATCGGTCTGCCGGGCGCGCTGGTGAAGGCCGCCAGGGCGGAGAAGGTGATCGCCGGGCCCGCCCCCCAGGCCCCGTACGACCTGGTCTTCCTCGACCCGCCGTACGTCGTCACCGACGACGAGGTGCGCGAGATGCTGATCACAATGTCAGCTGGAGGCTGGCTCGCGGAGGACGCACTCGTCACCGTGGAGCGGAGCACCCGCGGCGGCGAGTTCGGCTGGCCCGAGGGCTTCGAGGTGCTGCGCTCCCGCCGCTACGGCGAGGGCACGCTCTGGTACGGTCGCGCCGCCGCGGAGACCCGCCACCACCCCTAGCGGGCCCGGGCCCGCAGGATTCCCGTCACCCCACGAGGGAGCACACACGCCATGCGCCGCGCCGTCTGCCCCGGGTCGTTCGACCCGATCACCTACGGTCACCTCGACATCATCGGGCGGGCCTCGAAGCTGTACGACGTGGTGCACGTCGCGGTGCTGGTCAACCGGAACAAGCAGGGCATGTTCAGCATCGAGGAGCGGATCGAGCTGATCGAGGAGACCACCGCCCAGTACGGCAACGTGGTGGTCGAGTCGCACCTCGGCCTGCTGGTGGACTTCTGCCGGGAGCGGGAGATCCCGGCGATCATCAAGGGCCTGCGCGCGGTCAGCGACTTCGACTACGAGCTGCAGATGGCCCAGATGAACCACGGCCTGACCGGCGTCGAGACGCTCTTCGTGCCGACCTCGCCGACCTGGAGCTTCCTCTCCTCGACGCTGGTGAAGGAGGTCGCCTCCTACGGCGGCGACGTCTCGCACCTGCTGCCGGAGGTCGCGCACCGCCGACTGGTCGAGCGGATCGCCGAGCGGCGCGCCCAGCAGTAGCCGACCCGGGGTGACCGGCCGTCCGTTTCTGCCGGTTCGTCACGGTTTGCCCGAGGAGTGGAAAGACGGCCGGGTCCGGGCGTTGTGACCTCGCCCGGCAGTGGCCGTACAGTCTGTATTCCAGCCCTGCGGTGACGTCCACCGCGCCGGGCGCTGCCTCCGCCGGACCTCGGCGGCACACGGAAAGACGAAGCCCCGTGGACGTGCAGAACAAGGTCGACGAGATCGTGGCCGCCGTCGAGAACGCCCGCTCGATGCCCATGTCGGCCTCCTGCGTGGTGAACCGTGCCGAGCTGATCGGACTGCTCCAGGAGCTCCGGGCGTCCCTGCCCGCCGAGCTGGCCCAGGCCCAGTCGGTGATGGCCGACCACGAGTCGGTGGTCGCGGACGCCCAGGCCGAGGCCGACCGGATCATCCAGGGCGCGCACGCCGAGCGCGGTTCGCTGATCTCCGACACCGAGGTGGTCCGCCGGGCCCGGGCCGAGGCGGACCGGATCCTCGCCGAGGCCCGCGCCGAGATCGAGACCAAGCGCGCCGAGGCCGACGACTACGTCGACAGCAAGCTCGCCAACTTCGAGGTCGTGCTGACCAAGACGCTCGGCGCGGTCGGCCGGGGCCGCACCAAGCTGCGCGGCGACGCGAGCGTCTTCGAGACCGAGTACGAGGGCGAGACCGACGGCGAGGAGTTCCAGCCGCAGCGGATCAGCCCCAGCCCCGAGGTCGACGAGTACGTCGATGTGAAGCTCGCCACCCTGGAGAACGTGCTCAGCGCGACCCTGGAGGCGGTCGGCAAGGGCCGCGACAAGCTGACCGGCAAGCGGCCCATCGACGAGCTCGGCGCCTACCTGGCCGCCGCCGACGAGGCGCAGCAGGCCAAGGAGCGGGCCGAGGCGGTCGCGGCCGGCTTCGCCGCCGACGCGGACGGCAGCGAGCTGGCCTGGTACCGCGAGGAGGTGCCGCAGCAGCAGTCCTGGCCGGAGCAGACCCCGGCCGCGGCCGGCTGGCAGACGCCCGGCGCGGACCAGTACGCGGCCGCGCAGCAGGGCGGAGCCCAGTACGCCGAGGTGTACGGCGGCGGCTTCGACCCGGCCGGCGGCCAGAGCGCGGACCCGTACGGGGGCCAGTACGGCTACCAGCAGCAGGGGCAGCAGCCCGGGTACGATGCCGGGCAGGGCGCCGGCTACGGCTACCCGCCCCAGCAGCAGCAGGGCTACCCGGAGCAGCAGCAGTACGGCGGCGGCTACGGCTACCCGCAGCAGCCGGCCAACCCGCCCGCGCCCGTGCCGCAGCAGACCCAGGCCGGGCTGGACGAGACCAGTTTCTTCGACACCAGCATGATCGACATGACCCGGCTGCGGGAGCTCGGCGGCCGGTAGCGCCCGGGCACGAAGTTGGGCCTGGCGGGAGACTCGGGTAGTCTGACCACTCCGGCCTCTCCGTGTCGGGCCGTCGGTCTGCCCGCGCATCCTCCGACGAGCAGCGCCGCGCATCGGTACCCCCCCAGGAAGTCAGGACACTTTGAACCGCCTCGACCACCGCGACCCCCTCGTGTTCGACACGCACGAGCTGGGCCGTCGTCCGGGTGCGCTGCGCAAGGTGTCCCGGACCCTGGAGGCCCCCGGGGGCCTCGGGATCATCGACGTGATCGGCGTCCCGGAGAAGAGCGAGATCACCCTGGACCTCCGCCTGGAGTCCGTGGTCGAGGGCGTGCTGGTCACCGGCACCGCCGAGACCCGGGTCGAGGGCGAGTGCGTCCGGTGCCTGGAGCCCGTCGAGTTCGACCTCGACGTGGACTTCCAGGAGCTGTACTACTACCCGGAGTCCGACGAGCGTCACCGCGCCCGGACCGCCGGGGCGGAGGACCTCGAAGAGGACTCCGAGGAAGAGACTTACCGCCTGGAGGGCGATTACTTCGACCTCCAGCCGGTGCTGCGTGACGCGGTGGTGCTCGCACTGCCGCTGCAGCCGGTGTGCCAGGAAGACTGCCTGGGCCTGTGCTCCGAGTGCGGAGCGCGCCTGAGTGACGACCCGGCCCACCACCACGATGCCGCCGACCCCCGGTGGGCGGCTCTGCAGGGACTCTCCGCCGCCCACGGCGACGAGGGTGACGGAATCAAGTACAGCGACACCCGTGAGGGTCTCGCCGAGAACCAGGAGAAGTAGCCGTGGCTGTTCCGAAGCGGAAGATGTCGCGCAGCAACACGCGCCACCGCCGGTCCAACTGGAAGGCCGTTGCCCCGGCCCTCGTGGCGTGCGACCGCTGCCACGAGCCGAAGCTCTCGCACATCGCGTGCCCGAGCTGCGGCACGTACAACCGCCGCCAGGTCCTCTCGGTCTGATCGGCGGGGTGTACGGATCGATGTCGGACGGTAACTCCTCCCGCAAGGCGACCGCGGTCCCGAAGGCTCCTTCGGGCGGCGGCAAGGCCGGCGGGCCGGCTTCGACCGAATACGACGTTCTGGAAGGGCGCCTCGGGTACTCGCTCGAGCGCGCCCTTCTGGTACGCGCCCTGACCCACCGCTCGTACGCGTACGAGAACGGTGGTCTGCCCACCAACGAGCGCCTGGAGTTCCTCGGCGACTCGGTGCTGGGCCTGGTGGTGACCGACACCCTCTACCGCGTCCACCCGGACGTCCCGGAGGGAACGCTCGCCAAGCTGCGCGCCGCGGTGGTCAACTCGCGCGCGCTCGCCGACGTCGGCCGCGGCCTGGAGCTGGGCGCGTTCATCCGGCTCGGCAAGGGCGAGGAGGGCACCGGCGGCCGCGACAAGTCGTCGATCCTCGCCGACACGGTCGAGGCGGTCATCGGCGCGGTCTACCTGGACCGGGGCCTGGACGCCGCCACCGAGTTCGTCCACCGGCTGTTCGACCCGCTGATCGAGGAGTCCTCTCAGCTGGGTGCCGGTCTGGACTGGAAGACCAGCCTCCAGGAGCTCACCGCCTCGGTGGGCATCGGAGTGCCGGAGTACGTGGTCGAGGAGTCCGGTCCGGACCACGAGAAGACCTTCACCGCCGCGGCCCGGGTGGCCGGCGAGGACTTCGGCAGCGGCGTCGGCCGCTCGAAGAAGGAAGCCGAGCAGAAGGCGGCGGAGAGCGCCTGGCGGGCGATCAAGGAGAAGTACGCCGACCGCCTGCCGAGCGGCGCCTGACCACGCAGTAGCCTTCCTCCTGCAGAGCCGAGTCGTTGTGCTGGAGGCGTGTTTCCCGTGCCCGAACTTCCCGAGGTCGAGGTCGTCCGCCGCGGTCTGGCGAACTGGGTCGCCGGGCGGACCGTCGCCGGCGTCGAGGTGCTGCACCCCCGTGCGGTGCGCCGCCAGCCGGCCGGCGCCGCGGACTTCACGGCCCGGCTCACCGGCACCACCCTCGGCGCGGCGCAGCGCCGCGGCAAGTACCTCTGGGTCCCGCTGGCCGGTACGGGTGAGGGCTTCTCGCTGATCGGCCACCTCGGGATGAGCGGCCAACTGCTGGTCCAGGACCCGGCGGTGCCGGACGAGACGCACCTGCGGGTGCGGCTGCGGTTCACCGACGGCGGGCGCGAGCTGCGCTTCGTCGACCAGCGGACCTTCGGCGGGCTGGCCGTCGAGGAGGCCGAGGACGGCGATCCGGAGGGCACCCCGGTGTCCATCGCGCACATCGCCCGTGATCCGCTCGACCCCCGCTTCGACGACGCCGCCTTCGCGGCGGCGCTGCGCGCCCGGCGCACCACGGTCAAGCGGGCGCTGCTGGACCAGACGCTGATCAGCGGGGTCGGCAACATCTACGCCGACGAGGCGCTGTGGCGCTCCCGGCTGCACTACGACCGGCCGACCGCGACGCTGACCCGGCCGCAGGCGCTGCTGCTGCTGGCCAGCGCCCGGGACGTGATGACGGCGGCGCTGGCCGTCGGCGGCACCAGCTTCGACAGCCTGTACGTGAACGTGAACGGCGAGAGCGGCTACTTCTCCCGCGACCTGGACGCCTACGGGCGGGAGCACGAGCCCTGCCGGCGCTGCGGCACCGCCATGCGGCGGGCCGCCTGGATGAACCGCTCCAGCTACTTCTGCCCCCGCTGCCAGCGCGTTCCGCGCGTGCGCAGCGGGGGCTGAACCCGCGCCGGGGCCGAACCCGGGAGCTCAGCTCCTGGCGAGCTCCGGTTCGGCCGGTTCGGCCTCCGGCAGTCCGCCGTGGGTGTCCTGGCCGAAGTAGGCGACGCCGACCGCCGCGACCACCGCGAGCAGGAAGCCGGCCACGCCGAGCCAGCCCAGCCCGGCCTTGGAGGAGTCGCCGAGCCAGAGCACGCCGACCGCGCCGGGCAGCACCGTCTCGCCGACCACCAGGGCGGCGGTGGCACCGTTCACCGAGCCGATCTGCAGGGCCACGGTGTGCACGTACATCCCGCCGATGCCGCCGACCAGGATCGCGTACAGGGCCGGGTCGGAGAGCAGCGCGCCGAGGTCGAACGGCTCCACGCCGTTGAGGATGCGCACGCCGACGCCGAGCGCGCCGAAGCCGAGGCCGGAGAGCAGACCGGCGACGATCGCGCCGTTGGAGCCCATCCGGCGCACCAGCAGGGCGCCGCCGACCAGCAGCACGGTGGTGACCGCCAGCAGCCACCAGTGGAACGCCATCGCGGCGTGGTGGCCGCCCTCGGGCCCGGCGGAGACCGCGAGCAGCACCAGCGCCGAGCAGAGCACGCCGATCGAGGCCCACTCCAGCTGCTTGAGCCGGATGCCGAGCAGCTTGATCGAGAGCACCGCGGTGATCACCAGGTTGGCGCTGATGATCGTCTGGGAGAGGAACAGCGGCAGCAGCCGGGCGGCCAGCGCCCCGAGCCCGAAGCCGATGAAGTCCAGCACCGTGCCGAGGATGAACTCCCAGGTCACGGCGGCCTTGGCGGTGGAGGCGAGGCTGGGCCCGCCGTGCGCGGTGGTGCCGGCGGAGCCACCGCCCTTGGCGGCCTCCTCGCGGGCGGAGCGCCGGGAGCCGACCGCCTGCAGGACCGAACCGGTGCCGTAGCAGGCGGAGGCCGCCACGGCGGTGACGAGGCCGATCAACACGCGGAGCTCCGATCAGGGGGTGGTGCGGATGGTCAAGAGAAGGTCATGGCGGGGCGGTACGGCCCCTACTATGCCCGGTCGCGCGGTACGGTCGGGACGCCTGCCCGGGCGGCCTGCCCGGTCCGGTTTCCGCCGGGAGGTACGCGCGGGGCCGGTGACCGGGTTCCCGTCCCGGGGGCGCCTCAGGGGCGGCCGGTCGGAAGATCATCCCGCAGGAGGGGGCCCACCCCGGCGGACGGTGGGGGTGCCCGGCCGCGCGGTGCCCGGCCGGTATGCCGGTGAGCGGGGCCGTTCGGGGTAGCGTCGAGATATGAGAACCCTTGCACGACGACGTTCCCGGGGCGCCGGGCCGCTGGCACTGGTGTCGGCGCTGCTCGGGCTGCTGCTCCTGCTGGCACCGGCGGCCTCGGCGGCCGGCGGTCTCGACGACGCGGCCGCGACGCTCAAGCAGGGCCGGGTGTACGTCGACCCGGCGATGGCGGGCCGGTTCGGCCAGGGCCAGGCCGACGCCCTGACCGAGAAGATCCGCGAGGCGGACAAGCCGATCTTCGTGGCGGTCGTCCCGGCCGCCGATCCGTACGGCGCCAGGACGGTCTTCGAGGACCTGCGCACCAAGGTCGGCATCACCGGCACCTACGCGGTCTGGCGCGGCGACCAGTTCCAGGCCCGCTCCGACAAGGCCGCGCTGCCCAGCGCCAGCGCCGAGCGGATCGCCGGCGCCGCCTTCCGCTCGCACCCCGGCGACATCGACGCCACCCTGAACGACTTCGTCGACACCGCCGCCCCGCAGATCAAGGGGCACGCGGTGAACAGCGACAAGGGCGGGGTCTCCACCGCCGCGGTGGTCGTCCCGCTGGCTCTGCTGGCGCTCGCCGGCACCGGCGTCTTCCTGCTGTTCCGGCGGGCCAAGCGGCGCAAGGAGGAGCAGCGCCGGGCCGAGCTGGCGCAGCTGCGCCAGGTGGTCGACGAGGACATCACCGCCTACGGCGAGGAGCTGGACCGGCTCGACTTCGCCCCCTCCGCGCCGGACGCCGACGACGTGCAGCGCGGCGACTACACCCACGCCCTGGACTCGTACGAGAAGGCCAAGCGGCTGATGGACGAGGCCAGGGGGCCGGAGGACGTGCGGCCGGTCACCGAGGCGCTGGAGGACGGCCGGTTCGCGCTGGCCACCCTGGCGGCCCGGCGGGAGAAGCGGCCGCTGCCCGAGCGCCGCCCGCCGTGCTTCTTCGACCCCCGGCACGGCCCCTCCGTGGTGGACGCCGAGTGGTCCCCGGCGGGCGGGGCGGCGCGCTCCGTGCCGGTCTGCCGGGCCGACGCGGACCGGCTGGCCACCGGCCTGGCCCCGGACGTCCGGACCGTCCCGACCGAGCACGGCCCGCAGCCGTACTGGAACGCTGGCCCGGCCTACGGCCCCTGGGCCGGCGGCTACTTCGGCGGCTTCGGCGGCGGCGGCCTGCTGCCGGGGCTGCTGGTCGGCACCATGCTCGGCTCGATGATGGCCACCCCGGCGTACGCGGCCGGCCCGGTCGACGCGGGCTCCGGCTACGACGGCGGCGACTACTCCGGCGCCGACTACAACTCCTCCGACTTCGGTGGCGGCTTCGACGACGGCGGCGGCGGTGGGGACTTCGGTGGCGGCGGCGACTTCGGTGGCGGTTTCTGACCCTGTCCCGCACCCCCGGTCGATGCGATGATCGGCCCACGGCCCCCGCCGGGCGACCGGCGGGGGCCGTGGTGTGTCGGGGACATCGTGTGCCGGGGCGTCGTCGGAGGGGGCGGGGAAATGGCACCGGACCGTGCACTGGCGGAGCCGTGGCTACGGGCGGGGGAGGAACTGCTCGGGCTGGTCGAGGTCCGGCTGAGCGCGCTGGTCCCGCGGCCCCCGAAGCCGTACCGGCAGCACGGGCGCGACGTGGACACCGGGGCGGAGATCGCGCTGAACCACGGTCTCGACGTCCTGGACCCCGAGGGCCTGGTGGTCCTGGCGGGTCTGACCGTCGCCCTGGTCGGCGGGCGGCTGTTCACGCCCCCGGTGCGGGGCGGCTGGGAGAGCACCGCGGGCCGGTTCGCCGCCGCGGCCCGCGAGGCCGAGCTCTCCCGCACCTCGGAAACCTTCGGCTGCGTGCTGCTCGCCGTCACCGACCGCCGGACGCTGCTGCTCAAGCGGCGCGGCGCGCTGGGGACGGACCACCTGGTCGACCTCGGCCCGTTCCGGTTGCGCGGCCCGGGTGCCGCGCGTCGGCGGCGCGGCCGTCCCCGACGGGTGGGGCTGCGGTTCACGGACGGGTCGACGGTGGCCGTGCGGGTGGCGCCGGAGCGGCTCAAGGCGCTGGCCGGACTGGCCTTCCTGAGCGGGAGGGGTTGAGAACGAAACCCGCTGGGGCAGGCTGTCGGACATGACCTCCGCCCCGCGCGTCCCGTCCTGCCCGTCCTGCCCGGTCGGCCGTGCTCGATCGCCGCCGCGCTGCACGTGGTGGGGGAGAAGTGGGCGCTGCTCGCGGTGCGGGAGCTGTTCTACGGCAACCACCGCTTCGACCGGATCGCCCGGAACACCGGAGCCCCGCGCGACCGGCTCACCGCGCGGCTGCGGACGCTGGAGGAGGCGGGCGTGGTCGAGCGGCGGGCCTACAGCGAGCGGCCCCCGCGGTACGAGTACCACCTGACCGAGGCCGGCCGCGACCTCGCCCCGCTCACCCAGGCGCTGCTCGTCTGGGGCGACCGCTGGGTGCTGCCCGAGGCGCCGGTGGTCTTCGAGCACCGGCCCGAGGGGCACCCGCCGCACCCGTACGACCCGCGGTGGGTCTGCCGGACCTGCGGCGAGCCGGGGCGCGGCGGCGGGCTGCGGGCCGGGATCCGCAGCCCGGGCTGGACCGCCGAGGGCCCCGCCGGCCCGTGACGCGCGCCGCCGTCCGGGCGGATAGGGTCGGGGGCATGCACGGTCGCGACGCCCACAGTGACGAGCCGGTCCGGGTCACGGCCTGGGTGCGCGGCAGGGTCCAGCAGGTCGGCTTCCGCTGGTGGACCAGGGCACGGGCGCTGGAGATCGGCCTGACCGGCTACGCGAGCAACCTCGGCGACGGCCGGGTGCAGGTGGTCGCCGAGGGCCTCGCCGCGGACTGCGAGCGGCTGCTCGCCCTGCTCAGGGGCCCGGACACCCCGGGCCGGGTCAGCGGGGTGACCGAGATCTGGACCGCCGTCGGGTCCGGCTACGGGACCTTCGAGATCCGCTGAGGGCGCCTGCCGCAACGGCCCCCGGGGGGCCGTGCGGAAATCGATCGGCAACCGGCGGTGTCGTACGGTTGCCATCCGGGCAGACTCGTGGTTGACTCCGCATCGAACGATGATCCACGAGCATGTGGTGGACCCCCCTTCGTGACCGCCCGGCGTGGCGACACCGCCAGGCAGGTGACAGGGGCGCGGTAGCGTGCGGTGATCGTGTTGACCCGTACCGTCTTTGGTGAGACGCTGGAAGCCCGCGCACACGATCGCGTCATCCCGGTAGGCACATGCCCCCGCGAGCGCAGCTCACGGTGGTCGTGTCGTAGTGCCCAGCCAGCACTGCCGGTGCGCGCCGCGCGTGCGTCCCCCTTCCCCCTAGACCTGTACCGTTCCGGTTCGGTCACTCAGCGTGGAGGACCATTCATCATGGCAAAGGCGCTTCTCGGGTACGTCGGCGGCCCCGACCCGCGAATGCTCTCCGAGATGCGACGGCTGCAGCAGCGCGTCCAGGATCTCGAAGCCGAGCTCCTTCGGATGCAGGCTGAGAACGACGCTCTCACCGCTGTCGCCGGCGAGCACTCGCTGCTCAACAGCATCGATCTGGACCAGCGGGAGCCGGCTCTCACCTGAGTCCCGCCCGATCCCCCGATCGACGCCGCTGTGCACTGAGCCGCCCCGAAAGGGACGCAGCTTGCAAGGGACGCCCCGCGTGGCGTCCCTTCGTCGTGTCCGGACGTCGTCGTGTCCGGGGATCGCCGTGTCCGGGCGCCGGTCGCCGGGCCGCCGGGGGATACAGTCGCCGCTGGAGCCCCTGGCGAGCGAGGTGAGGAGACCGGCGCGTGCACCTGAAGAGTCTGACCCTGCGCGGGTTCAAGTCCTTCGCCTCCGCCACCACCCTCCGCTTCGAACCCGGCATCACCTGCGTGGTCGGACCCAACGGCTCCGGCAAGTCCAACGTCGTCGACGCGCTCTCCTGGGTGATGGGCGAGCAGGGGGCCAAGTCGCTGCGCGGCGGCAAGATGGAGGACGTCATCTTCGCCGGGACCAGCGGGCGCGCCCCGCTCGGCCGCGCCGAGGTCAGCCTCACCATCGACAACACCGACGGCGCCCTGCCGATCGAGTACTCCGAGGTGACCATCACCCGGACGATGTTCCGCAACGGCGGCAGCGAGTACGCGCTCAACGGCGACACCTGCCGCCTGCTCGACATCCAGGAGCTGCTCTCCGACTCCGGCATCGGCCGGGAGATGCACGTCATCGTCGGCCAGGGCCGGCTCGACTCCGTCCTGCAGGCCGATCCGATGGGCCGGCGCGCCTTCATCGAGGAGGCGGCCGGCGTCCTCAAGCACCGCAAGCGCAAGGAGAAGGCGCTGCGCAAGCTGGACGCGATGCAGGTCAACCTCAACCGCGTCCAGGACCTGGTGGCCGAGCTGCGCCGCCAGCTCGGTCCGCTCGGCCGGCAGGCCCGGATCGCCCGGCGCGCCGCCGGCATCCAGGCCGACCTGCGCGACGCCCGGCTGCGGCTGCTCGCGGACGACCTGCTCGCGCTGCGCACCGCCGTCGAGGCGGAGATCGCCGACGAACTGGCCCTGCGGCTGCGCCGCTCCACCGTCGAGCAGGAACTCGGCCACGCCATCCGGCGCGAAGCCGTGCTGGAGGCGCAGGTCCAGCAGCTCGGCCCGGGCCTGGAGGCCGCCCGGCAGACCTGGTACCGGCTCTCCGCGCTGGCCGAACGCACCCGCGGCACCATCGGGCTGGCCGAGGCGAAGGCCCGGCACGCCGCCACCGGCGGGCGGACCGAGGAGCGGCCCGGCCGGGACCCGGAGGAGCTGGAGCGCGAGGCCGGGCGGGTCCGGGAGGAGGAGGCCGCGCTGGCCGAGGCCCTGGAGCAGGCCCGGGAGGCGCTCGACGAGGCCGTCGAGGCCAGGACGGAACTGGAACGCGCCCTCGCCGCCGAGGAGCGCCGGCTCAAGGACGCCGCCCGGGCCATCGCCGACCGCCGCGAGGGGCTGGCCCGGCTCCAGGGGCAGGCCGCCGCCGCCCGCTCCAAGGCCGCCGCCGCCGAGGCCGAGACCGGCCGGCTCGCCGAGGCCCGCGACGAGGCGCTGCTGCGGGCCGAGGCCGCCCGGCAGGAGTACGAGGAACTGCGCGCCCGGGTCGGCGACGGCAGGGCGGACGGCGAGCGGGCCGACACCGCGCACGACAGCGCCCGGGAGCGGCTCGCCGCCGTCGAGCAGGAGCTCACCGCCGCGCGCGAGGCCGCCGGCGCCGCCGAGCGCGAACGGGCCGCGCTGACCGCCCGGCACGAGGCGCTGGCGCTCGGCCTGCGCCGCAAGGACGGCAGCGGCGCGCTGCTCGCCGCCGGGGACCGGCTGACCGGACTGCTCGGACCGGGCGCCGCACTGCTGCGCTCGGCCCCCGGCCACGAGACCGCCGTCGCCGCCGCCCTGGGCGCCGCCGCCGACGCGGTGGCCGTCGACTCGCCCGGCTCCGCCGCCGAGGCGCTGCGGCTGCTGCGCAAGGAGGACGCCGGCCGGGCCGCCCTGCTGATCGCCGACGCCCCCGAACCGGCCGGACCGGCGGGGGAGTTGCCGCCCGGCGCTCGCTGGGCCGCCGACCTCGTCGACGGACCGGCCGCGCTGCGGGCCGCCGTCGACCGGCTGCTGGCCGGCGTCGCGGTGGTCGACACCCTCGACCAGGCCCTCGCCCTGGTCGCCGCGCACCCCGCGCTGAGCGCCGTCACCGCCGACGGCGACCGGCTCGGCTCCGGCTTCGCGCACGGCGGCTCCGGCGCCGCCCCCAGCCTGCTGGAGACCCAGGCCGCGGTGGACGAGGCCGCCCGGGCGATCGCCGAACTCGACGTCCACTGCGCCGAGTCGGCCGGGCGACTGGCCGAACTCACCGAACGGCGCCGGGAGTCGGCCGCCGAACTGGAGCAACTCGCCGTCCGGCGGCGGCAGCTGGAACGCGAACGGGCCGAGGTGGCGGGCACCCTGGGCCGGCTCGGCGGACAGGCCCGGGCCGCCGCCGGCGAGGCCGAACGGCTGACCGCGGCCGCCGGCCGCGCCGAGGACGGCCTGGCCCAGCTGCTCGCCACCGCCGAGGAGCTGGCCGAGCGGCTGGAGGTCGCCGAGGAGACGGCCGCCGACGGGGAGGACGAGCCGGACGCCGCCGAACAGCAGCGGCTGGCCGGGGCCGCCACCGCCGCCCGGCAGAGCGAACTGGAGGCCCGGCTCGCGGTGCGCACCCACGAGGAGCGGGTCCGCGCCCTGGCCGGCCGGGCCGACCAGCTGGACCGGGCCGCCCGCGCCGAGCGCGAGGCGCGCGCCCGGGCCGCCGAGCGCCACCGGCGCGCCGAGCACGACGCCGCCGTCGCGGGCGCCGTCGCCGCGGGCGCCCGGCAGCTGCTCGCCTGCCTGGAGGTGTCGCTGGCCCGCGCGGACGCCGAACGGGCCGCCGTCGAGCAGGCGCGGACGGCGCGCGAGGCGGAGCTGAAGGAGCACCGCGAGCAGGGGCGCGCGCTCAAGGACGAGCTGGACAAGCTGGTCGACGCCGGCCACCGCGACGAGGTGCTGCGGGCCGAGAAGCGGCTGCGGATCGAGCAGCTGGAGGGCCGGGCGCTGGAGGAGTTCGGCATCGAGGGCTCCGAGCTGCTGGCCTCCTACGGGCCGGACCGGCCGGTTCCCCCGTCCACGCCGGAGGAGGGGCAGGAGCCGGGCGAGCCGCGGCCCTACGTCCGCGCCGAGCAGGAGCAGCGGCTGCGCGCGGCCGAGCGGGCGTACCAGCAGCTGGGCAAGGTCAACCCGCTGGCGCTGGAGGAGTTCGCCGCGCTGGAGGAGCGCCACACCTTCCTCGGCGAGCAGCTGGACGACCTCAAGCGCAGCCGGCGCGACCTGCTCGACATCGTCAGGGACGTCGACCAGCGGGTCGAGCAGCTGTTCACCGCGGCCTACCACGACACCGCCGCCCAGTTCGAGGGCGTGTTCTCCCGGCTCTTCCCGGGCGGCGAGGGCCGGCTGGTGCTCACCGACCCGGAGTCCATGCTGACCACCGGCGTCGAGGTGGAGGCCCGCCCGCCCGGCAAGAAGGTCAAGCGGCTGTCGCTGCTCTCCGGCGGCGAGCGCTCGCTGACCGCGGTGGCGCTGCTGGTCTCGATCTTCAAGGCCCGGCCCAGCCCGTTCTACGTCATGGACGAGGTGGAGGCGGCGCTGGACGAGACCAACCTGCGCCGGCTGATCGCGATCATGGAGGAGCTGCGGGAGAGCTCCCAGCTGATCGTGATCACCCACCAGAAGCTGACCATGGAGTCCGCCGACGCCCTGTACGGGGTGACCATGAAGGGCGACGGCATCTCGCAGGTGATCAGCCAGCGGCTGCGGGAGGACCGGAAGGAACGGCGGCCCTGACCGGTTCCGGATCCATCCGGCGGCCTGCGGTCCGCGCGGACCGGTGTCGCGGATACTGGTTGGGTTATGGAATACGTGATTCTTGCCGTAGTCATCGCGGTGATCGCCGTAGGCGCGATCGCCGGACTCGTCGTTTCCGGCAGACGACGCCAGCAGCTGCCCCCGAAGTCGCAGGCGCCCGTCATCACGGCGCCCCCGACCCCGCGCGAGCCCGCCGTCGGCGAGGAGGCCGCGCCGCCCACCGAGGAACCGCGCCGCACCGTCGAGGAGGTGGAGCTCCCGGCCGCCCCCGAGGAGGTGGAGGAGGCCGCGCCCGCCGAGCCGGCGGCCCCCGCCATCGAGGTCCCCGAGCCCACCGCCGGCCGTCTGGTCCGGCTGCGCTCGCGGCTCTCCCGTTCGCAGAACTCGCTCGGCAAGGGCCTGCTCTCGCTGCTCTCCCGCGAGCACCTCGACGAGGACACCTGGGAGGAGATCGAGGAGACCCTGCTGACCGCCGACGTCGGCGTGGCCCCCACCCAGGAGCTGGTCGAGCGGCTGCGCACCCGGGTCAAGGTGCTCGGCACCCGCACCCCGGACGAGCTGCGCAGCCTGCTGCGCGAGGAGCTCGTCGAGCTGATCGGCAAGGACGCCGACCGCACCGTGCACTCCACCAAGCACGAGGAGGGCCCCGCGGTCGTCCTGGTCGTCGGTGTCAACGGCGTCGGCAAGACCACCACCACCGGCAAGCTGGCCCGGGTGCTGGTCGCCGACGGCCGTACGGTGGTGCTCGGCGCGGCCGACACCTTCCGTGCCGCCGCCGCCGACCAGCTGCAGACCTGGGGCGAGCGGGTCGGCGCGCGCACCGTGCGCGGGCCCGAGGGCGGCGACCCGGCGTCGATCGCCTTCGACGCGGTCAAGGAGGGCATCGCCGAGGGTGCGGACACCGTGCTGGTGGACACCGCCGGGCGTCTGCACACCAAGACCGGCCTGATGGACGAGCTGGGCAAGGTCAAGCGGGTCGTCGAGAAGCACGGCCCGGTGGACGAGGTGCTGCTGGTGCTGGACGCCACCACCGGTCAGAACGGGCTCATCCAGGCCCGGGTCTTCGCCGAGGTGGTCGACATCACCGGCATCGTGCTGACCAAGCTGGACGGCACGGCCAAGGGCGGCATCGTCGTCGCCGTCCAGCGCGAGCTGGGCGTGCCGGTCAAGCTGATCGGCCTCGGCGAGGGTGCCGACGACCTGGCGCCGTTCGAGCCGGGCGCGTTCGTGGACGCGCTGATCGGGGACTGAGCACCGCCCGGTGCCACCGGTGAAGGGTCCGCTCCCGCAAGGGGCGGGCCCTTCGGCGTTCCCGCCGGGGCGACCGGCGACTCAAGCGATCCAGGCGGGTTCGCGGGTGCGTTCGCGGCCGCGGTGGCAGGCGTAGGCGAGGGTGCCGAGCAGCAGGCGGGCCTCGGGCGGGCAGCCGGCGTTGTCGCGGGTGGGGCGGCGCAGCCAGCGGACCGGGCCGAGCCCGGCGAGCACGGTGGGCGGCGCGGCGACGAAGCTGCCCTCGCCGTGGCAGGTGAGGTCGAGCGCGGCGTCGTCCCAGCCCATCCGGTAGAGCAGGTCCGGCAGCCGGCGGGCGGTGCCGGGCGCGACCAGGAACTGCAGCCGCCCGGTGGGCGAGGAGAGCACCGGGCCGACCTGGGTGCCCATCCGCTCCAGCCGGACCAGCGCCTGCAGGCCGGCCGACTCGGGGACGTCGAGGACGTCGAAGGCGCGTCCGGTGGGGAACAGCACCGAGACCTCGCTGCCGGGGCGGGCGGCCGGTCCGGCGCCGGGGACGGGGTGCAGGCCGGGGGCGGCGCAGCGCGGCGTGCCGCAGTGGCAGCGGTCCGGGGTGCCGGCCGTGCGGGCGGGCTCGCCGACGACGACGGCCCAGCCCCAGCGGCCGGTGTACTCCGCGGCGGCCTGGCGAGCGGTGGCGCGGGTGCGGCGGCGCGCTCCCAGCGGTGACAGCCGCAGGTGCCCCAGTCGAAGTTCGCCGAACAGGTTCTCCATGCCTCCCCCAACAGGTTCTCGTTGCCGATGGTTACGGGACGGTGACTGTGTGTTGCTTTTTCTGTGCGTGGTGCGTGGTGCGGTAGCGGCGCGCAGCGCGCGGTGTGCGCCAGTTGCCCTGGTGCGCCCCGAGCGCCGCCTTGTGGTCGGCGGCGTCGATGCCGGATCGTCTGTGCGCGGGAGGGTCGTCGGTCGGTGCGGGTGCGAAATCCGCCCGTGGCGGCGGCGGTTCGCCTGAAAAGCCGGGTACCGTCGGGGACTTGGCGGCCTGCATATGCCGGGCCGCCGGGACTTCCCAGTGAACCGCCTGCGGGCTGGGTTCGGTTCACTCATGGGGGTGGCGAAAGGTGGCGTTTCGCCAGGGCCGCTCCCCGGGGCGGTGCGCGGGCGTTACGTTCAGCACACGGACCTCGTCGGCGAGTCCGCTTCCGGCCATGGCGGGCCGGGAGTTGGTGAACTGACGGTCCGTCTGTGGCGGCAGCGCCGCAGTCCGGTACGAAACACGTCTGGCAAGAGCCCGCAACCGTCGGGCGGTCACGATCGGGGCCCCGGGGGCCCGGGCGGGATGGGGACGGACCCATGGCAGAGAAGCAACCCAACGAGAAGCTGACCACGTGGTTCGCCCGTAGCGGCTGGTCCAAGGGGGAGTTGGCCCGCCAGGTCAACCGCCGGGCCCGGCAGATCGGGGCCCACCACGTCTCCACGGACACCTCGCGGGTGCGGCGCTGGCTCGACGGCGAACAGCCGCGCGAGCCGATCCCGAAGATCATGTCCGAACTGTTCTCCGAGCGGTTCGGCTCGGTGGTCTCCATCGAGGACCTCGGCCTGCGCGCCGCCGTGCCGGTCTCCACCGTCGGCGGCGGCGTCGACCTGCCGTGGAGCGCGCCGCAGACCGTCCAGCTGATCAGCGACTACTCGCGCAGCGACCTCATGCTCAACCGGCGCGGCTTCCTGGGCACCTCGCTCGCCCTGACCGCCGGCGCCGCGCTGATCGAGCCGATGCAGCGCTGGCTGGCGCCCGGCCCGACCGGCACCCCCACCCCGATCCTCACCGCGGCCAACGGCGGCGAGCCGTTCACCGGCCGGCTCTCCGAGCCCGAGCTGGAACTGCTCGAGCAGACCACCGTCATGTTCCGGCAGTGGGACGCGCAGAACGGCGGCGGACTGCGCCGCAAGGCCGTGGTCGGCCAGCTCCACGAGGTCACCGACCTGCTCCAGGAGACCTACCCCGAGGCGACCACCAAGCGGCTGTTCCGGCTCACCGCCGAGCTGGCGCACCTGGCCGGCTGGATGTCCTACGACGTCGGCATGCACCCGAGCGCGCAGAAGTACTACGTGCTGGCGCTGCACGCCGCCAAGGAGGCCGGCGACCGCCCGTTCGGCGCCCTGATCCTCACCGACATGAGCCGGCAGATGATCCACCTCAACCGGGGCGAGGACGCGCTGGAGCTGATCCACCTCGCCCAGTACGGCAGCCGTGACACCGCCACCCCGCGCCAGCAGTCCCTGCTGTACGCGATGGAGGCGCGGGCGTACGCCACGATCGGCGAGGTGAACCGGTGCGCCCGGGCGATCCGGCTGGCCGAGGACACCTTCACCGACATCCGCGAGGGCGACGCCGACCCGGACTGGCTGAAGTTCTTCTCGCCGGCCGAGCTGAACGCGGAGAACGCGCACTCCTTCCGCGACCTCGCCTACCACTCGGACAACGCCGAGCTGTACGCCTCGATGTCGGCGCCGGTGATGGAGCGCGCGGTCGACCTGTTCCGGCAGGACGGCGACCACGTCCGCTCGTACGCCTTCAACCTGGTCGGCATGGCCAGCGTGCACCTGCTGCAGAAGGAGCCGGAGCAGGCGGCGGTCTTCGCCGAGCAGGCGGTGGACATCGCCACCAAGGTCCGCTCCGAGCGGCTCAACTCGCGGGTCCGCAAGACCACCGAGGCCGCCGCCTCCCGCTTCAAGGGCGTGGACGCGGTCAGCCGGCTCAAGGAGCGGGTGGTCCAGGACATCCCCGAGTACGTCTCGGTGGTCTGAGCCCCACCGCGACACCCCTCACCGACCGTGCCGGCCGCCGACGGCACGGTCGGTGCCGTGTTCACGCGGGCGTAACCCCGCGGTCGCCCTCGTCACGGAGGTGAAACACCCGGCCGCATCGGCCGAAACCGGCCTTCGGCACGCTCCTGGTCAACGCCGACGCCCCGGGCGCAACGGGACAGCACCCGGGTGCGGATCGGCTTCCAGTCAGGAGGAGAGGCCGATGCCGGACGGTTTCAGCGCGGGCGACACCGCCTTCGTACTCATCAGTGCCGCCCTGGTCATGGTGATGACCCCGGGGCTGGCGTTCTTCTACGGGGGGATGGTCCGGGCCAAGAGCACCCTGAACATGCTGGCGATGAGCTTCCTGTCACTGGGCATCGTCAGCGTGCTGTGGGTCCTCTACGGCTACTCGCTCAGCTTCGGGCCCGACGCGGGCGCCGGCCTGATCGGCAACCTGGACTTCCTCGGGATGCGCGGCGTCGGCCTCACCGACCTCACCGGGACGATCCCGGTGACCGCCTTCTCCGCCTTCCAGCTGATGTTCGCGGTCATCACCCCGGCGCTGATCAGCGGGGCGATCGCGGATCGCGCGAGATTCGCGGCCTGGGGCCTGTTCGTGGCGCTCTGGGTGACCGTGGTGTACTTCCCGGTCGCCCACTGGGTGTTCTTCTTCGACGGCGGCCACGGCGGCTGGCTCGGCGACCGCAACGGTGTGATCGACTTCGCCGGCGGCACGGCCGTCCACATCAACGCCGGGGTCGCGGGCCTGGCGCTCTGCCTGGTGCTCGGCAAGCGGATCGGCTTCCGCAAGGACCCGATGCGCCCGCACTCGCTGCCGCTGGTGATGCTGGGCTCCGGGCTGCTCTGGTTCGGCTGGTTCGGCTTCAACGCCGGCTCGGCGCTGGCCGCCAACGGCGTGGCGGCGATGGCCCTGCTCAACACCCAGATCGCCACCGGCGCCGCGCTGGTCGGCTGGCTGGTCTACGAGAAGCTGCGGCACGGCGCGTTCACCACACTGGGCGCCGCCTCCGGCGCGGTGGCCGGACTGGTGGCCGTCACCCCGGCCTGCGGCTCGGTCTCCCCGCTCGGCGCGGTGGCGATCGGCCTGGTCGCCGGTGCCGTCTGCGCGGCCGCGATCAGCCTCAAGTACCGCTGGGGCTTCGACGACTCGCTCGACGTGGTCGGCGTGCACGCCGTCGGCGGGGCGATCGGCTCGCTGCTGGTCGGCCTGTTCGCGACCGGGACGGTCGGCCAGAGCGCCAAGGGCCTGTTCTACGGCGGCGGGTTCGGGCAGCTGGGCAAGCAGGCGATGGGCGTGGCGGTGGTCGCCGTCTACTCCTTCGTGCTCTCCTGGCTGCTGGCCAAGGCGGTCGACCGGGTGATCGGCTTCCGGGTCGCCGAGGAGGTCGAGCTGGCCGGCATCGACCAGGCCGAGCACGCGGAGTCCGCGTACGACTTCAGCGCGCTGGGCTCGGGTCTCGGCCGGACGGCCGCCCCGGCCGCGGCCCTGGTCGCCGCGGCGACGGCCGCCGTGCCCGCCCCCGTACCCACTGCCGTGCCGACGGCGAACAGCACCGAGAAGACCGAGGTGGACGCCCGATGAAGCTCATCACCGCCGTCATCAAGCCCTACCGCCTGGACGAGGTGAAGGCCGCCCTGCAGGCCTTCGGCGTGCACGGCCTGACCGTCTCCGAGGCCAGCGGCTACGGCCGGCAGCGCGGCCACACCGAGGTCTACCGGGGCGCGGAGTACACCGTGGACCTGGTGCCCAAGGTCAGAGTCGAGGTCCTGGCCGAGGACGAGGACGTCGAGCCGCTGATCGACGTCCTGGTCGACGCGGCCCGGACCGGCAAGATCGGCGACGGCAAGGTGTGGGCGGTGCCGGTCGACACGGCCGTGCGGGTCCGCACCGGCGAACGCGGCCCCGACGCCCTCTGAGGCCCGGGCGCATGGCCACCGCACCCGACGCCCCCGGGCCCGGCCCCGCCGCCGCGGCCCGGGCCCGGCTGCTCGCCGCTCCCGGCCCCGGCGGCCGGGAGCGCCGCGCCGCGCTGTCCGCGCTCACCGACGACTGGCTGGCCGGCCTGTTCGCCGAGGCCGGCGCCCCCGCCGGGGTCGCGGTGGTCGCGGTCGGCGGCTACGGGCGCGGCGAGCTCTCCCCGCGCAGCGACCTCGACGTCCTGCTGCTGCACGAGGGCCGGCTGGACCCGGCCCTGCCCGAGCGCCTCTGGTACCCGGTGTGGGACTCCGGGGCCTCGCTCGACCACGCGGTGCGCACCCCGGCCGAGGCCCGGTCGGTGGCCGCCGCCGACCTGAAGGCCCAGCTCGGGCTGCTGGACGCCCGGCACGTGGCGGGCGACCCGGCGCTCACCGCCGCGCTGCGCTCCGCCGTCCTCGCCGACTGGCGGGCGGGCGCCCCGCGCCGGCTGCCCGAGTTGCGCGAGCTGGGCCGGGAGCGCGCCGAGCGGCACGGCGAGCTGTCCTTCCTGCTGGAGCCCGACCTGAAGGAGGCCCGCGGCGGCCTGCGCGACGTCGTCGCGCTCGGCGCGATCGCCGCGAGCTGGCTGGCCGACGCGCCCCGGGAGGGTCTGGACGCCGCCGCGCTCCGGCTGGCGGACGTCCGGGACGCCCTGCACCTGGTCACCGGCCGGTCCACCGAGCGGCTCTCCCTCCAGGACCAGGACCAGGTCGCCGAGCGACTGGGCGTGCCGGACGCGGACGCCCTGCTGCGCCGGGTCTACCGGGCGGCGCGGACCGTGGCCTACGCCTCCGACCTCGCCTGGCGCTCGGTGGAGCGGGTGCTGGCCGCCCGCTCGGGCCGGGGCCGCCGACCGCACCGGCGCTTCCCGTTCGGAGGCCCGTTCGCCGGCCCCGGCCGGGGCGCGGTGGCCCGGGGAGCGGTGGAGCGCCGGCCGCTCGCCGAGGGCGTCGTCGAGCAGGACGGCGAGGCGGTGCTCGCCCAGGGCGTCCGCCCGGCCGCCGACCCGGTGCTGCCGCTGCGCGCCGCGGCCGCCGCCGCGCAGAACGGCCTCCCGCTCTCGCACGCGACGGTGCGCCGGCTGGCGGCGGAGTGCCGGCCGCTGCCGGTGCCCTGGCCGGACGAGGCGCGCGAGCAGCTGGTCACCCTGCTCGGCGCGGGCGAGGCCTGCCTGCCGGTCTGGGAGGCGCTGGAGTCGCAGGGGCTGGTCACCCGGCTGCTGCCGGACTGGGAATGGGTGCGCTGCCGGCCGCAGCGCAACGCGGTGCACCGCTGGACGGTCGACCGGCACCTGGTGGAGACCGCGGTGCGGGCCGCCGCGATGACCCGCCGGGTGGCCCGGCCGGACCTGCTGCTGGTCGCCGCGCTGCTGCACGACATCGGCAAGGGCCGGCCGGGTGACCACAGCGAGGCGGGCGAGGCGGTCGTCCGTGCCCTGGCCGCCCGGATGGGCTTCGACCCGGAGTCGGTGGAGACCCTGGCGGTGCTGGTCCGCCACCATCTGACCCTGGTGGACACCGCGACCCGGCGGGACCCGGACGACCCGGCCACCGTGGAGGCCGTCACCAAGGCGGTCGGCTCGGTGCCCCGGCTGGAGCTGCTGCGGGCGCTGACCGAGGCGGACGCGCTGGCCACCGGGCCGGCCGCGTGGAGCGGCTGGCGGGCCTCGCTGGTGGACGGCCTGACCGCCCGGGCCGCCGCCGTGCTGACCGGGGCGGGCGGCGGCCGGCCCGGCCCCGTCGAGGCCGAGCCGACCGCCGAGCAGGAGCGGCTGGCGGTGGAGGCGGCCAGGACCGGCGGCCCGGCGCTGTCGCTGTCGGCCCGCAGCGAGTCGGCCGCGGCCGGCACCGGGCCGATGGGTGTGCGGCTGCTGCTGGCCGTCCCGGACCGCCCGGGGCTGCTGGGCACCGTCGCCGGGGTGCTGGCCCTGCACCGGCTGGCGGTCCGCTCGGCGGGGCTGCGCGAGCTGGACCCGATCGGCGCCGGGCCGGTGCTGCTGCTCTCCTGGACGGTGGCCGCGGAGTTCGGTGAGCTTCCGGAGGCGGCGCGGCTGCGGGCGGACCTGCGCCGGGCGCTGGACGGCTCGCTGGACGTCGCCCGGCGGCTGGCCGAGCGGGACGCGGCGGCCCCGCGGCGGCGGGGCGTGCCCGCGCCGCCGCCGGTGGTCGTGGTGGCGCCGCCGGTGGCCTCGGCGAGCGCGACGGTACTGGAGGTGCGCGCGCACGACGCCCCCGGGCTGCTGCACCGGATCGGCCGGGCGCTGGACGGCGCCGGGGTGCGGGTGCGGACCGCGCACGTCTCCACGCTCGGCGCGGACGCCGTCGACGCCTTCTACCTGACCGACGCGGCGGGCCGCCCGCTCGGCGCGCGGAGGGCGGGGGAGGTGGCGGACGCGGTCCGGGCGGCGCTGGGCTGAGGCCGTTCGCGGGGCCGTCCGCGAGACCGCTCCCGAGGCCCGCCGGAGACCGGTCGAACCCGGGTGGAGACCGTCACCGGGGCGGACGGATACCCTTGGGGACGACGACCGTACTCACACCGATGCCGCAGAGGACCCGCGACGACGTGTTCGACACCCTTTCCGATCGCCTCGCAGCGACGTTCAAGAACCTCCGGGGCAAGGGCCGCCTCAGCGAGGCGGACATCGACGCCACCGCCCGCGAGATCCGCATCGCGCTGCTGGAGGCGGACGTCGCGCTGCCGGTCGTCCGGGCCTTCATCAAGCAGGTCAAGGACCGCGCGCTCGGCGTCGAGGTCTCCGGCGCGCTGAACCCGGCACAGCAGATCATCAAGATCGTCAACGAGGAGCTCATCGCCATCCTCGGTGGCGAGACCCGCCGGGTGCGGTTCGCCAAGAACGGCCCGACGGTGATCATGCTCGCCGGTCTCCAGGGTGCCGGTAAGACCACCCTCGCCGGCAAGCTCGGCCACTGGCTCAAGAAGCAGAAGCACACCCCGCTGCTGGTCGCCTGCGACCTCCAGCGCCCCAACGCCGTCAACCAGCTGCAGGTCGTCGCCGAGCGCGCGGGCGTCGCGTTCTACGGCCCCCAGCCGGGCAACGGCGTCGGCGACCCGGTCCAGGTGGCCCGGGACTCGATCGAGTACGCCAAGCAGAAGCAGCACGACGTCGTCATCGTCGACACCGCCGGCCGCCTGGGCATCGACGCCGAGCTGATGCAGCAGGCCGCCGACATCCGGGCCGCCGTCAACCCGGACGAGGTCCTGTTCGTCGTCGACGCGATGATCGGCCAGGACGCGGTCACCACCGCGCAGGCCTTCCTCGAGGGCGTCGACTTCACCGGTGTGGTGCTCTCCAAGCTCGACGGCGACGCCCGCGGCGGTGCCGCGCTCTCGGTCGCGCACGTCACCGGCCGGCAGATCATGTTCGCCTCCAACGGCGAGAAGGTCGACGACTTCGACGCCTTCCACCCGGACCGGATGGCCTCGCGCATCCTGGGCATGGGTGACGTCCTCTCGCTGATCGAGAAGGCCGAGCAGACCTTCTCGCAGGCCGAGGCCGAGAAGATCGCCGCCAAGCTGCGCGGCGGCCCGAAGCAGTTCACCCTGGACGACTTCCTGTCCCAGCTGGAGCAGGTCCAGAAGATGGGCTCGATCTCCAAGCTGCTGGGCATGCTGCCGGGGATGGGCCAGATCCGCGAGCAGATCAACAACATCGACGACAAGGACGTCAACCGCGTCGGCGCGATCATCAAGTCGATGACCCCCACCGAGCGCGCCGAGCCGGAGCTGATCAACGGCTCCCGGCGGGCCCGCATCGCCAAGGGTTCGGGTGTCCAGGTCGGCGAGGTGAAGAACCTGGTCGAGCGGTTCTTCGAGGCCCGCAAGATGATGTCGGCGATGGCCTCCGGCAAGGGCGTCCCCGGGATGCCGGGCATCCCGGGCATGGGCGGCGGCGGCAAGAAGTCCGCCAAGAAGGCCCCGGTCGCCAAGGGCAAGCGCAAGAGCGGCAACCCGCTGAAGCGGGCGCAGGAGGAGGCCGCGGCCGCCGAGCGCCGCGCGCTCGGTGGCGGTCAGGCGCCCGCCGAGGGCGGCGCGTTCGGCCTCGGCGCGGGCAAGGGCCCGGCCGACTTCGAGCTGCCCAAGGAGTTCAAGGACCTGCTGTAGCCGGTCCTGCCGCAGTCCCGCCGCCGTGCCGGCGGCCCCGCACGGTCCCGGAACGGGCCGCGGGAACGGCCTGCGGGAACGGCCCGCCGCCCGGTTGTCCCCGGGCGGCGGGCCGTTCGCACGCCCGGTGGGCATCCGAGATGATGGTCCGATGCGAGTGACGATCAGGGCCCCGCGGGTCGGGGACGAGGCGGCGTACGCCGAGGCGGTCCGCCGGTCCGCCGAGCACATCGGCCGGTGGAACCCGGTGGAGCCGGACGCGCTGCCGGATCTGATGGAGCGCCAGGGGCCGTCCTTGCGGACCTACCTGATCGTGGACCGGGAGACCGGTGGACTGGTCGGCAAGGTCAACGTGGCCAACATCGTGATGGGCCGGTTCTGCAACGGCGCGCTCGGCTACGACTCGTTCCTGCCGTTCGCCGGCACCGGGCGGATGACCGAGGGCATGCGGCTGGTGCTGGACCGCTGCTTCGCCCCCCTGACGGAGGGCGGGCTCGGGCTGCACCGGCTGGAGATCAACGTCCAGCCCGACAACGACCGGTCGATCGCGCTGGCCAAGCGGCTGGGCTTCCGGCACGAGGGGTTCACCCCGCGGATGCTGTTCCTCCAGGGCTCCTGGCGGGACCACGAGCGGTTCGCGCTGACCGCCGAGGAGTGGCCGGCGCCGGCCGACGCGGAGGAACGGGACTGAGCGGGATTGATCGGGACCGAGCGGCGCCGCGCGGGGACGGGCGCCCCGTCCCGCGGGCGCCCCGCCCGGTCCCGCGTGCCCGGGCGGGGCGGCGTTGCGCTTGGAGGTGCCGAGCGGATGTCCGTATTGTCCGATGGGTGACTGATCCCGTGCCACCGCGCCAGACCCCCGACCAGCCGTGGCGATCCGAGGGCGCCCCGCCCCCGCCGCCCCCGCGGCGCAAGATGCCCGGCGGCTGGCTGGGTCTCGTCCTCACCGCCCTCGTGGTGTTCCTGATCAGCGACGTGCTGCTGTCCTTCTTCGGCCCCGGCGGCGCCACCACGATCTCCTACACCGAGTTCAACAACCAGCTGAACAAGGGCAACATCACCAAGATCTACTCCAAGGGCGACGCGATCGAGGGCACCCTCAAGAACGCCGAACCGAAGCCGGACGGCGGCAAGGGGACGTACACCGAGTTCGACACCCAGCGGCCGGTCTTCGCCGGGGACAACCTCTGGACCACCCTCCAGCAGCAGGGCGTCGAGGTCACCGCCGAACCGGTGGTCCAGCAGCGCAGCTTCCTCGCCAACCTGCTCATCTCGCTGGCCCCGATGCTGCTGCTGATCCTGGTCTGGGTGCTGCTCGCCCGGCGAATGGCCGGCGGGCTCGGCGGCGGGGCGCTCGGCCGCAAGGCCCCGCCCAAGCCGGTCGCCGAGGCCGGCCGTCGCACCACCTTCGCCGACGTGGCCGGCATCGACGAGGTCGAGGCCGAGCTCACCGAGGTGGTCGACTTCCTGAAGAACCCGGACCACTACCGCCGGCTCGGCGCCAAGATGCCGCGCGGCGTGCTGCTCAGCGGCCCGCCCGGCACCGGCAAGACCCTGCTGGCCCGGGCCGTCGCCGGCGAGGCGGACGTGCCGTTCTTCTCCGCCTCCGCCTCCGAGTTCATCGAGATGATCGTCGGCGTCGGCGCCAGCCGGGTGCGCGAGCTGTTCGCCGAGGCCCGCAAGGTCGCCCCGGCGATCATCTTCATCGACGAGATCGACACCATCGGCCGCCAGCGCGGCGGCGGCGGTGGCCTGGGCGGTCACGACGAGCGCGAGCAGACGCTCAACCAGATCCTCACCGAGATGGACGGCTTCACCGGCTCCGAGGGCGTCATCGTCATCGCCGCCACCAACCGGGCCGACGTGCTCGACCCGGCGCTGCTGCGCCCCGGCCGCTTCGACCGGCGGATCACCGTCAGCCCGCCGGACCGCGACGGCCGCGCGGCGATCCTGCGCATCCACGCCCGGCAGGTCCCGCTGGCCGGCGACGCCGACCTGAACCAGCTCGCCAAGGTCACCCCCGGGATGACCGGCGCCGAACTGGCCAACCTGGTCAACGAGGCCGCCCTGCTCGCGGTCAAGCGCCGCCAGGACGCGGTGAACGAGCGGGACCTCTCCGACGCGCTGGAGAAGGTCCAGCTCGGCGCCGTCCGGCCGCTGGTCATGCCGCAGGCCGAGCGGGAGCGGACGGCGTACCACGAGAGCGGCCACGCCCTGCTCGGCATGCTCCAGCCGGGCGCCGACCCGGTCCGCAAGATCACCATCGTGCCGCGCGGCCGCGCCCTCGGCGTCACCCTCTCCACCCCGGAGACCGACCGGTACTCCTACACCGAGCCCTACCTGCGCGGCCGGATCATCGGCGCGCTCGGCGGGATGGCCGCCGAGCAGGTGGTCTACGGGGTCATCACCACCGGCGCGGAGAGCGACCTGGAGCAGGTCACCAACATCGCCCGCGGCATGGCCGGGCGCTGGGGCATGAGCGAGCGGGTCGGCCGGCTCACCGCCGTCCCCTCCGACCCGCAGGGCGCGTACGGGCTCTCCGCGGCGCCGACCACGCTGGACGCGGTGGACGAGGAGGCCCGGCGGATCGTCGCGGAGTGCTACGAGGAGGCGGTGCGGCTGCTGACCGAGCAGCGGGCCCGGCTGGACGCGCTGGCGGCGGCGCTGCTGGAGGCGGAGACGCTGGACGAGGAGGCGGCCTACCGCGCGGCGGGGGTGCCCCGGAAGGCGCTCGACCAGGCCTGAGGGCCCGAAGGCCTGAGGCCGGGCGCCCGGGGTCGGGGGCCGGCGGGTCGGGGCCGGCGGGCCGGACGGCCGGATCGAGGGGCGCATGCCATGTCGGCGCGCGCCCCTCGGCCGTCGCGTGCCACGGCCGGGCCGATGCGCCGCCCGGCCCCGCGCGCGTCCGGCTCAGCGGGGCCGTTCGGCGATCAGGTAGCGGAAGACGTTGGTCATCCGCACCGCGCCGTCCGGCCGCAGGTAGGGCTGCAGCGACTCCTCCAGCTCCTTCGTCACCAGCGCCGGCCCGGAGAACTCCGCCGCCGCGTCGTACAGCCCGGTGGAGAGCAGCCCGCGCACCGCGCTCTCCAGGTCCGGGTAGGCGAACGGGCAGCCGACCCGGCCGCCGCCGGCCGGGCGCAGGCCGGTCCCGGCGAGCAGGTCCTCCAGCGCGCCGGGCGGGCTCAGCTCGAAGGGGTCGCGCGCCCCGCTGCGCCGGGCCATCCGCCGGGCGACGTCCAGCACGGCCGCGCTCTCGCAGCGCTCCCGCGGCCCCCAGGCGGCCAGCACCACGTGCCCGCCGGGCAGGACCAGCCGGGCCGCCCGGGCCACCGTCCGGCGCGGTTCGGCGCCCGTCGGCGGCTGCTCGAAAACGGTGACCAGCGAATAGGCCGAGCGGGCGACCTCCGGCTGCGGCCGGTGGTCCGCGCCGACCCGCAGCCGGCGCTCCCGGGCCAGCCCGCGCAGCTCGTCGTCGGGCTCGAGTCCGGCCACCTGCGCGCCCCGGCCGGCGGCCAGCAGCAGGGCGAGGCCGGAGCGGCAGCCCAGGCCCAGCACGCTGGTCGCCGGACCGACCTCCAGGCGGTCGTGGACGGCCTCGTAGAGCGGCACCAGCATCCGCTCCTGGATCTCCGCCCAGTCCCGTGCCCGGGCGGCGGCCCGCCCGGTGCCGGGGGGTGCTGCGGTCGTGCCGGTCACCCGCGCTGAAGCCATCGCGGCCTCCCATCCGGTCCTTCGGTGTGCTGCTCCGACCCCCCTCGACGTCCCGCCCCCACTCCAGCGAACAGCGGCTCGGGCCCGGCGTCCAGAGGGGTGGGGGGTGGTGCGCGCGTGTCGGGGGCGTGCGCCCCCGGCGGGTCGCCGGGCGGAACGGATTCGAAGTCCGGGGCCCGCTCCCCGTACGATTCGCCCATGGCTAAGGCACCCGTTCTCACCCCCCAGGCGGAAGACTTCCCGCGCTGGTACCAGGACCTCATCAACAAGGCCGAGCTGGCCGACAACGGTCCGGTGCGCGGCACCATGGTCATCCGACCGTACGGCTACGGTCTGTGGGAGCGGATGCAGCAGGAGATGGACGCCCGGATCAAGAAGGCCGGCGCCCAGAACGCCTACTTCCCGATGTTCATCCCGCAGTCCTACCTGACCAAGGAGGCGGAGCACGTCGAGGGCTTCGCCCCCGAGCTCGCGGTGGTCACGCACGGCGGCGGCAAGCAGCTGGACGAGCCGGTCGTGGTCCGGCCGACCTCCGAGACGATCATCAACGAGTACTTCTCGAAGTGGGTCCAGAGCCACCGGGACCTGCCCCTGCTGATCAACCAGTGGGCGAACGTGGTCCGCTGGGAGCTGCGCCCGCGCGTCTTCCTGCGCACCACCGAGTTCCTCTGGCAGGAGGGCCACACCGCCCACGCCACGTACGAGGACGCCCGTGACTACGCCTCGATGATCCACACCGAGGTCTACGGCGACTTCATGACCAACGTGCTCGGCATCGACGTCGTGCTCGGCCGCAAGACCGCCAAGGAGCGCTTCGCGGGCGCCATCAACACCCTCACCCTCGAGGGCATGATGGGCGACGGCAAGGCGCTGCAGATGGGCACCAGCCACGAGCTGGGCCAGAACTTCGCCAAGGCGTTCAACACCACCTACCAGCTGCAGGGCGCCGAGCGCGAGTACGTCTGGCAGACCTCCTGGGGCGTCTCGACCCGCATGGTCGGCGGCCTGATCATGTCCCACGGCGACGACAGCGGCCTGCGCGTCCCGCCGCGGCTGGCGGCCGTCCAGGCCGTCGTCCTCGCCATCAAGGGCGACGACGCGGTGATCGCCAAGGTCCGTGAGATCGGCGCCGCGCTGGAGGCCGCCGGCGTCCGCGTGGTCGTCGACGACCGCACCGACACCCCGTTCGGCCGCCGGGCCGTCGACTGGGAGCTCAAGGGCGTGCCGCTGCGGATCGAGGTCGGCCCGCGCGACCTGGAGAACGGCACCGCGATGCTGGCCCGCCGGATCCCGGGCGGCAAGGAGCCGGTCTCGATCGACTCCCTGGCGGCGACCCTCCCGGGGATCCTGGAGGAGGACCAGGCCCTGCTGCTGCGTCAGTCGCGCGAGCGCCGCGAGGCCCGCACGGTCGACGTCAAGACCATCGACGAGGCCGTCGAGGCCGCCTCCACCGGCTGGGGCCGGATCTCCTGGGCCGAGCTGGGCGCGGAGGGCGAGGCCAAGCTGGCCGAGCAGGGCGTCTCGGTGCGCTGCATCGTGGCCGCCGACGGCTCGGTCCCGCAGACGGACGACCAGGAGGGCAACGTCGCGCTCGTGGCGCGTGCCTACTGACCGTTCGGTGGCTTCCGCGGGAGCGGACGATCACGAAGGATGTCGCCGCAAAACGATGTCCGACGACGTGTTCTGACGGCCGCTGACCTGCCTGACGGGAAATTCGGACGGCCGATGACCGGCGTTGTTCCGAACATGTCTCACATGCCGACATCCCTACTGGTCGGTCAACTGCCGGTATTAACGGAATAGCGGTACGGTGTACGGCCCGTGGCCCTGTCAACTCGGCAGGACCACGGGCCGTACGTCCTGGGGGCGACAGCCCGCCCCCGGGCGGAATTGACGAGCCCGCCGCGCCGGCGGGCCCAAACCTGCAGGGGGTTGGTCTTGCGTCAGATCCGGAACGCGCATTTCGCGCGTAGTCGCACATTCCTGAGAGTTTCCTGGGAATTCCCGGGGAACCGGAACGCGCGGAACATCAGCTCCTACTCCATCGTTGGTCTAGCGTGAGCACGACACAGCCCCTCGTTCTCGCGGCCGAACTGGCCGCCGCCTGGAGTGACATCCAGGCCTATCATCAGGACCTCCCCGACCTCGCCTCGCCCGAGGCGCTGATCGGCGAGTCCTCCTCGGCCTGTGGCACCCGGCTCGGTTTCGAGCGGCTCCTCCACGAGGCTGCCCATGGTCTGGCCGCGGCCCGGGACATCCGGGACACCTCGCGGGCCGGCCGCTACCACAACCGGCGCTTCCTGCTCCTGGCCTCCGAGCTGGGCCTGGCGCACCCGGTCGAGCCGCACGCCAGCAGCGGCTTCTCCCAGGTGACCATGCTCAAGGAGACCCGCGAGCGGTACGCCGAGACCATCGAGCGCCTGGACCGCGCCCTCGGCGCGCACCAGGAGGCGGTGGCCGGCGAGGGATCCTCGCGCGCCTTCCGCGGCCCGGCGGCCCGGCACGGCTCCTCCGGGGGAGGCGTCCGGGTCAAGGCGGTCTGCGGATGCGGGCGCAACGTCCGGGTGGTGCCGTCGGTGCTCGCGCAGGCGTCCATCGTCTGCGGCGCGTGCCAGCAGCCGTTCAAGATCGCGTAGTTTCGGTTCGCACCTCGTCGCACGAACCCGGGGAGCCTCACGGCTCGGGGAACCGGGGGAGACCGGCGGGCGGCTGTGCGGGCAGTGGCCCGACCGGAGCGATCCACCACCACCGATCCACCGATCCACTGATCCACTGATCCACCGATCCACACCAATGCACCACTGATCCACCGATGATTCGCCAGTGAGGTGCACCGCGCAGGTGCGAGTTGGGCTGACCGGGAGCGGGGGCTCCCGGTCGACCTGTTTTCGGGGGGCGGCGCCCCGTGTGGCAGAATGGACCGCTGAGTACTCGGCAGCCGGGCAGGACCCCTCTCTCCTTCGGCTGGCGTGTCCCTTGAACGGCCCACCGCGCAACCCCACGCGAGGGCGGGGCCGCTCACCCACGTCAACACCAGGAGATTCCACTCCCGTGGCAGTCAAGATCAAGCTGAAGCGTCTCGGCAAGATTCGCTCCCCGCACTACCGCATCATCGTCGCCGACGCCCGCACCAAGCGTGACGGCCGTGCGATCGAGGAGATCGGCATCTACCAGCCGACCTACAACCCCTCGAAGATCGAGGTCGACGGCGACCGCGCCCAGTACTGGCTGTCCGTCGGCGCCCAGCCGACCGAGCCGGTGCTCGCCATCCTGAAGCTGACCGGCGACTGGCAGAAGTTCAAGGGCCTGCCGGCTCCGGAGCCGCTGAAGGTCGCCGAGCCGAAGGTCGAGGACTTCTCGCACCTGTTCGCCAAGGCCGTCGCCGGCTTCGAGGACGCCACCACCGGTGTCGCCATCACCCCGAAGGCCAAGAAGTCGGACAAGGCCGAGGCTGAGGCCGACGCCGCCGCCGAGGCCTGAGCGTGATCGAGGACGCCCTCGACCACCTGGTGAAGGGCATCGTCGAGCACCCCGACGAGGTGCAGGTGCGCTCGCGCAACCTGCGTCGGGGCAACACCATCGAGGTGCGGGTGCACCCCGATGACCTCGGCAAGGTGATCGGCCGGGGTGGCCGCACGGCGCGCGCCCTGCGCACCGTGGTCGGCGCCCTCGGCGGTCGCAACGTCCGGGTCGACCTGGTCGACGTGGACAACATTCGCTGACCAGGCTGCTCGTTCAGCCGTCAGGGTTTTCGAGGCCGGCCGGGACGCATGTCGTCCCGGCCGGCCTTCGCCGTTCTCGCGGCATCCGCAGCATGTGCGGCACCCTTCCGCACCCGCAGCACTCCGCAGCACCAGTACTTTGCAGCACCAGTACTTTGCAGCACCAGCACTCCGTAGCACTCCGAGCACTCATCCAGGAGAACGATCACCGTGCAGCTCGTCGTCGGCAAGATCGGCCGCGCCCACGGCATCAGGGGGGACGTCAGCGTCGAGGTCCGTACCGACGAGCCGGAGCTCCGGCTCGGCCCCGGTGCCGTCCTGCTCACCGACCCGGCCTCGGCCGGCCCGCTGACCGTCGAGTCCGGCAAGGTGCACAGCGGGCGGCTGCTGCTGCGGTTCGCCGGCGTCAAGGACCGCAACGCCGCCGAGGCGCTGCGTGGCACGATCCTGATCGCCGAGGTCGACCCGGAGGAGCGTCCGGACGACCCGGAGGAGTACTACGACCACCAGCTGATCGGCCTGGACGTGGTCCTGCTCGACGGCACCCCGGTCGGTGAGCTCACCGAGGTGGTCCACCTGCCCTACCAGGACCTGCTCACCGTGAAGAAGCCGGACGGGACGGAGGTGCTGGTGCCCTTCGTCAGCAGGATCGTGCCGACCGTCGACCTGGAGAACCAGCGCGCCGTCATCGACCCGCCGGCCGGCCTGATCGACCCCGAGGACGCCGAGGTCGTGCGCGGCGAGGCGGAGCCGGGCGCGGAGGACGCGGAGGACGCGCGGTGAGCTCCGAGGAGGCCGTGGAGACCACGGAGGCCGTCGAGAGTGCCGAGGCCGTGGAGACTGCGGAGGCCGTCGAGGCTTCGGCGCCGGCCGTGCGGCACGGGATGCGGATCGACGTCGTGTCGATCTTCCCCGAGTACCTGGAGCCGCTGAACATCTCGCTGGTCGGCAAGGCGCGCGCCCGCGGCCAGCTCGACGTGCACGTCCACGACCTGCGCGACTGGACGCACGACGTGCACCGGACCGTCGACGACAGCCCGTACGGCGGCGGCCCCGGCATGGTGATGAAGCCCGAGCCGTGGGGCGAGGCCCTCGACGCGGTGCTCGCCCGGGGGCCGGAGGGGGAGGTGCCGACCCTGGTGGTGCCCACCCCCAGCGGCCGGCCGTTCACCCAGGAGCTCGCGCAGGAACTGGCCGGCCGCCCCTGGCTGGCGTTCACCCCGGCCCGGTACGAGGGCATCGACCGGCGGGTGATCGAGGAGGCGGCCACCCGGATGCCGGTGGTCGAGGCGTCGATCGGCGACTACGTGCTGGCCGGCGGCGAGGTCGCGGTGCTGGTCATGGTCGAGGCGATCGCCCGGCTGCTGCCCGGCGTGCTCGGCAACGCCGAGTCCCACCGGGACGACTCCTTCGCGCCCGGCGCGATGGCCGACCTGCTGGAGGGCCCGGTCTACACCAAGCCCGCCGAATGGCGCGGCCGCACGGTGCCGGACATCCTGCTGAGCGGCAACCACGGCAAGATCGCCCGCTGGCGCCGCGACCAGGCCTTCGCCCGCACCCTGGCCAACCGGCCCGATCTGGTGGCGCGCTGGCGGAACGCGGACTTCGACAAGAAGGACCGTGCGGCGCTCGCCGGGCTCGGCCTCGCCTGGGACGAGGAGCTCGGCCGATTTCGGTCCGCGGCCGGTGGTGTGGAAGAATAGGCCGCTGCTGTCTGTCGCTGGGCTCCTCCCGCAGGGGTCACGTGGTTCGGCGCCCCCGCCACGGGGGGATCGCCGGTAGCCGGTGCGGCCCGCAGCAGACCCCATTTCTGACGACTTCCGTGGGCGGCCCGTGGCGCCTGCGATGGAGAGCAACATGAGCAACAAGCTCGCTGCTGTCGACGCGGCCTCGCTGCGTAGCGACATTCCGGCGTTCCGCGCCGGTGACACCCTGAAGGTGCACGTCCGGGTCATCGAGGGCAACCGCTCCCGTGTCCAGGTCTTCCAGGGCGTCGTCATCCGCCGCCACGGCGCCGGCGTCGGTGAGACCTTCACCGTTCGCAAGGTCAGCTTCAACGTCGGTGTCGAGCGCACCTTCCCGGTGCACACCCCGGTCGTCGAGAAGATCGAGGTCGTGACCCGCGGTGCGGTCCGCCGCGCCAAGCTGTACTACCTGCGTGACCTCCGCGGCAAGGCCGCGAAGATCAAGGAGAAGCGCGACCGCTGATCCACCGGCCCCCGGTACCGCCGGGGGATCGGATCGCTCTGGGGGGCCGGGCTGCCGCACGGTAAGCTCAGCCCCCGATGAGCACGCACGAACCACCCGCGGACCGCGACGGCCGTCCCGCACCCATCGGTGCGGGTTCGCCGACGCGGTCCGCGGTCGTTTCCGCGGCCCGCTCCGAGGAGGACGCTGCCGCGGGGACCGACACCCCCGCCGGCGCCGAGTCCGAGTCCGAGTCCGAGTCCGATTCTTACGTCGAGGGTGACACCGACACGGATACCGACGTCGAGGCCGAGACCGGCGCGGAGGGGGCGGGCAGGGGCTCGCGCTCGCGGGACCTGCTGGTGCTCACCGCGATCTGCCTGTTCGTGCTGCTGCTGGTGAACGCCTTCGTGGCGCGTCCGTTCTCGGTGCCCTCCGGGTCGATGGAGAACACCCTGCGCCCGGGCGACCGCCTGGTCGTGAACCAGCTGTCCTACGCCTTCGGCGGCCACCCGCAGCGCGGTGACGTGGTGGTGTTCGACGGTACGGGCTCCTTCCTCCGCAAGCCGCTGGAGCGCGACGGCCTCTGGAAGTCGCTGCGCTCCTTCGGCCGTGACATCGGACTGGTCCCGGCCGGTGACTCGGTCTACGTGAAGCGGGTCATCGGCGTCGGCGGCGACCGGGTCACCAGCGCCGGCCCGGGCCACCCGCTCACCGTCAACGGTGTGCCGGTCGACGAGTCCGGCTACCTGTACCCCGGCGACGAGCCGTCCGCCGTGGCCTTCGACGTGGTGGTGCCGCCCGGCAAGCTCTTCGTGATGGGCGACCACCGCAGCGCCTCCCGGGACTCCCGCGACCATCTCGGCGACCCCGGCGGCGGGTTCGTCCCCGAGTCCAGGGTGATCGGCCGGGCCGCCTGGGTGGTCTACCCGGTCGGGCACTGGGCCGCTGTGGACCGGCCGGCGGCCTTTGCCGCGACAGGGGGGACCGGTGGCCATGGGGACCAGAGGTAGGGGGCGGCTCGCCGACCACCCGCCCGCCGGACCCGCGTCCGGCTCCCCGACCGGCCCGGCGGACGACTCGGCGACCGGATCGGCGACCGGCCCGGGGAACGACTCGGGGAGTGCCCCGGGGAGCGGCCCCGCGCCCGGGGCGACGGAGGGGACCGCGCCCGCCCCGGTGGCGCGCGGGCGCGCCGAACGCCGGCGTACCGCCCGCCGTGCCGCCCGCCGCCGCAGACGCTCCCGCCTGCGCGAGATCCCGCTGGTCGTCGTGGTGGCGCTGCTCGTGGCGCTGGTGATGAAGACCTTCCTGGTGCAGGTCTTCGTCATCCCCTCCGGCTCGATGGAGCAGACCATCCAGGTCGGGGACCGGGTACTGGTGGACAAGTTCACCCCCTGGTTCGGCGCCGAGCCGGAGCGCGGCGAGGTGGTGGTGTTCAAGGATCCGGGCGGCTGGCTGGAGAACGCGCACGGATCCTCGACGGACGGGGTGGTCCTGCGGGCGGCCAAGCAGGTGCTGACCTTCGTCGGGCTGCTGCCCTCCGACAGCGAGCAGGACCTCATCAAGCGGGTGATCGGGGTCGGTGGTGACACCGTCGAGTGCTGCGACGAGCGGGGCAGGGTCAGCCTCAACGGCAGTCCGCTGGACGAGCCCTACCTCGCGCCGGGCAACCCGCCGTCCCGGCAGCCGTTCAAGGTGAAGGTGCCGCAGGGCCGGCTCTGGGTGATGGGCGACCACCGGGACGTCTCCGCCGACTCCCGTTTCCACATGGGCAATCCGGGGCAGGGCACCATCCCGGTGAGCGGTGTGGTGGGAAGGGCGTTCATGATCGCCTGGCCCCTCGGCCGGGTTCATCAACTTGAGGTGCCGGTTTCACTCTCCTCGGTGGCACGGGCTCCGGCGCACGGCGCGACCGCGCCGGACTCGCCGGGCAGGGGGCCGGTTCCTGAGGAACCTCCGCTCGTTATGGGTGTGTTGGGCATCCTTCCGCTCGTCGGCCGCCGGGTGGGGCGGGTCAGGTCGTAGGCCCGGGCGGCCGTTCGCAGGCGGGACCGCGCGTGTGGGACCGCGAGCCGGATGCCCGGGAGTGATAGAGAAGTGCTGGGTGCGGCCGACTCCTGTCGGGGGGCCGTGCCCGAAGGCCGCGCCGGTGTCAGGCGGACCCGTCCGGGGCCGTTCCTGGCGGGTGTGGCCGGCGGTGGAGCGTGGTGCCCGCTGTGCGGCACTGTGAGCGCGGACGCACAGGCGTCCGCACAGCAGGGAGGAGACGTTGTGGGGGATTTGGTGATCGGCGCCCGCTCAGGCGCCGGCGAGCCCGAGGGCTCCGGCGCCCGGGCGGCCCGGTCCGCGGAGGCCTCGGCGCCCTCGGCTTCGGCCGAGGAGGCGGCGGCCCAGTCCGCGGACGGGCACGGCGACGGTTCGGGCGAAGCCCCGCCGCCCCTCCCGGGAGCCTCCGGACCGGCGGACGGTACCGAGGAGCAGCCGCCACCGAGCGAGCGCAAGCCGCGTTCGTTCTGGAAGGAGCTGCCGATCCTCATCGGCATCGCCCTCGTCCTGGCGCTGGTGATCAAGACGTTCTTCGTCCAGGCGTTCTCCATTCCGTCGGAGTCGATGCAGAACACGCTGCAGGTCGGTGACCGCGTCCTGGTGGACAAGCTCACCCCGTGGTTCGGCGCCGAGCCCGAGCGCGGCGAGGTCGTCGTGTTCCACGACCCGGGCGGCTGGCTGGCCGACGAGCCCACCAAGGAGAGCAGCAACTCCTTCGTCCGGGGCGTCCAGGACGTGCTGAGCTTCGTCGGCCTGATGCCCTCCGACAACGAGAAGGACCTCATCAAGCGGGTCATCGCGGTCGGCGGGGACACCGTCGAGTGCGAGGGCGAGGGCCCGGTGAAGGTCAACGGGGTCGCGCTCGACGAGCCCTACGTCTACCCCGGCAACACCCCGTGCGGGACGAAGCCGTTCGGCCCGTTGAAGGTTCCCGACGGCCGGATCTGGGTGATGGGTGACCACCGCGCGGACTCGCTCGACTCGCGCTTCCACATGGACCAGCCGGGCGGTGGCTCCGTCCCGGTGGACGAGGTGATCGGGCGCGCCTTCGTGGTGGCCTGGCCGGTCAACCACTGGTCGACGCTGCCGGTTCCGGACACCTTCGACCAGAAGGGCCTGGCGGCGGCCGTGCCGGCGGTGCCCGCCGCGGCCGGTGCCGTGGGCGCCGTCGCCCTGCTCCCGCTGGTCCGCCGACTGCGGAACCGGCCGGACCGCGACCGGCGGTCCTGACCCCGGCCGGGGGCTCCCGGGTCTTGCGCGGGCCGTGGTACCGACGAGTAATCTGCTCGGACGTGCCACGGCCCGCCGGGTTTTCCGCCCGTGGCCCGAGCGCGCCGCCATGAGCGTTTCCGGGTCGGTCGGGGTTTGGACGGTGTCGATGAGCAGTGCCGTGGAACGGACGACCGACGACCGACCGGCCGCCGCCCGCCCCCGGCGCGGACCCGGAGCCGTCGCCCAGGGCGTGCTGCTCGCCCTCGGACTGGTCCTGCTGATCGGCGGCTTCGCGGTGATCGCCGCGAGCTACCGGCCGTACAGCATCCCCACCGCCTCGATGGAGCCCGCCCTCCAGGCCGGCGACACCGTCCTGGCCCGCAGGACCGACGGCGGGGACGTCCGGCGCGGTGACGTGGTGGTCTTCCGCGACCAGGCCTGGGGCGGCCGGCTCATGGTCAAGCGCGTGGTCGCGGTCGGTGGTGACACGGTCGCCGTCGGCGGCGGCGACCAGCGGCTGACCGTCAACGGCAAGCCGGTGGACGAGCCCTACCTCGCGGACCAGGGCGCCCAGGGCGCCGCCTTCAGCGTGGAGGTCCCGCCGGGCCGTCTCTTCCTGCTCGGCGACAACCGGCTCGGCTCGCTCGACTCCCGCGTCCACCTGGAGGTCGACGGCGGGACCGTCCCGGCCACCGAGGTGCAGGCCAGGGTCGAGGCCACCGTGCTTCCGCTCGGCCGGGCGGGGTTGCTGGCCGGCACCTCGGCGTTCGAAGCGGTCGGCGGGGACCGCTCGGCGGGCCCGGGACCGCTGGAGCCCGCGTTCTGGGCGAGCGTTGTAGGCGCGGCGACGATCCTCGTGACCACGGCGGTGAGCGGGGTGGCGGGCCTGGTGCACCGTCGCCGCCGCGCGGTCTGACTCCGGCCGGCCCGGTGCGCGCCGGGACCGCTCTTCCCAACCTCGCCCCGGACGACCGCGCCGGGTGGCAGGATCGGGGGAGCGACCGGGGCGGACGAAGGGAGCGTGGAGGCTCGTCATGGCGGCACAGCGGCGCAGGGCCTCGCGGATCCTGCTGCTCGACGGGCAGGACCGGCTGCTGCTCTTCCACGGCTCGGACCCCGCGGTCCCCGGCGTGACCTGGTGGTTCACCCCCGGCGGCGGCTTGGAACCGGGGGAGGACGTCCGGGAGGCCGCCGAGCGCGAGCTCCTGGAGGAGACCGGGCTGCACGGCGTGGAGCTGGGACCGGTGGTGGCGTACGGCAAGGCTTCGTTCTCCTATCGGGGGCGGCGCTACGAGCAGGATCAGTGGTTCCACCTGGCCCGCACGGCGGAGACGGCGCTGGACCACTCCGGCATGGGCGAGGACGAACACGCCCAGTTGCTCGCGGCACGCTGGTGGACGGTCGGGGAATTGCGGGCCACCGCCGAGACGGTCTATCCGGTCGGGTTGGTGGACTTTCTGGAGCGGCTGTTGACCGAGGGGCCGCCGGCTTCCCCGGTGAGGCTCTGAGGGTGAGTGCGGTGGTCCACAATGGGTGGACGTGACAAGTTGAGGGGACGCCTGGATGAGTGCCGAAGATCTCGAAAAGTACGAGACCGAGATGGAGCTCAAGCTCTACCGGGAGTACCGGGACGTCGTCGGCCTGTTCAAGTACGTGATCGAGACCGAGCGACGGTTCTACCTCACCAATGACTACGAGCTGCAGGTGCACTCGGTGCAGGGCGAGGTGTTCTTCGAGGTGTCGATGGCGGATGCGTGGGTCTGGGACATGTACCGGCCGGCCCGGTTCGTCCGCAAGGTCCGGGTGCTGACCTTCAAGGACGTGAACATCGAGGAACTCGCGAAGAGCGACCTGGAGCTGCCCTCGGACGAGTCCGGCTTCGGGAACTGACGGTGGACCGCCCGGTCCCCGGATGTCCAGGGGAATTTCGGGTATTCCGGGATAATCACCCCCGAGGGTGACAGGAGTTATCCACAGGCCCGGGTTTTCCACAGGCGAGAACAACTCTCTGGTCCGCTTCCGGACCGCACGGCAACCTCCACGGCGGAGGTGGTCACCGTGCAGGAGATCGAGCGCGCCACGCGCAAGCAGACCGCGAAGGCCCGGCGGGAGGGGCAGCCGCGCCGGAGGGCGACGCGGGCCCCGGCGGGCGGCCCGCCCCCGCCGCCCGGGCCGGGACCGGAGCGGCCGACCAACACCGGCCTCGGCCGCTACGGCGAGCAGGTCGCCGCCCGCCGGCTCGCCGAGGACGGGCTGCGCATCCTCGACCGCAACTGGCGCTGCGTCGAGGGCGAACTGGACATCGTCGCCCTCGACGGCGACACCGTGGCGGTCTGCGAGGTCAAGACCCGCTCCGAGCGGGGCTTCCAGCAGCCCAGCGAGGCCATCGGCCCGACCAAGGCGGACCGGCTGCGCCGTCTGGCCGAGCGCTGGATGGCCGAGCGCTGGCCGGGCCACTTCGCCCGGCTGGCCGGCCCCGAGTACCGGCCCGGCAGTACCGACCCGCCGTGGGCGCCCGTCCCGCCCGGCGGCGTCCGGATCGACCTGATCGCCGTCATCAACCGGACCCGTGGCGCCGCCTCGGTCGACCACCTGCGGGGGGTGGTCTGAGATGGCCTTCGCCCGGACGTGTTCCGTGGCCCTGGTCGGCGTCGACGGGGTGATCGTCGAGGTCCAGGCCGATCTGGAGCCCGGGGTGGCGGCGTTCACCCTGGTCGGCCTGCCCGACAAGGCGCTCTCCGAGGCCCGCGACCGGGTGCGCGCGGCGGTCGTCAACAGCGGCGAGGCCTGGCCGCAGCGGAAGCTGACCGTCGGGCTGAGCCCGGCCTCGGTGCCCAAGAGCGGCAGCGGCTTCGACCTCGCGGTGGCCTGCGCCGTGCTGGCCGCCGCCGAACGGCTCGACCCCTCCTCGATCGCCGACCTGCTGCTGATCGGCGAACTCGGGCTGGACGGGCGGGTGCGCCCGGTGCGCGGGGTGCTCCCGTCGGTGCTGGCCGCCGCCGACGCCGGCTACCGGCGCGTCGTGGTCGCCGACCAGACCGCCGCCGAGGCCGAGCTGGTCCCCGGGGTGACCGTCCTCGGCGTGCGGAGCCTGCGCCAGCTGATGGCCGTGCTCACCGGTGCCCCGGAACCGGAGGAGCCCGCCGACCGCCCCGGCGGGCACCCCGACCCGTTGATGGCGGGCCTGATGCTCCCCAGCGCGGGGGTGCGCGGCCTGCCCGACGAGGCGAGCGCCCGCACCGACCTCGCCGACGTGGCCGGCCAGTACGAGGCCCGCCGGGCCCTGGAGATCGCCGCCGCCGGCGGCCACCACCTCTATCTCAAGGGACCGCCCGGCGCGGGCAAGACCATGCTGGCGGAGCGGCTGCCGTCGCTGCTCCCGCCGCTGACCCAGAAGGAGGCACTGGAGGTCACCGCGGTCCACTCGGTCGCGGGGCTGCTCCCGGCCGGGCGGCCGCTGGTCGACCGCGCGCCCTACTGCGCCCCGCACCACTCGACCACCATGCCGGCGATCGTCGGCGGCGGCAGCGGGCTGCCGAGACCGGGTGCGGTCTCGCTGGCCCACCGGGGCGTCCTGTTCCTCGACGAGGCGCCGGAGTTCCCCGTCCGGGTGCTGGACGCACTGCGCCAGCCGCTCGAATCGGGCGAGGTGGTGATCGCCCGGTCGGCCGGATCGATGCGGCTGCCGGCCCGGTTCCTGCTCTGCCTGGCCGCCAACCCCTGCCCGTGCGGGAGGCACTCGCGGCGGGGCGAGGGCTGCGAGTGCACCCCCGCGATGGTCAGCCGCTACCAGGGCCGGCTCTCCGGGCCGCTGCTCGACCGGGTCGACCTCCAGGTCCAGGTCGCCCCGGTGACCAGGGTCGAACTGATGCAGCGCGACGCCTCGGCGGAGACCACCGAGGTCGTCGCGGCCCGGGTGCTGGCGGCCCGCGAGCGCGCGGCCACCCGACTGGCCGGCACACCGTGGCGGACCAACGCCGAGGTCCCCGGCCACGAGCTGCGCACCCGCTGGCAGCTGGCGCCGAACGCGCTGAACGACGCCGCGCGTCAGCTGGAGCGGGGCCTGCTGACCGCCCGCGGCCTGGACCGGGTGCTGCGGGTCGCCTGGACGGTCGCCGACCTGGCCGGCCGGGACCGGCCGGAACAGTGCGACGTCCGGACGGCCCTCGTCCTGCGCACCGGAGTCGAGCAGGGGCTCCCGCTGACGGAGCGCTTCCTCGGCCGACCGGACACCGCCCGGGAGCCGACCGGCGCCCGCTTCGACGACCGGCCCGACGACCGGTCCGAGCGCCGCCCGGCCCGCTCCCGGTCCGCCCCCCGGAAGCCCGATCCGCAGCCCGAACCCGAGGAGGCCGGCCCGTGAACCGCACCATCGACGACCTCGCCCCGGGCCCGCCCGCGGACCCGGGAACCGCCACCCGACCCGGGGCAGCGCCCGAGCCGGCGCCCCGGCCGCAGCCCGGGCCCGAGCCCGAGCACGAATCCGGCCCCGAGCCCGAGCCGGAACCCGCTCCCGAGCCCGAGCGCATCGCACGCGCGGCGCTCAGCCGGCTCAGCGAACCCGGGGACGCCGCCCTCGGCCGCTGGCTCGCCGGCTCCGGCGCCCTCGACGTCGTCCGGGCGATCCGCGACGGTACGGCACCCGGCCGTCCGGGCCCGGACGGCACCCGCCTGGCGGCCTACCGGGCCCGGCTGACCGGCCTCGACCCGGTCGCCGACCTGGAACGGGTGCGGGCGGTCGGCGGACGCTTCATCATTCCGGGCGACACGGAGTGGCCGAGCCAGCTGGACGACCTCGGCGAGACCCGGCCCACCGGCCTCTGGGTGGTCGGCACCGGCTCGCTGCGCCTGCTCGCGCTGCGCTCGGTCGCGGTGGTGGGCGCCCGGGCGTGCACGGCGTACGGCGCGCACGTCGCCGGGGACCTCGCCGCCCAGCTCGCCGAGCGGGGCTGGGTGGTCGTCTCCGGCGGCGCCTACGGCATCGACGCGGCCGCCCACCGGGGCGCGCTGGCGGTCGGCGGCCCGACCGTCGGCGTGCTCGCCTGCGGGGTGGACGTGGCGTACCCGCGGGGCAACACCGGGCTGATCCGCCGGATCGCCGAGCAGGGGCTGCTGCTGAGCGAACTCCCGCCGGGGGAGCACCCGACCAGGTTCCGGTTCGTGCTGCGCAACCGGGTGATCGCGGCGCTGACCCGCGGCACCGTGGTGGTCGAGGCGGCGCTGCGCAGCGGGGCGCTCAGTACCGCCAGACGCGCCCGGGACCTCAACCGGCACACCATGGGCGTGCCCGGCCCGGTGACCTCGGAGCTGTCCGCCGGGGTGCACGCCCTGATCCGCAGCGGCGCCGCCGCCGTGGTGACCGACGCCGCCGAGGTCGCCGAACTGATCGGCGCGATCGGCGAGGACCTGGCGCCGCAGCGCGGCGGCCCGGTGCTGCCGAGGGACCTCCTGGAACCGGCGGCGGCCCGGGTCCTGGAGGCGGTGCCCGCCACTCCGGACGGCGCACCGGTGGAACGGCTGGCCCGGCAGTCCGGGCTCCCGCCGGACGAGGTGCTCCAGCGGCTCTACGAGCTGGGCTCGCTCGGCTACATCGAGCGGCACGGCGCGCACTGGCGCCTGGTGCGCAGGAGGTGACGGCGGCTCCGGAGGCCCGGCGGCGCGGGTGGACCACACGGACGAGTGGGAGGAGGGCCGGGGATTGACGGACCGGGCGGGTGCGGCGCGGCCCGGCGTCCGGCTCGTGGACCTCCGGCGGCCCCGGTGAGGCGGCACGAACGCCACCGGATCGGGGGACGACCGAGTGGCGGTAGCACTGCGCAGTGACTCGGTCACGCTACGCTCGCCATGCCTTCCCTATCAGCACATGACTCGGCAGAACGGCGCAGACCAACGTATGCCCACACACATTCCCGGACACCGAGTGACCGGTGGCGCCCGGTCCTCGGGAGGGCCGCGCACCGAGCGGCGCACCGTGACCGAGTTCCCGCCCAAGGGCACGGGTGGGATGGGGGCCCTCGCACGGCAGGGCGGCCGCCCGGCGCACCCCGGGGCGCACGACGACCGGCCGGACGCGCCCGGCGCTTCCGCCGACACGGCCGCCCCCGGGCCGGCCGAGGCGCCGGGTGTCCGCCGGGAGGCGGGCGGCCGGGAGCGCACGGCGCTCGAGGAGCTCTGGCGCGCCTACAAGGAGACGGCCGACCAGCGGCTGCGGGAGCAGCTGATCCTGCACTACTCACCGCTCGTCAAGTACGTGGCGGGCCGGGTCGGGGTCGGCCTGCCCTCCAACGTCGAGCAGGCGGACTTCGTCTCCTCCGGGGTCTTCGGGCTGATCGACGCGATCGAGAAGTTCGACATCGAACGTGCCATCAAGTTCGAGACCTACGCCATCAGCCGGATCCGCGGCGCGATCATCGACGAGCTGCGGGCACTGGACTGGATCCCGCGCTCGGTGCGGCAGAAGGCGAAGGCGGTCGAGCGCACGTACGCGACGCTGGAGGCCCGGCTGCGGCGGACGCCGAACGAGCCCGAGGTGGCGGCCGAGATGGGCATCGCCATCGAGGACCTGCACGCCATCTTCAGCCAGCTCTCGCTCGCCAACGTGGTGGCGCTCGACGAACTGCTGCACCCGGTCGGCGAGGGCGGCGACCGGCTCAGCCTGATGGACACCCTGGAGGACCACGGCGCCGACGACCCGGTCGAGGTGGCCGAGGACCGCGAGCTGCGCCGGCTGCTGGCGCAGGCCGTGAACACGCTCCCCGAGCGGGAGAAGACCGTGGTGACGCTCTACTACTACGAGGGGCTGACCCTCGCCGAGATCGGCCAGGTGCTCGGCGTGACGGAGAGCCGGGTCAGCCAGATCCACACCAAGTCGGTGCTCCAGTTGCGCGCCAAGCTGTCGGACATCCGATAGCTCCGCGGGGTGCGCCGCGCACGTCCGTACCGCGCCCCGCGCCCCGGTACGCAACCCTCCGCATCGCGGCGGTGCGCGGCACCGTACCGGCGGGATGTAGGGCTCCGTACAGTGGAGTGCGTGCCGAAGATCCGAGCGGCCAGTGTGGCCGAGCACCGTCAGATGCAACGGGCAGCCCTCCTCGACGCTGCCCGCAGTCTCCTCACCGAGGGAGGCACGGAGGCCCTGACCTTCCCCGCGCTCGCCGCTCGCACGGGGCTCGCGCGGTCCTCGGTGTACGAGTACTTCCGCTCGCGGGGGGCCGTGGTCGAGGCGCTCTGCGAGACCGACTTCCCGCTCTGGGCCGCCGAGATCGAGGCCGGGATGGCGAGCCGGGACACCGCGGCCGAGCGGATCGAGGCCTACGTCCGCGGCCAGCTCGCGCTGGCCGCCGACCCGCGCCACCGGGCGGTGGCCGCGATCTCCGCGCTGGAGCTGGACGACGCGGCCCGTGAGCGCATCCGGGCGGCCCACGGGACGCTGGTGGGACTCGTGGTCCAGGCTCTGGAGGACCTCGGCCACGAGCAGCCCCGGCTGGCCGCGGCGCTGCTCCAGGGCATCGTGGAGGCGGCCGTCCGGCAGTCGGAGCAGCGGGCCGCGGGCGGCCGGGCGGAGAGCCCCGAGGTGATCGCGGACGCCGCCGTCGCCCTCGCCCTGCACGGTCTCGGCCCGGGCTGACCCGCCGGGCCGGGTCCTGGGGGAGCGGGTCGGCGAGCGGCAGCAGCCGGGCCCGGCCGGTGCCGAACAGCGCCGGCGGATCGAGGTAGCGCCGCCCGCGCAGCAGGCCCCAGTGCAGGCAGGCGCCGTCGCCGCAGTGCCCGGACCCGCCGGTGAGCCGTCCGATCACCTGGCCCGCCGCCACCGCCGTGCCCACCGGGAGGGTGCCGGTCACCGGGAGATAGGTGGTCCGCAGCGGGGGTGCCGGGGGAGCGCCCGCCGTCGCATGGGTGACCGTGACCACCGGCCGCCCGGCCACCGGCCCGGCGAACGTCACCACCCCGGGAGCCGCCGCCCGGACCTCCGCACCGGGAGCGGCGGCCAGGTCGACACCCCGGTGTCCCGCACCCCACGGCCGCGCCGGTGCCTCGAAGCGGCGGGCCACGGCGCCGGGCCCGCCACCCGGTCCGTCCACCGGCCACGCCCGCCCGGTACCCGCACTCCCGCCCGCCGCGAGCCCGAGCGCCCCGGCCCGCCCGGCCGGCACGAGCACCAGCAGCACGCCCAGCACCAGCACCAGCACCATGACCATCGCCAGGCCTGGGACCAGGAGCGGAGGGACCGGCCGGTCCGGTCGCCGACCGCCCGGCGGAGCGTTTGAGGCCCCCGGCGCCACGGGGCCGGCCGGAACCCGAGCAGCAGCAGTCATGGAGCCGAGGCTCCCCGGCCCGCGCCGGCCCGGCCACCCCCGCCCCGCTTCCTGTGGACAACCGGCCCCTGTGGACGGTGGCTGTCCCTCCAACGGGCGTACCCCGCCGGGTGGACAGGGGCCCAACAGAGCCGTCCGGGCGCCCCGGACCAGGGGTGTCCCCGGCCGCCCGCTCCCCGCGGAGTCGCCCGGCGCTCGGCGCTTCCCGTACACTTCACACGCGACCCGGTCCGCCGGGTCGACTTCGCACGCCCCGCCACCGGTGGTCAGAAGCGGCTCCGCCGCCACCCCTGCCAGGTGCGAGTGCCGCTCGGTCCGCCGAGCCCGGCCGGTCCTCGGACCACCGGGTGGAAGCGGCTCGGCACGTTCGGGGCGTCAGGCGTGGCTGTCACCTGGCCGCCACGGACAAACCGAGCCTGACCCGGCCGTACGCACGCGCCGAGCGGGGAGCGCCACCGCGCGCCGACCGCGACGCCTGCGCCGATGCCGGGCGTAACACCTGAGGAGCACGGCCATGGCCGTCGTCACGATGCGGGAGCTGCTGGAGAGCGGCGTCCACTTCGGTCACCAGACCCGCCGCTGGAACCCGAAGATGAAGCGCTTCATCATCACCGAGCGCAACGGCATCTACATCATCGACCTCCTGCAGTCGCTGAACTACATCGACCGCGCCTTCGAGTTCATCAAGGAGACCGTTGCCCACGGCGGCAGCGTCCTCTTCGTCGGCACGAAGAAGCAGGCCCAGGAGGCCATCGCCGAGCAGGCCACCCGCGTGGGCATGCCCTACGTGAACCAGCGCTGGCTCGGCGGCATGCTGACCAACTTCTCGACCGTCTACAAGCGTCTGCAGCGCCTCAAGGAGCTGGGCGAGCTGGACTTCTCGGACGTGGCCGGCTCCGGCCTCACCAAGAAGGAGCTCCTGGTCCTCCAGCGCGAGCACGACAAGCTGGAGAAGACCCTCGGCGGTATCCGCGACATGCAGCGCGTTCCCAGCGCCGTCTGGATCGTGGACACCAAGAAGGAGCACATCGCGGTCGGCGAGGCCCGGAAGCTCAACATCCCGGTCGTCGCCATCCTCGACACCAACTGCGACCCCGACGAGGTCGACTACAAGATCCCGGGCAACGACGACGCGATCCGCTCCGTCACCCTGCTGACCCGTGTGATCGCCGACGCCGTCGCCGAGGGCCTCAAGTCCCGCGCGGGTGTCGCCAAGGGCGACGTCAAGGCCGAGCCGGGTGCCGACCAGCCGCTGGCCGACTGGGAGAAGGACCTCCTGGAGGGCGAGAAGAAGGCCGACGAGGCCCCCGCCGCTGAGGCCCCCGCCGCCGAGGCGCCGGCCGACGAGGCCCCCGCTGCTGAGGCCCCCGCCGCCGAGGCGCCGGCCGAGCAGGCCTGACGTACCAAGGGTGAGGGGCACCCGCCGGTACGACACCGGTCGGTGCCCCTCTCTCCCGTGCCTGGGCCGAACCACCGGCCCGGGCACTACCCCACGCAGACACGCGAGACGCGAGAAGAGATTCACACCATGGCGAACTTCACCGCCGCGGACGTCAAGAAGCTCCGTGAGCTCACCGGCGCCGGCATGATGGACTGCAAGAAGGCCCTGGACGAGGCCGAGGGCAACGTCGAGAAGGCCGTCGAGATCCTTCGCATCAAGGGCCAGAAGGGCGTTGCCAAGCGCGAGGGCCGCGACGCCTCCAACGGTGCCGTCGCCGCGCTGATCGCCGAGGACAAGAAGTCCGGCGTCCTGGTCGAGCTGAACTGCGAGACCGACTTCGTCGCCAAGGGTGACAACTTCGTCAAGGTCGCCGACGCGATCGCCGCCCACGTCGCCGCCACCGCCCCGGCCGACCTGGACGCCGCCCTCGCCTCCGAGATCGAGGCCGGCAAGACCGTCCAGCAGTTCGTCGACGAGGCCAACGCGACCCTGGGCGAGAAGATCGTCTTCCGCCGCTTCGCGCAGTTCGGCGGCGACGGCTTCGTCGCGGTCTACCTGCACAAGACCAGCCCCGACCTGCCGCCGGCCGTCGGCGTCCTGGTCGAGCTGGACAAGGAGAACGCCGAGGTCGCCAAGGACGTCGCGCAGCACATCGCCGCCTTCGCGCCGAAGTTCCTGTCCCGCGAGGACATCCCGGCCGAGGACCTCGAGAACGAGCGCCGCGTCGCCGAGGCCACCGCTCGCGAGGAGGGCAAGCCGGAGGCCGCCCTGCCGAAGATCGTCGAGGGCCGCGTCACCGGCTTCGTGAAGGAGAACTCCGTCCTGGAGCAGGCCTTCGCGAAGGACAACAAGAAGACCGTCGCCAAGGTCCTCGAGGAGAACGGCGTCGCCCTCAAGCGCTTCGCCCGCTTCCGCGTCGGCGCCTGAGCCACGTTCCACCCGGGCTTCCGGCCGTAGGCTGGAAACCGCCCCCGCCCCGCTGACCGGGGCGGGAGGGAACGCGCCGTACGGGCTCACCCAGCGCCATCCGTCCATGGGCGAGCCACGTCGGCAGCATGAACGACGAGGAGGCCATTGCCGTGCAGGACACCGAACCGGTTCCCGCGGCAGTGGCCTCCTCGCGTGTACGCGCAGGCCGGGGATTCGCACGTCCGCGCCTGTGAACCAGTAGGTGTAGAAGGAGAAGTCCATGCAGGAGACGCAGGAGACCGCGCAGGACACCCACGACGGCACGCGCCGCCGGGTGCTGCTGAAGCTGTCCGGTGAGGCCTTCGCCGGCGGCGGCGGGCTCGGCGTCGATCCGGACGTCGTGCACGCGATCGCCCGCGAGATCGCCACGGTCGTCCGCGCGGGCACCGAGGTCGCCGTGGTGATCGGCGGCGGCAACTTCTTCCGCGGCGCAGAGCTCCAGGTCCGCGGCATGGACCGGGCCCGTTCGGACTACATGGGCATGCTCGGCACGGTCATGAACTGCCTCGCGCTCCAGGACTTCCTGGTCAAGGAGGGCATCGAGACCCGGGTCCAGACCGCCATCACGATGGGCCAGGTCGCCGAGCCGTACCTGCCGCTGCGCGCCGTCCGGCACCTGGAGAAGGGCCGCGTGGTGATCTTCGGTGCCGGTATGGGCATGCCGTACTTCTCGACCGACACCACGGCGGTGCAGCGGGCCCTGGAGATCCACGCCGACATCCTGCTGATGGGCAAGAACGGCGTGGACGGCGTCTACGACGCCGACCCCCGGACCAACCCCGACGCGGTCAAGTTCGACGCGCTGGAGTACTCCGAGGTCATCGCGCGCGACCTCAAGGTCGCCGACCTCACCGCGATCACGCTGTGCAAGGACAACAACCTCCCGATGCTGGTCTTCGAGCTGCTCGCGGAGGGCAATATCGCCCGGGCGGTGAAGAGTGAGAAGATCGGCACACTCATCAGCCAGGATTCTGTCCGGGCCTGAGCAGCCACCAGCCGCACCGGACGGCGCCGCGGCCGCGAGGCCCCGCCGCCGACACCGGTCGGGACAACCGCAGATGAACCGGACAGGGAGATCACAGTGATCGAAGAGACCCTCCTCGACGCCGAGGAGAAGATGGAGAAGGCCGTCGCCCACGCCAAGGACGACTTCGCCGCCATCCGCACCGGCCGCGCGCACCCGGCGATGTTCGCCAAGATCGTCGCGGAGTACTACGGCGCCGTGACGCCGATCAACCAGCTGGCCTCCTTCTCCGTGCCGGAGCCCCGGATGGCGGTCGTCTCGCCGTTCGACAAGACCGCGCTGAAGGCGATCGAGCAGGCGATCCGCGACTCCGACCTGGGCGTCAACCCGTCGAACGACGGCTCCATCATCCGGGTCGTGCTCCCCGAGCTGACCGAGGAGCGCCGCCGCGAGTTCATCAAGATCGCCCGCGGCAAGGGCGAGGACGCCAAGGTCTCGATCCGCGCCGTGCGCCGCAAGGCCAAGGACGCCATCGACAAGCTGGTGAAGGACGGCGAGGTCGGCGAGGACGACGGCCGCCGCGCCGAGAAGGAGCTCGACGACACCACGGCCAAGTACGTGGCCTCCGTCGACGAGCTGCTGAAGCACAAGGAAGCCGAGCTGCTCGAGGTCTGATGAACGACGCCCCTGACGCCCCTGGCTACTGGGGCCCGTCCGACCAGCAGTACCAGCCGTACCGGCCGCACCGGCCTGCGCAGGGACCAGCCGCCCCTGCGCAGGCCTCCGGCATACCCGGGCACCCGGCGCCGCAGCCCGGACCGTACGGGCAGTACGGCGCGGGTGACCCCGGCCACCGAACGGGTCACTCCCAGCAGCCTCCGGTGTACTGGGACCCGGACGCGGAGGAGACTCAGGTCATGCCTCCCGTACCGGCCGACCCGGGCCCCCAGCCCGCGCCCGCGCCCGGGGCCGACCCCGCCGAGGGGCCGGCCCGGGAGGCGGGTCGGCTGAGCGGACCGCTGTTCCGCGACGAGCAGCCCGGGGCGGCGGAGCCGGGTGCGTCGGAGACGGTCGTGCTGCGCGCGATCACCGACGACACCCCGCCCGCCCCCGCGGGCGGGCCGTACCCCGGCACGCCGGGCGGACCGGTGGCGGGGCAGCCCTTCCTCGTGCCGTCGTCCCACCCAGCGCAGGAGACACCCGTGGCCCAGGCCGATCCGCAGCCTCAGCCGCCGCAGCGCAAACAGCGCGGCGGCCGCAACCTCCAGGCCGCGATAGGCGTGGGCGTCGGCCTCGGCGCGGTGATCGTCGCCTCGCTGTTCGTCGTCAAGGCGCTGTTCCTGGTCGTGGTGATCGCGGCGGTGTCGGTCGGCGTCTGGGAGCTGACCAGCAGGCTGGCCGAGCGCAAGGAGATCAAGGCGCCGCTGATCCCGCTGGTCGCGGGTGGCATCGCCATGGTCGCCACCGGTTACTGGTCGGGCATCCAGTGGGCGGCGGCCTCGCTCGCGCTCACCGGGCTCACGGTGATGGTCTGGCGGATGACCGAGCCGCCCGAGAACTACCTGCGGGACATAACGGCGGGCATCTTCACCGCCTTCTACGTCCCGTTCCTCGCGACCTTCGTGGCGATGATGCTGGCCGCCGACGACGGTCCGCAGCGGATCGTGCTCTTCCTCATCGTCACGGTGTGCAGCGACACCGGGGCGTACGCGGTGGGCTACAAGTTCGGCAGGAACAAGCTGGCGCCGACGATCAGCCCGGGAAAGACCCGCGAGGGCCTGGCCGGCGGCATCGGCCTGTCGATGCTGGCGGGCGCGCTGCTGATGGAGCTGATCATCGACGGCGGCAGCTGGTGGCAGGGCCTGATCCTGGGCGGCTGCGCGGCGGTCACCGCGACCCTGGGCGACCTGGGCGAGTCGATGATCAAGCGCGACCTGGGCATCAAGGACATGGGCACCCTGCTGCCCGGCCACGGCGGGATCATGGACCGGCTGGACTCGCTGCTGCCGACCGCCCCGGTGGTCTGGCTGCTGCTGGCGGCCTTCGTCGGCAGCTGAGCCGCCGACCCGCGCCCACGGGCCCCGGACGCACGGCGTCCGGGGCCTTCGCGCGTCTGCGACACTGGAACAACCATGCCTAAGCCCGGAGAACTCACCTTTGTCGCGCCGCGCGGCGCCAAGCCCCCGCGACACCTCGCCGACCTGAGCCCCGCCGAGCGCAAGGAGGCCGTCGCCGAGCTGGGCGAGCAGCCGTTCCGCGCCAAGCAGCTCTCGAACCACTACTTCGGCCGGATGTCGAACGACCCGGCGAGCTGGACGGACATCCCCGCCGCCAGCCGGGAGAAGCTCACCGGGAGCCTGCTGCCCGAGCTGATGTCGGTGGTGCGGCACGTGTCCTGCGACGACGACACCACCCGCAAGACGCTCTGGAAGCTCTTCGACGGCACGCTCGTCGAGTCGGTGCTGATGCGCTACCCGGACCGGGTCACCATGTGCATCAGCTCGCAGGCCGGCTGCGGCATGAACTGCCCGTTCTGCGCCACCGGCCAGGCGGGGCTGACCCGCAACCTGTCCACCGGCGAGATCGTCGAGCAGATCGCCGCCGGGATGCGCGCGCTCAAGGCCGGCGAGATCCCGGGCGGGGAGGCCCGGCTCTCCAACGTGGTCTTCATGGGCATGGGCGAGCCGCTGGCCAACTACAACCGGGTGCTGGCCTCGATCCGCCGGCTGACCGACCCGGCGCCGGACGGCTTCGGCCTCTCCCAGCGCGGCATCACCGTCTCCACCGTCGGCCTGGTCCCGGCGATGCACCGCTTCGCCGACGAGGGGCTCAGCTGCCGCCTGGCGCTGTCGCTGCACGCGCCGGACGACGAGCTGCGCGACGAGCTGGTGCCGGTCAACACCCGCTGGAAGGTCGCCGAGGTGCTGGACGCGGCGTGGAACTACGCCGAGAAGTCCGGCCGCCGGATCTCCATCGAGTACGCCCTGATCAAGGACATCAACGACCAGGCGTGGCGGGCGGACCTGCTCGGCCGGCTGATCAAGAACCAGCGGGTGCACGTCAACCTGATCCCACTGAACCCCACCCCGGGCTCGAAGTGGACGGCCTCCCGGCCCGAGGACGAGCGCGAGTTCGTCCGGCGGCTCCAGTCGCACGGCGTGCCGACCACCGTCCGCGACACCCGCGGCCAGGAGATCGACGGCGCCTGCGGCCAGCTCGCGGCGGCCGGCTGACCGCGAGGCCGTCCGGCGGATCAGGTCAGGACCTGACCTGACCGGACCGGACCCGCCGGGTCAGCACCGGGTCAGTACGGGCGTCAGCGCAGTCCGGCGGCGGCCAGGGCGGCGGTCGCCCCGCCGGTGACCAGCAGGACGGTGCCGGCCATCAGGGTCCGCAGTACGACGGCGCCGACCAGCAGCCGGGGCGCCGTGCCGAGCCGCAGCAGCGCCTCGCAGACGCCCCGGCGCGCGGTGCGCAGCTCGGCCAAGCGGACGGCCACCGCGCCCGCCGCGCAGCCCAGCACCAGGCCGGCCTCGATCGCGGGCAGCACGTCGGCGCTGCCGGGCTCGCCGAGCCAGTAGCGGATGGTGGTGAGCACCATCGCGAGCGCCAGGGTGAGTACGGCCAGCGGCGCACCGAGCCGGCGGGCCTGCGCGGTGAGGCCGCGTCCGGCCAGCAGCCGCAGCGGGGTCGGCCGGCCGACCGCCAGCAGCCGGCCGGCCCAGCCGAGCAACGGGCCGGTGAGCAGGGCGAGGCCGAGCGCGCAGGCCGCCCAGCCGCCGAGCGCGGCGGTGCTGGTGGTGCCGAGACCGGCCGGCAGGTGGATCGGGCGGCCGTCTGCCGCGGCGCCGGGGCGCAGCGCGATGAGTTCCAGGGCGAGCCCGAGCACGACGAGGCCGATCGGAAGGGCGAGCCGCCACGGTCCGAAGCCGGTCGGCTCGGGCCGCGGCCGGCCGGGCAGCGTCTCGGCGTGCGGCACGGCGCCGGCCGCGGCGAGGCCCGCGGTGAGCGGGACGAGCGCGAGCAGGGCGACCGGCGCGGCGGCCGGCAGCGCCACGCCCATGCCGAGTTCGTCGGCGAGAGCGGGGCCGGCGATGTCGTTGCGCAGGATCAGGAAGAGCAGCAGGGTCAGGCCGGCGCCGGTGCCGCAGGCGAGCGCGACCTCGCCGGCGATCAGGGCGCGGATCCGGGCGGCCCCGGCCCCGGCGGTGGTGAGGCCGGTGATCCGTTCGGCCCGCCGGGCGGGCAGCGCGCGGGCGGCGACGGCGGCGAACCAGGCGACCGCGGCCAGCGGGGGCAGGCACCAGAGCAGCCGGACGAGCGCGTCGGAGCCGGCGACCGGGTCGCTCATCGCCCGGCCGAGGGCGCGCAGCAGGAAGGCGGCGACGACGGCCCCGGCCAGGGCGGTCAGCAGCCAGCGGCCGAGGTCGAGGGCCCGGTAGCCGCGGGCCAGACGGAGGTAGAACACGTCCGGCCCCCTCAGTGGCCGGCGGCCGGGACGGCGGTGGTCCCGGCGGTGCCGGGGGCGGCGGGGGCGCGCGGCACGGGTGCGACGGGGCCGGTGAGGCGTCCGTCGACGAGGGCGACGGCGCGGTCCGCGTACCGGACGAGCTCGGGGTCGTGGGTGGCCAGCACGAGGGTGAGCTGGTGGGAGCGGGCCGCGCTGGTCAGTATCCGCAGGACCTGGTCGGCGGTCTCGCGGTGCAGCGGCGCGGTGGGGTCGTCGGCGAAGACGACCGGGGGGAGCGGGGCGAGGGCCCGGGCGACGGCGATCCGCTGGCGCTGGCTCTGCAGCAGCCGGTCGGGCCGGACCTTGGCGAGCTCGCCGATGTCCAGGCGTTCGAGCCACTCGTCGGCGGCGGTGTGGGCGGCCTTGCCGCCGGCACCGGCCAGCAGCAGCGGCAGGGCGACGTTCTCCCGGGCGGTCAGTTCGGGCACCAGGTGGGGCTCGGAGCCGACGAAGCCGAAGCGGTCGCGGCGCAGCCGTTCCCGGCCGGCCCGGCCGAGGGTGTGCACGGGGGCGCTGTTGAACCAGACCTCGCCCTCGTCGACGGGGAGCAGGGCGGAGAGGCAGCCGAGCAGTGTGCTCTTGCCGGAGCCGCGCGGGCCGGTGACGGCGAGGACCTCGCCCTCCCGGACCCCGAGCGAGACGCCGCGCAGGGCGGGGGTGCCGTGATGGGACTTGACGATCCCCCGGGCCCACAGCACGTCGTTGTCAGGAGGGGCCGCTGCCATGAGGTTCCGTCCTGGGGGCCGCAGGGATATGACAGTCGTCAGATTAGAACGATCGGGCCTGGGCGCGGGCGCGGCACACTGCTCCATCCAGGGCAAATCACCCGCAATCAGGCGTGTTTGATCCGAAGAGCGGTCCGAAGAGCGCTCCGAAGAGCGGGTCGGTGGCAGGTGCCGCGGGTGGCCGGGGACCGGGCCGGGAACGCCGCAGGGCGGCCCCGCCGAAGCGGGACCGCCCTGTGACGGAGGGTGGGAAAGGAAAGCCGGGGATCAGAGCTTCGCCCACGCGTCGGTGAGGCTGGTCCGCAGGATCTGCTCGATCTCGTCGAAGGTCGACTGGTCGGAGATCAGCGGCGGGGCCAGCTGGACGACCGGGTCGCCACGGTCGTCGGCGCGGCAGTACAGGCCGTTGTCGAAGAGGGCCTTCGACAGGAAGCCGTAGAGGACGCGCTCGACCTCATCGTCGTTGAAGGACTCCTTGGTGACCTTGTCCTTCACGAGCTCGATGCCGTAGAAGTACCCGTTGCCGCGGACGTCGCCGACGATCGGCAGGTCGCGCAGCTTGCTCAGGGTGCCCAGGAAGGCGGCCTCGTTGTCGAGCACGTGCTGGTTCAGGCCCTCGCGCTCGAAGATGTCGAGGTTGGCCAGCGCCACCGCGGAGGAGACCGGGTGGCCACCGAAGGTGTAGCCGTGCAGGAAGGTGTTGTCGCCCTTGTAGAACGGCTCGGCGATGCGGTCCGAGATGATCGTGGCGCCGATCGGGGAGTAGCCCGAGGTCATGCCCTTGGCGCAGGTGATCATGTCGGGCTGGTAGCCGAACTTGTCGGCGCCGAACATGGTGCCCAGGCGGCCGAAGGCGCAGATGACCTCGTCCGAGACCAGCAGCACGTCGTGGCGGTCGCAGATCTCGCGCAGGCGCTGGAAGTACCCGGGCGGCGGCGGGAAGCAGCCGCCGGCGTTCTGCACCGGCTCGACGAAGACGGCGGCGACGGTCTCGGCGCCCTCGTTGAGAATGGCCACCTCGATCTCGTCGGCGCACCAGCGGCCGTAGGCCTCGGGGTCGACCGTGCCGTCGGGGCCGGCGAGGAAGGCCGGGGCGCGGTAGATGTTGGTGTTCGGGGCCTTGTGGGTGCCCGGCACCAGCGGCTCGAACGGGGCCTTCAGGCCCGGCAGGCCGGTGATGGACAGGGCGCCCTGCGGGGTGCCGTGGTAGGCGACGGCGCGCGAGATGACCTTGTACTTGGTCGGCTTGCCGATCAGCTTGAAGTACTGCTTGGCGAGCTTCCAGGCGGTCTCGACGGCCTCGCCGCCACCGGTGGAGAAGAAGACCTTGTTCAGGTCGCCCGGGGCGTAGTTGGCCAGACGCTCGGCCAGCTCGACGGCCTTCGGGTGGGCGTAGCTCCACACCGGGAAGAAGGCGAGCTCCTTGGCCTGCTTGGCGGCGGCCTCGGCGAGCTCCTCACGGCCGTGGCCGGCCTGGACGACGAACAGGCCGGCGAGGCCGTCGAGGTACTTGCGTCCCTTGTCGTCCCAGACGTAGGTGCCCTCGCCCTTGACGATCGTCGGCACGGGGGAGTTCTCGTACGACGACATGCGGGTGAAGTGCATCCACAGGTGGTCGTAGGCGGTCTTGGAAAGGTCCTTCTGCGCCGGGTCGGCTGTCATCGGGTGCCCCAGGTGTAGGTCTGTTTCCGGAGCTTCAGGTAAACGAAGCTCTCGGTGCTCCGCACGCCGGGAAGCGCGCGGATGCGCTTGTTGATCAGTTCGAGCAGGTGCTCGTCGTCCTCGCAGACCAGTTCGGCCAGGAGGTCGAACGAGCCCGCGGTGCAGACGACGTAGTCGACCTCGTCGAGGGCGGCCAGCGCGTCGGCGACGGGTTCGATGTCGCCCTCGACCCGGATTCCGACCATCGCCTGGCGGGTGAAGCCGACGGTGAGCGGGTCCGTGACGGCGACGATCTGCATCACGCCCTGGTCGAGCAGCTTCTGGACGCGCTGCCGCACGGCCGCCTCGGACAGGCCGACGGCCTTGCCGATGGCGGCGTACGGGCGGCGCCCGTCCTCCTGGAGCTGCTCGATGATCGCCTTGGAGGCGGCGTCGAGGGGAACGCTGGCGTTCCGGTCGCGGTTGGCCACGCCGCCACTGTGCCCGATCGTTCCCGTGTTCGCAAGCGCGGAAACTGCTGATTTCGTCGTGATCTTGGAAAACCCATGCGGATTTCATCGTCTGTGCGCGGCCGGCCTGTCGATACCGGCAGTCGTCGGGCTACCCTGGCTGCGGTACGCGCGCGGCCCCGCAGCGCCGCGCGCATTCCGCCAAACCAGTGGACCGCGGCACTTCCGGCGCGGCCACTCGGCGCCCTTCGTCGGCCGGTCCGGCCGACGTACCATGGCGCCGGATTCTGCAACGCCGCAGGCCGAGACCGAGGAGAGACCCGTGAGCGACCTTCGCACGCTGCGCAACTACATCAACGGTGAGTTCGTCGATGCGGCCGACGGCCGCACGCTCGACATCGTCGACCCCACCACCGGCGAGGTCTACGCGACGTCCCCGCTGTCCGGCGCCTCCGACGTGGACGCCGCCATGGACGCCGCCGCGGCCGCGTTCCCGATCTGGCGCGACACCACCCCGAGCACCCGGCAGAAGGTGCTGCTCAAGGTCGCCGACGCGGTCGAGGCCCGTGCCGACGAGCTGGTGGACGCCGAGTGTCGCAACACCGGCAAGCCGCGGGCGCTGACCCTCTCCGAGGAGATCGGCCCGATGGTCGACCAGATCCGGTTCTTCGCCGGCGCCGCCCGCCTGCTGGAGGGCAAGGCCGCCGGTGAGTACATGGACGGCATGACCTCGATCGTCCGCCGTGAGCCGGTCGGTGTCTGCGCCCAGGTCGCGCCGTGGAACTACCCGATGATGATGGCGGTCTGGAAGTTCGCCCCGGCCATCGCCGCCGGCAACACCGTCGTGCTGAAGCCCTCCGACACCACCCCGGCCTCCACCGTGCTGCTGGCCGAGATCATCGGCGGCGTCCTCGCGGAGCTGGAGCTGCCGGCCGGCGTCTTCAACGTGATCTGCGGCGACCGCGAGACCGGCCGTCTGATGGTCGAGCACAGGACCCCGGCGATGGCCTCCATCACCGGTTCGGTGCGCGCCGGCATCCAGGTCGCCGAGTCCGCCTCCAAGGACGTCAAGCGCGTCCACCTGGAGCTGGGCGGCAAGGCCCCGGTCGTGGTCTTCGAGGACGCCGACATCGCCGAGGCCGTCGAGGGCATCTCGATGGCGGGCTTCTTCAACGCCGGCCAGGACTGCACCGCCGCCACCCGCGTGCTGGTGCACGAGTCGATCCACGACGCCTTCGTCGAGGCGCTGGCCAAGGCCGCGGCGGAGACCAAGACCGGTGGCGTGGACGACGAGGACGTGCTGTACGGCCCGCTGAACAACGCCAACCAGCTGAAGCAGGTCTCCGGCTTCATCGAGCGCCTGCCGGAGCACGCCAAGGTCGAGGCCGGCGGCCACCGGGTCGGCGACAAGGGCTTCTTCTACGCCCCGACCGTCGTCTCCGGCCTGCGGCAGGACGACGAGATCATCCAGAACGAGGTCTTCGGCCCGGTCATCACCGTGCAGAGCTTCTCCGACGAGGAGCAGGCCGTCGGCTACGCCAACGGCGTGGAGTTCGCGCTGGCCTCCTCGGTGTGGACCAAGGACCACTCCCGCGCCATGCGGATGTCGCGCCGCCTGGACTTCGGCTGCGTCTGGATCAACACCCACATCCCGCTGGTCGCCGAGATGCCGCACGGCGGCTTCAAGAAGTCGGGCTACGGCAAGGACCTGTCCTCCTACGGCTTCGAGGACTACACCCGCGTGAAGCACGTCATGACCGCGATCTGAGCGGGTCATGACCGTCGGGCGCGGTATGACCGCGATCTGAGCGGGTCATGACCGTCGGGCGCGGTATGACCGCGATCTGAGCGGGTCATGACCGTCGGGCGCGGTATGACCGCGATCTGATG